>RGCF01000003.1 GCA_009919265.1 Bacteroidota bacterium | reverse complement strand
GCCCGGCAATTGCCGGGCTTCTTAACTTAGGATATATCATGATTGCCATCTTCTTTGCATTGCTATTCATTGTACCCTTCATTACTTCACCTGCGATTGGTCAGCAATCACAAGTGCTGGATAAAATTGTTGCTACAATTGGTAGAGAAATAGTTCTACAATCAGATATCGAAGGTAGAATTGCAATGTTTATGCAACAAAATCCGAAAGTCAATCCAAATGATCCCGCTTTACGTAAACAAGTATTGGAAGCTTTGATCAGTGAACGCCTGATGGTTACAAAGGCGGTAGAAGATAGCATCACTGTTCAAGAAGAAGAAATCAATCAAAGCCTGGATTTCATGATGCAAAATATGTTGCAAACATATGGATCCGAGAAAAGGGTTGAAGATTTATATGGTATGTCAATTTCACGGATTAGAAAAAATTATCGAGAAGAAGTTCGTAAGCAACTCTTGGTGGAGCGTTTACAACAACAGCGATTCATGAATGTAAAATGTTCTAATCGTGAAGTTGAAGATTTCTTCCAGCAATATCGTGATTCTATTCGACCAATTCCTGCATCTGCAGAGTTGGCGCATATAGTCAAACAAGTAAAGCCAAGTGCAGATGCAAAAGATGAAGTCAAAAGACTGGCACTTCATATCAGAGATTCTCTTGTAAAAGGTGCAGACTTTGCTGAAATGGCTAAAAGACATAGTGGCGATCCCGGCTCAGCAGCTTCTGGGGGTGATTTAGGCTGGGTTGACAAAGGGAAATTGGTATCCGAGTATGAAAGAGCAGCTTATGAATTACAGTCCGGTGAATATTCACAGCCAATCGAAACACCATTTGGATTTCATATCATACAAACAATTGAAAAAAGAAAGGATGCTATTCATACAAAGCATATTCTATTGAAACTAGGCGGTTCAAATGATGATAAAAAACGTGTCGAACAAATTCTCTCTGATCTCAAAGACAGATGTTCTAAAGGAGAATCATTTGAAGAACTTGCAAAGCAATATTCTGATGAAAAAGAAACACAAGGTTTTGGTGGTTCAATGGGTACTATTGAACTTACCAGACTTCCTGCTGAATTAAAATCAGTGATAGAATCATTGCCCGAAAATGGAGTTTCTCAGCCATTACCATATATGTCAGATCCAACAAAGCCTGCAATGCACATCATTCTAAAGAAAAAAGTAATTGCAGAGCATACTCCAACTCTTGCGAATGATTATAAAAAGCTTGAACAAATGGCTGTTCAATATAAGCAAGCAAAATTGATGGAGACATTTTTAAAAGAATTACGCACGATGATTCCTGTGCAGGTGACTGAATGATTAAAATCATAAGTTGGAATGTAAATGGTATCCGTGCCTCATTAAAAAAGGGTCTGGCAGATTATGTTGTCAGAGAGCAACCACATATATTTTGCGTACAAGAAACAAAAGCTGAAAGAGAGCAAGTACCAACAGATATATGGCCGCCTCCGGGATATAATGATTTTTATCATTCCTGCTCTGTCCGTGGAGGATATAGTGGTGTCGCTACATTCTCAACCATAAACCCAATCCATGTAAATCGTAATATTGGCCTTGAGAGATTCGATCAAGAGGGAAGAGTAATGCAAACAGATTTTGAACAGTTTACATTGCTGAATGTCTATTTCCCAAATGGTGGCGCAAGAGATGAACGTTTGCTCTATAAACTTGATTTTTATGATGCTTTCTTTGAATACTGTGAAGGATTGCGTTCACAAGGAAAAAGATTAATCATTTGTGGTGACTATAATACAGCACATCATCCAATCGATTTGGCCAGACCAAATGAAAATAAAAAAACATCTGGTTTTATGGATGTTGAGCGCGTAAAGCTTGATCATATTCAACAACTTGGTTATGTAGACACATTTAGAATATTTAATCAAGAGCCAGGACAATACACGTGGTGGGATGTAAAAACAAGATCAAGAGAAAGAAATATCGGCTGGCGTATTGATTATCACTGGGTTACAGAAGATCTTGTTCCATTTGTTCATAATGCATATCACCAAGCAGATCAGCAAGGTTCAGACCATTGCCCCGTCGTTCTCGAACTCTCTTTCTAAGAGTTCGCCATGAATATTCTGTCTCTAAGCCCACTCCAATTTTCACATTACATTACGATCGCTTCTGAGTTTCTAGAGCAATATGCTTTTACAATCACTCCATCAGTGATTGAACGTCTTCGTGCACAATATTCAGATTTAGATCAGCAGTCACGTTCAATAATCATCGATATAGCTCTTCATACACATAAAGCAAAACAGCAAGAATGGTATAAAGAATTATCCCCTTGGTATTTTACAGAACAAACATTGATGCAGAGTAGTGAGCCTGCTTTTGCGAGACATGTTATCAATACATTGGATGTGAAAGGACATCGTTTCATCGAATCATGTACCGGTGCCGGAATGCATACAATCTCTGCTTTACAACATGGTGCATCAGAAATCAATACTCATGAGGTGGATCCATTGATTGGATATCTTGCAAGTGTCAATGCTTCATTTCACGGATATGCATTGCATCCAATACTTCAAGATGGCGCTTTGGCTGAGATTTCATCTCAAGATATATTCTGGGCTGATCCATCCAGAAGAAAAGATGGATTGACGCGAAAGCAGATGACAGGATATTATTCTCCTGAATTACATATTCTTATTGAAAAAGCAAAGCGAAGCAAGAGAGGTGGAATCAAAATTGCTCCGGGCGAAAGAATTGAAGGTGAATTTACTCGAGAATTTCTGGGGATTGGTCGTGAATGCAGGGAACAGATTCTTTGGTTCCACACAGAAGTGATTGATGGAACTGCAACATTGATTGATAAAGATAAACGATATCAGCCAACTACTATCGATGCAATTCCAACAATGATATCATTCAATCAGATTGCTAAATCTGCATATATATTGGAACCACATCCAGCTTTGATACGAGGCGCACTCAGTGCTTATTATGCTGAATCATCAATTTCTGTTTTTGATAGAAATATTGCTTATGGAATATCGAAAAGTAGACAGGATGCAGACTGGTTCACTCATTATCATATTCTTCATTGCGATACATTTTCAAGAAAGAAATTACAAGCATTCATTGAAGCTCATCAATGGAATCGTACTACAGAGATAAAGAAAAGAGGTTTTCCGATGGAGCCGGATGACATTAGAAAACAATTGAGATTTACAGATGGTGATCAAGCAGGAGTTATCATACTTACAAGAGTGAATGATAAACATGTGATGATACTTTGTAAGAGAGCATGATTAGTCTTTTGGGGCAAATAATTTGTCTTTATCCACTTTTAACGTAACAGATTCAACCTTGCGGGTATTCGACTCATCAATCAGACAAATGTATACAGGTGGAAGATTTACGCGTGAATATCTACTTGGAATGCGACCAGTAATGTGATTGATTAAACCTCCCACTGTTTGATATTCATCCGATTCAGGGAAAGGATATGGTAAGAATTCATTTACATCCGCAATTGAGGCATCTGCCGAAATAGTCCATTCTTCTGAATTTTTCGTTTCTACTATTGGTTTTTCTTCATCATATTCATCTTGAATTTCTCCAACTAATTCTTCCATGATGTCTTCAAGCGTGACAAGTCCGGCTGTGCCACCAAATTCATCCAATACAACAGCCATGTGAAATCGCTGCTTTTGCATTTTCGTTAATAATGAATGAATCTTATGTGTTTCTTGAATGAAGGTGATCGGTCTAACAATATCAGGCAAAATAATCAGATCGCTAAATGACATCATCGTCAAAATATCTTTTGCATATACGATTCCAATGATATTATCCAGTGTTTCTTTATAAACAGGCATTCTGGAATATCCCTGTTCAATTACCGTCTCGACAATCATATCAGGATTCATACTAATCTCAAGACCAACAATCTTTCCTCTTGGAATCATTACCTCAGATGCCATTGTCTCTTGAAATACGAATACATTTTCAATCATCTCCTGTTCATTCAATTCAATCATGCCGCTTTTCGAACTTTCTTCTATGAGATATCGTAATTCTTCAGCGCTATGTAATTCTTGCTCTTTTGTTGATTCAATGCCAATCATTGAAAGCAATAAATTTGCTACGCTATTCAATATCCAAATGAATGGTCTGAATAATATATAAAATGCTTTCAATGGAATTGATACACCCAAAGCCACTGCTTCAGATCGTTGAATTGCAAGTGATTTCGGAGCAAGTTCTCCTAAGACGATATGTAAAAATGTAATAATGATGAAGGCAATAGGCAAAGCAATGCCATGGGCCAATTCTGGATTTGCTGTATATCCAAATGAGCTCATGATATTGATGACGAGTTGGGATACAACACTTTCGCCAATCCATCCTAGTGCAAGACTTGCAAGTGTGATTCCCAATTGTGTAGCTGATAGATAAGCATCTAAGTGTTCTATGATATTTTTAGCAATCTTGGCGAGAAAACTTCCTGATCGTACACGAATTTCAAGTTGTGAAAGACGCACTTTCACAATGGCAAATTCTGCGGCAACAAAAAAGCCATTCAGAAAAACCAGAAATAATGTAAGTAAAATATCAATGATCATGTTGAATCAAGAAGTTGTTATACCCGGAGGATATGTATTCCAGCGATATGACTTGTGACTATGAAATGAAAAATATCGTTGAAAGAGAGAAAGCAATGTGACCTGTTCTTGTATTGGTATGTGCAATGAGCATGTGTTAATCATTGATTGGTCCATTTCCTGCAAGATACCGACTGCGCTTGAATTCAGCAATATGCTTTCACTTTGAGGCATTGACACCGAATCACTGATAAAACCACCTTTTTCAAATGAAAAAAGACAATCTTCGTCTATGGAAATTACTTCGCCTGTCACGCAACATGATTGAACATTCATGCCAAACCCCATGGCTTTGGCTAAATGCATCAAAAAAAGCAATACTATGGCATAGGGAGTTTCATGACATTTGTCTTCATTCAGTGCAATCAGCGCTTGTGTGGCAATGTCAAAGATGCCTTGATTTGGTTCCTCGGGTTCTTGGGTGCTAGAAAGAATTTCCACGATTCCCATTGAAGACATAAGGCACTCATAGTTGGAAGTCAGATTATGCATTGGAATGGCAATTTCCGCCGATTTCAGTAAATGCATATCTTTATTGGGATAGCGATACCAAGTTATTGAACTACAACGCAATGGTTCAATAGAGCTCCCCATGGTACTTTTTGCGCTTCTCACACCTTTGGCAATCACGGAAATTTTGCCATGATGTTGAGTATAAGCATGGATAATCTTGCTGGTGTCGCTGAATTTGCGTCCATGCAAAATAATCGCTGTGTCCGTGATGATCATAAAAAGGGAATGAAAATATCACGCAAAATACGCCATTAGTTATAAATAGTCTAATTTTGCCATATGAAATCCAACTTAGAATACAAGATCAAATCCAACCGAAGTGCATATCTATTGACTGCTCTTTATTGTTCTGTTATGCTCTTGCTTACTTCCTGTTCTGGCGTCAAAACAGCAGGTGAAATCATGGATGCTGAAACTGCATACAATGCAGGCGTTAAAGCTTTTCTTGATGAAGATTATTTCGAAGCACAAAGACTATTCGATGTGATTCGTTTGCAATTTCCCACAACACAATATGCAGATGATGCACAATTTTATTTGGGGGAGATTAGTTTTGCCAAAAAAGAATATGTCATGGCTGCATTCAATTTTGGTATGGTAAGAAGAAGCTATCCAAGTAGTCCACTTAATAAAACAGCATTATATAAAACGGCAATGTGCTATTATGAGTTATCTCCGCCGGCGGATAGAGATCAGGATTATACAAAAAAGGCGATAGCTAGTTTTTCTGAATTTCAGGCAATTTTCCCCCTTGATTCTTTATATAATGAATCCGGAAAAAAGATTAATGAATTACGCAATAGACTAGCCGAAAGAGAGTTGATTACAGCTGAGTTATATCGCTCATTATATTCGAATAGATCGGCAATCATTTATTATGATGCCATCATAGATGATTATCCCGACACTGAACATTATGAAACGGCATTTGCAGGAAAGATTGAATCACTAATAGCACTTAGACGCTATGATGATGCAAAGTCGATGATTGATGTATACAAAAAACGTTTTGTAACCGGAAGATTGAGATCAAATGTCGAAACTTCCGAGCAATTACTTCCTCATTGAATGTTAAGGAGTACATGATGCAACATCACGATCACACAAGTGGAAAGGCTCCTTCAGAGTCCACGGTTGAAATGACGAATCTTGTCCTTCCGAATGACACAAATCAATTGGGTAATCTCTTAGGCGGACGCCTTATGCATTGGATTGATATTGCTGCGGCATTGGCTGCAATGCGTCACTCAGGAAAGGTATGTGTTACTGCATCAGTGGATGTGATCAATTTTTTTGAACCAATAAAATTGGGTCATGTAGTGAGAGTTTTGGCAAGTGTCAATAGAGCATTTTCAACTTCAATGGAAATTGGAGTGAAAGTTTTTAGGGAAGATCCCTTACACGGAGTACAAGTACACACTTCTAGCGCATATCTTACCTTTGTTGCCATTGATCAATATGGTAAGCCTTTGCAAGTCCCACCAATAGAACCTGCTTCGAATGAAGATAAGCGTCGTTATGAAGAAGCCACTCTTCGTCGAGAACAGCGTTTGCAAACTCGTGAATTATTGAAACAGGCGAGAAATAAATAAGTAGATTATTGAATCTTTGTTCATGATTGCTCCGCATCTTTTTTTAGACGCAAGAGATGTTCGAATGCCTGAAGGGGAGTGAGTAGATTGAGATCCAAATCAAGTAATGATCTGCGAAGTGCATCATCTCTCATTTCAAAAATTGATATCTGTCCTGAATTGATATCAGATCTTTCTGTTTGTTCAATATGCAATTCCTGTTTTTCACCTTCCATTCCTTTTAGCAAAGAAGAAGCCCTCGAAATAATTGAAGGCGGTAGTCCTGCCATTTGTGCCACATGGATGCCAAATGAATGATCGCTTGTACCGGGAATTACTTTATGTGTGAAGAGAATCGTATCCTGAACTTCTTTCACCTCAACCTTATAATTTCTTGCATGTTTTAGATGATTAGTCAATGATGTTAGTTCATGATAATGTGTTGCGAATAACATTCGTGAACGGGTAATATCATGAACATGTTCTGCAATTGCCCAAGCGATTGAAATCCCATCAAATGTTGCCGTACCTCTTCCAACTTCATCAAGCAATAATAAACTTCTTGATGTTGCATTGTTCATGATATTTGCTGCTTCTTGCATTTCAACAAGAAATGTACTTTCACCTGCAGAGATATTATCCTGCGCACCAACGCGCGTGAAAATACGGTCAACAATGCCAATATATGCAGATTCCGCAGGGACAAAACATCCAATTTGTGCTAGCAAAACGATGAGTCCAACTTGGCGTAGATAACATGATTTTCCAGCCATATTTGGACCTGTAATGATATGCAATTGTTCTGAATCATTACATATCGTATCATTTGGAGTAAATGGATTTCCGGGTGATAGCATTCGCTCAACAACTGGGTGTCTACCAGAAATGATGGAAAGCGACGTATCTTCTCCAATGACGGGTTCAACATATTGATGTTTGAGAGACACTGATGCAAAGCTTTGCAAACAATCAAGTTCAGCAATTGCAAGTGCGATTGATTGAATTGATTCGGTATGCACAATAATGGCATTCCGTAGTTCTTGAAACAGAGATTGTTCCAAAGTAGAAATCTTTTCATCAGCAGAAGTTATTTTCTGCTCAATCTCTTTTAATTCCTGTGTGATATATCGTTCTGCATTTGCAAGTGTTTGTCTTCTTTGATAACGATCTTCAGGTACTCGACTTTTATGCGTATTGCTGATTTCAATGTAATAACCAAACACATTGTTTGATGCAATCTTGAGCGAACTGATTCCTGTTGATTCTCTTTCTCTTTCTTGATATGCTTTGATCCAATCTTTTCCTGAGTGCAATGCTTCAAGATAGGTATCGAGCTCATTTGAGAATCCTGTATTAAATGCAATACCGGCACCCAATTGTGCGGGTGCATCTTCACGCAATGCTCGCGAAATCATGTCTGTTATATCACTTAGATCATGCAATCGATTGACAATAGATTGAAAAAGAGGCGTTTTAAGTTCAAAGATGATGGTGCGTATAATGGGAATCTGTAAAAGACCATTTTTCAATGCAATCATGTCTCGTGGTCCAGCCTTACCTGCGCAAATCTTTGTGATTGATCGTTCCAAATCTCCTATTGACCGTAAATGTTCGCTTACTTGTTCAATTAATTGTTGATTGGTATACAAGATGCGGACAGAGGTAAGTCGAACATCAATCAATTCTTTCTTTCTTAATGGTCGAGCAACCCAGCGTTTGAAGAGTCTGCTTCCCATTGGTGTGGAAGTATGGTCAAGTACAGACAATAATGAACCATGTTTTTGATCATGTATCGATGATAAAATCTCAAGATTTCTTCGCGTTGCATGATCAAGCAACATGAAGTCTCCATGATCAAAGATCGAAATTGATTGAATTTGCGTTGCTGCTTTTTTCTGTGTTTCATTGATATATTGTAAACAAGCTCCTGCAGACATGAGTCCTGCAGACATCTCATCAATCCCATATCCTTTCAGTGATGCAGTGTTGAAATGTCGCAGCAAGACATCCTTTGCAAACTCCATATCGAAAATCCAATCCTCACGCTTCGTAATTGCCGGTTGAAATGGAAGATCGCTGAGTACATCATCCATTTCTCTAGCCAATGTTTTGGAAACAATGATCTCTGCAGGTGAAAACAATTCCAATACAGATTCTACAGCTTGACGAGATATCTCTGTTGTATGAAATTCTCCTGTGGAGATATCAGCAATTGCGATACCATATACCAAGAATCCAGATTTGTGTGGATAGACAGAAAGCGCGGCTATATATGTATTTCTTTGAGCATCGAGTAATTTGTCATAGAGTCCGATTCCCGGTGTGACAACTTCAATGACATCTCTTTTGACTATCCCTTTGGCAAGTTTTGGATCTTCTACTTGTTCGCATACAGCCACTCGATATCCGGCTCTGACTAATTTTGGAAGATATGTATCAAGTTGATGATGTGGGAAACCAGCCAATGGAACTTCACCGGCATCTCCATTATTTCTTTTTGTAAGAGTTATGCCACAAACTCGAGCTGCAATGACTGCATCATCTTCAAATGTTTCAAAGAAATCACCCATTCTGAAAAGCATAACCGCATCAGGGTTCTTTGCCTTCATCTCTTTGTATTGTCGCATCAATGGGGTTTCTTTCATCACTTGCAATGTCTGTTTGTTTAAGGACCATAATTCCTGCAAATTGCAGACTGCAAATTCGTGAAAATTCACATAATCTGTTAATGAATGGGGAAAACCCTCTCAATGAATGTACTCAACATCATACCATATTTTCTCATTTGGCTCTTTGCGATAGGGTTTTCCATGAATACCCTTCACTCAGAGGTCTATGAAGGTTGGCTTGATCCGGATAGTACTGGTCCCATCACACCGATTTGGATGGAGATTCATGAAACTGTTGCCGGAGTATATTCTGGTTGGTATGTCAATCGTATAGACCTAGATACCATACCATTTAAAGGCGAAACATATAAAAATGGTATTGTATTAAAGGTTATGTCGGGTAGAACTGCTGTAAAAGAACAATTCACATTACAGAAAACTGAACATGGTATGTCCGGCTTTTGGAAGCCGGCAAAGGGGTATGGTGCAGACATTCATATTTTCCCAACAGATTCTCTCTATGCAAAAACAATGCAATTGAACATTGATCCTGCAATGTTGAGAAAAGGGAAGGGTTTAAAGGATAGTGTTTCTGATATTCAATATCTGATGGTGAGAAAAGGTATTGCTTCTATCAAAGTGTATAGAGAAAGAATAGACAATCATCGGCCTTGGATTTCTTTTCATGTTATTGATCTTCTTAAAAACAAAGAGATTCAATTGACTGATTATTTGATCGATCATGCATTTGCCAAAACAAAAATTGCAGCTGATGCTTATGCGGAAGAGGAAGCATTAAATCAAATCAAACAATATGGTGAGGATGAGCTTGTTACCATGACCGATTGTGGTATGAACCTAGATGAAGAATTGCATCTCGACAATATTGTACTCTATCCTAATCGAAGTGCAATTACATTTGATTATTTGAATATCTTTGGGATGCATGAGCAATGCGAATATTTAATGTATCCTGTTCGATATACGCTTCCAATCGAAGAATTCAAATCATGTATCAGGCCGGGGACATTTCTTTCGAGATTATTGAATTGATCATAATGCCCCAAAGGCACCTGTAGAATAATCTTCAAATGCTTGCATGATTTCTTCTCTTGTATTCATGACAAAAGGTCCTGCCGCAACGATTGATTCACGAATGGGTTCCCCAGCCAATAACAAAAAGCGTGAATCTTCTCTTGCTTCAATCTGAAGTGCTTCGCCATCATTTGCAAAGATGGCACAATGATGTTCTGGAAATGCTTGATTACCCATTATGGCATTTCCTTTGATATTCACTGCAATTGCAGTATAACTTGAAGGACATGCATGTTCAAATATTGCTCCCTTGTTTAGAGTAATGAGTAGCATGTCGATTGGTGTGAAAGTTGACGCAATTCCTTTGATTCCTCTATGTGAACCTGCAACTATTTCAACTTGACAATCGGCTGATTCATATCTTGGTATGCTTTCATTCTTAATCGCTTGATACTTGGGTTTTGTCATTTTGTCTTTGGCAGGCAAATTGACCCATAATTGCGCCATATGAAATTCACCACCTGTTTTTGCAAATTCTTCCGTATGGAATTCTTCGTGCAGAACTCCTGATCCGGCAGTCATCCATTGAATATCACCTTCGCCAATGATTCCGCCACCACCCGAACTATCTTTATGAGCGACACTCCCTTTGAATGCAAAAGTGACTGTTTCAAAGCCACGGTGAGGATGCACATCTACACCACGCTGATGATGACTCGGCTCGAAATAATGCGGAGAACCATAATCCAAAAGCAAAAATGGATCTGTTTTTATCATCCCGCCTTGCACATGTGATGGAAAAAAATTGTGTACACGAAATCCATCACCAACAAAGTGTGGTTGCGGTGGTGGGATGATGGAGTGGATTGATCGGTTATTCATTGTTTTTTTGATTGTATGGTGAATGAACGGTCGTTGAATTGAAGATCGACTTCTGGTATGTCCTCTTTTGTTAATCTGATAATCTCTTCGATTACAGAATTATGTTCATCAATTACAGGCCCACCTCTGTCGAACTGTCTTGTTGGTATGACTTTGCCATCCATGAATTCACCATTACTTGATATGTGTAATTCAAATATTGGCGCCATTCCTGAAATCCCTTTGATATTAAATTTTTCATAGGTGCAAAAATTTCCCATTGAATAAGCAATGAATCTTCCTTTATACACATCTATTGCTCTTGTGATATGTGGTCCATGTCCTAGAACAATATCCGCTCCGGCATCAATGGCTTGTCTTGCAAAAGCGTGAACATCTCCACGATCTTGGCCAAGAAACATTTCATGTTTTCTTGGAACATGTGTATGTGATTGTCCTTCCGCACCGCCATGAAAAGAAACGATGACGATATCGCAAAATCCATCAAGTTTTTTTACAACTTTTCGAATCTCTTGTTCATCATTGATATCCAGACATCCTTTATTTGGTGCAAATGCTGTCAAACCAATTAATAGTCCTTTTACTCTTAGCGTATCCCAAGGACAAGTGGTTTGCCCTGCAAAACGAAGATGATGCTCTTTTAGTACTTTGCTTGTATTGACTCTGCCGGGTTCACCCAGATCACCAACATGATTATTTGCGATGGAAAACATGTTGAATCCTGCATCTTTTAATTCTTGTACAAAGTATTCCGGTTGTCTGAATACATAACAAGTTGAAGGATCATTGCATGATTTTGGATTTCCCCCACTATCCAATACAGGTCCTTCCAAATTTCCAAAGATAATATCCCCCTTTTTGAGTGCTTCTGTTACAGGTTTTAGCAAATATGCATCTCTCGGAGGCATTGATGAAGCATCGGGATAATTTGTTCCCATCATGATATCGCCAACTGCAGTTATGGTAATTTCCTTTGCTTTTTGTACTTGTGTTTCTGGTTTAGGTGTTTGTTTGTTTTCTTTGTTTTTTTCGGCATTACAATGCAAAGAAGTAGCTAGAATAAACACACTAAGTAGGATATAGGTAACAGATTTCATAAGTAGTGCCCCGAGCTTAATTAAGTTGAACAATCATACATGCATTAGCATGTGCCAATCATTGCAAAATAGTATATTGCCAGAGATTATGATTACAATCTTGATGGGTGAAATATGCGTTTATTCTTGATACTATGTATTGGTTTGTGTTTATGGGGTTGCGAAGGTTCTAGCGTCCTTGGACCTGAGACAATGAGAGTCAAATTCCCGGCTATTGGTAGTACGTTTTACTATGAGGGCTATGAGATTGACCGTTTTGGTAATCGTGTTTCCGGAACAACTTCTGAATTTACCCGCGTGGTATTGAGTGCAGACACCATCATGTTTGGCAAATCAGATGTTTTTGTGATGCGTACACAATATTCTGATACAAGTTTTATCGAATATTATGCAATTGATTCAGATTATGATTTACTTCATCGATTGACATTGGGTTCTACTTCTATTTGGATAAAAGTTCCTGTGACAACTCTTGCTGAATCCAATGATACTTTAAAAGCAACAGTCGATTTATCTCCCGGCAAAAAGGTTACACTTGAATATATGTATAAGCACACATATTATGGTGACCAGTCTTTTATGCTCGATACCCTGCAATTAAGTGGTAGAAAGTTTCGATCAACATTAACCTATCGAACTATTGCTTCGGGCCAAGTATCAAATTCAGGAGTAGATGAAAGTATTGATCACTATATTCCTAGTCTAGGGGTATTGGGTCATTCAATTACACAGGCTGTTTTCGATGAAAGGACGGCCACATGGCAAAATGGCTATGTATTACGATTAAAAAGATATACCACGATTTAAAAAAAACCCGCAGAATGTATCTGCGGGTTTTTTTATGGGTATACTTTTTTGCAAGACTTATTATTGATGATTTCCTGCAAGTATTGAAGTAATGGAACCTGTTCCGGACCAATACCATATGATTGTAATTCTTTTGCAAGCATGATTTTCTTTGTTTTTTGCAAGCAATCAATTTCTTGTACTAATGGCATGCATGCATTATTGAGCAAGAGAGCAAGAATCTCGATTGACTTGGCATTCCTTTTTGTCAAGATAAATGCTGATTCAAAAGTTTCAGTCATATAATACGAGATAAGTTGTTGATATCTAGCGAATTCGCGGTCGCTATTGTGTAATATTCCACCACTTGAGCTTCGTACGAACATTGCAATATCAGATTCGCCTTCTTCAATAGCTTCAATAATCAAATCTTTCTTATTCGATTTTGAAGCGATAGATGCCATTGTTGGTAATGGAGGTGTCAATACTGCATGAATCAGTTGAAATTCTTTTTCTCCAATTCGATATGCATCAATATCATTGCGTCCAAGCTTGACGATATTTGACAAATGAACTCTTTCAATTGCATCTTGTTGAATGCGAGACGGTATTGTTGGAAGCGATGTTATGTCTTCGGCATCTTTTTGGTGAATCATATTGTTGATTGCATCTACAAGATTTCCTTCTTTACTACCTTTCCATTGAACATCAACTAGCATATCAGCTGTATACACATGTTTGATTATAACTTCTGAAGGTTCAGCATTTGTGGCAAATGCTGTCACCATTCCAAGTATCTCCATATCACCACCTTTCTTTGGCGCCGTGAGAACATAGAGAATAGTAAACTGAGCATTCTTCCATGCGAGATAATCTGCAAAATATTGAGCATAAGCTGCATCATTTTCATTGTAAGTACCAAAGTGTTGTTCTTTGAAATAACTCGGTATGTCCTTCATTCCGGATTCTATAGCATCAATGATGGCATCTTTCTTTTTTGATCTGTTTGCTTGGGCAGACTGTATCGGTTCAATAACATTGAATGCATGATAGAATGCCATTTTGTTGTCTTCATTGACAATGAGCTTAAACACTTTTGTCTTCTTGGAGTAAGATGCCGGAAATCGTGCTATGATTGTTTTAGCTTCAGGATTATCCTTGCCGAATGCAATTGGCATTGCATATGCATGTATGATACAAGCGATCATCGCTGGTATAAATGAGTATGTGTTCATGATATTTCCCCAATTAGTATACAACATTGAACCTGCAAGTCTTTACGGCTTCAGGTGATATCTCCCCATTTGTTGACTTTGCAGTTGCTTTGCATTTGATTTTAATTGATCCACCTGTTCCACGGATTATCGGCAATGTTCCTGCAAGTTTAAAACTCATGACCCATGTTCCATTGATAAGTTTTGGTGAATCGATTGGGACAATGTTATATCCATTGACATTATGTTCAATCACATCTATTTTGACATTTTCAATTGTAGTTGTCATGTCAAGATATATTGGTGCTTTTACTTCAATGCTTATATGGAATACAGGGTCATGTTCATTAATGATTCGACTAATATCACCACAAACTATACGAGGTCTTTTTATGCCTGGCATGGATTCAACGAATTCAGTTCCATCACTCGGAAACACCTGTACTTGTACTTTTTGATCCAGCGGATCTTGCCAAATGATTTTGACACCGATCTTGTCTGTTTCGATTGGGATGGTATATTCATCGGTATAATGAACATTTGTACCAATCAAAGTGATATCATTCTTGAGTCCTTTCACAATTGTTTTGAATTGTTGTTCCGGTATGAATAGACCTGAACTAGGGATTGCATCGAATTCCATGACATCGCCTTTTGAAAGAGATGTAATTAATCCTTTGATTTCTTCTTCATTAGATATTTCTTCGCCACTTTGTAATGTTCCAGTAATAAGTCGACTAGGAAATACTCGTAATGTAAGTTTATCTTGTGCTGTCAATGTGCCAATAGTTTGCTGTGCATTGATTGTATATAGTCCTTCACCAAGCGGTCCGGGAATTCGAACTTTGTATGATTCAATGTCTGTATTATCTTGAACAGGACCCAGCGATTGAAACTCCAGTTGTTTTCCCTGAAATTCCAATACAGTAGAATTTTCTGAAATATGTTTTGCCAAAAATGTGGCAGTATAAGCAGAAGCTTTATCAAATGAATGAATCGCACCATCATGTTCCCATTTGATGAATGGTGATCCCTGATATGGAGCCCTCGTTGCACAACCCATGAGCAATACCATTATTGTGGCAATTGCAATGCTTCTTGTTCTCATATTCCATCTCCTTGCTGAACCCATGATATGTCAGCCTGATTGAGTTAATAAATAGGTTCTGAAGTTATATACGAAACAACAAAAAAATGTTGTAATCATTGTTGTTTATTCTCTGTTGGAGTTATGTATAGAATTGATCATCGACTATGTCGAATGCTATATCCATCACTCATCTCGTCCATTATTTCAGACCTAATGGAAAAATAGCTGCTTGTTGAAATAAGAATCTACAGAATGAATGCTAGGGGGAATTCAAAAAAAAACCTTCGCAAATGCTTGCAAAGGTTTTTGTAGCGGGGGCAGGACTTGAACCTACGACCTTCGGGTTATGAGCCCGACGAGCTACCAACTGCTCTACCCCGCGGTAAGGGATACAAATATAGCTCTTATTTATGCCATCACCAAAAGAGTCATGTCTTAGTTATCGTTTTCTTCTTCATTTGTTTCTTCATTATCAAGATTTGGGTCAATCGGTCGTAAAACGGAAATCCCGATGCTTGTAGATGATTCGGATAGGTAAGAAGATATGCGCTTATCCAGGTATACTCTTTTCTTTGCAGACGAAGCATGAAGAAACAGAGCCATTCCTTTATCATTTTTAATGATCATTCCCGTATGAGAATAATCAAGTCCTGTTTTATTCGTGGCTATCGCGATAATGTCGCCAGTTTGCAATTTGCTTTCAATGTCTTTTACTTGCGCATTCGGGATATACCAATGTTTTTTTGCATTAAGTTCTTCTTCCATACCTTGAATTTTTCTAATCAAAGTAGGTTCGGCGACTAACTGCGGATAGTATTTTGGATTTGTACTCATGAATCCAACTTTCACAGGAAATGGTTTTCCGCCCAATTCTCTGGTAAGATCTTTCACAACCCCTTTCTTCACATTATCAATAATCCATTCCGAGGTATAATGTAGTCTTGAAGTATACCCATCCATGTTGCCATCTCTATATCGCGTGTGCTCCACTTCATTGAGAACATCTTTGAATGTTATTGCATTCGGATTCGTTGTCAATTCAAATTCTTTCAATTTTGCAGTACGTGCAATATTCAATGTATTTTCAAAAAATGTCACACAATCCAAACCATTCAGATCAATAACGCATCGTTCTGGTTGAATCTCCAATGTTGCACCTACATATCTAGTGCCAATAAACATTCCACCAATTTTTCCCATGCATTCGCCAATAGGGAGCTTATGATATTCTCGTTTGATCATTTCTTCAATGATATGATCAAAAATATAGGCGGTGTTTAACTCTCTGTCTACTTGTTTTTGTGGTTGTTTTTTTGGAGTTGTGTCTTGAATTTGAATTGGATTTGTTGTGTCTGGAAATGCAAATTTCCAAGATCTTTGCATGATACTAGAAGGCGTTAATCCAAATAGAACAAAAGACAGAGAAAAAGCCCCTGCGAATACAACAAACATATATGTCAAGGTTTTACGATGCATGTGTCAATTAGGTGATTAGATAAGGATTCCGTAACATTGCAAGCCCATTTGAGTCAATTAGACCTTTTTTCATGGGGATTTTCATTCAAATATTGTCTTTTTTCCCTTTCACTGGGTCAAATCAACATCATTATTGAACATGAATTTAGTAAAAAGAACAGGAATTGCACTCCTCATCCTCGTTTTCTTTATGTCTATGTGGATGACATATCAACTTTTTGAACAATCAGAAACGCCGGAAATCAATCCAACTATCGCCGTTGACACGGTTGTAAAAAACCTGGATACAATTGAAACCTCAAAGAATGAACAGCAATTATCGGTGGCTGAAAGTGAATTTTTGCAAGATTCCACTTTTTTAAAGCATGCAGGCGATGGGGAAGCAGGGTATTTGTTCCAAAAAGATTCATCTAAAAAAATCCCTTCATCAACTCGAAGAATTAATATTGCCATTATTGGTGTTGATGCTCGTATGGGCACAGCATCCAAAAGAGCAGATGCGAATCATATTCTTTCCATCGTTCCTGATAGTGGATATATCGAAATTATTTCCATACCAAGAGATACCCCGGCAGATGCAGGTATGAAGGATTCCACACAGAATAAACTGACCATTGTTCATGCAATGCGTGGTACTAAAGCTTATCTTCAAGAAGCAGGGCGCATTGCAAAGGTTGGACCAGTTAAATTTTGGATTCAACTTGGCTTTTCTCAAGCGATGGGAATCATTGAATTGCTTGGTCAGAGAGATAGTAAGTCCACATTGCAAGTATTGAGATCAAGAAAGGGATTGGGAGGTGATGATTATCAGCGTTGTTTCAATCAAGGTCAGTATATCAGACAAATGATCTTGCGCCATTTTACTAAAGCTGATGGATTATTGGGAGAAATTCTCATTCGAGGTGGCTTGGCACTGATGCGTTCCAATTTGAGTGTTGAAGGAATTAAAGGATTAGCTTATGATTTGAAGAATGCAGGTTTTCCAAAAGATCCATCTTCCATCATTGTAAAAGTGAGACCAGAAACAGGAATCAGATATAAGGTCTATAATTTCAATGATTCATCTTCCATCAAACAATTAAAAAGTAAAATTGAACGCTTCAATGCATTCATGGCAAAGAAAGATTCATCCTATGCCAAGAAAAATATAGATCCTGCCGGTAGACTCAACAAGTTGCTAAATAATGTAGCTTTGGATACGATGCAAAAACCCAAAAAAGTATTGGAACAATTGTATCCATATTTCGAGCAACATGCATGGTTGCAAGTGCGCAATGAACAGGAGCGTGCAAAGATTCGTCAGCGATTAGGAGATTATCTGATTTCCTCATTCAATAAAATTGGCAAACCGCAAAATGCAAGATGGGTTCAATATGTCATCGACACTGAAATTGAAATGTTTGCAGGTAAACCCAAAGCAACTCCACAATCTGCCAAAAGGTGATAGAATGGTTGAAGAAGTACAATTATTGATTACTACGATTCAAGACCAAGGTTCTAGGATACAAGAAGCATTTCGATCCTATCAGGATAAGCATTTCATACAAAGAACCCCTGAATTCTTTTGTCTTGAATTGTGCGGAGAAGCAGGTGAACTTGCCAATTTGGAAAAGAAGCTCTGGAAAGGAAAAGAAATATCCATAGATGATGTTGAATCCGAAGTGGCGGATGTCTTTATTGCCTTACATAATTATGCTAATGCCCGCGGAATTTCCCTTGAAAAAGTTGTAGCAGAAAAATTGGCGAAAATTGAAAAGAAAAGGTCTAAACATCAGGAAGATGGCACCATTTATTAAAGTCCAACAATCCCCTCATTTTTCCTCACATTCCTTGTCAAAACACACTCAGTTAGAGCTAATTTGCATCCCCGCGAACATTTTTTAGTGGAATTTCTTTGCCTATGCCAAAAACAAGACATTTTTCTCTATTTTTGGCCTCGCGGAATGCCTATGTCATTCCCTTCTTTTGATTATCATTTCTTACATAAAATTTTGAAGGTATTACCATGAAACACATGTTTCGCTTTGCGACGCTGATCGCATTGATGACAATGTTCTTGTTACCACTCAAGGCAGACTCACCCAGAAAGTCATTGATTGAACGTTTTGTAAACACAAATGCAACATATTCTGAATCAAGAGAAGATGATTTTTCTGCTTTTTATGAAACTTCAGGAATCAAGCAAACTGCAATTGTCTTGACATATCACACTGGACAATTCAATCTCTTGGATGCTATTCACAGAGCAAACCCAGCAATGAATAGTGCACGCTTTAGATACTATGCATTGGAAGATCAACCTCTTTCTCAAATTGTTGTCAATGGACAGGTTCCAGCAAGCTCCGATAATCAAGCATTTAATAGTGGAGATCCTGCTGATACATTGGGTTGGTCAGCTGCTGTTTCTACTGGCGACTCACCAATAACACTTACCATTCAGCAAGGACAAAGCGGTGCGAATGCAACATTCAAAGTAACAGTCACAAGTACCTCCGCCTTGCAAGGTCAAAAATTAAAAATGGTTATTGGTGAATATTTCAGAAGATCTGGTGCAGTTGGAACCAATGCACAATTGGATTTTCGATATATCGCTCGCCAAATGTCGAATGAGGCTGGACAATTTGACTCAAATGGCATCGTATTGGACATGAAAGCCGGTGAAACCAAAGAGTTCAATTTTACATTTACACCAGCAACAAGTGGAGCGAGTGCATTCAAAACTGAATATCTCTATGGCGTTGTTTTTGTGCAAGATGATGATAGCAAGGAAGTACTTCAAGCTGAATCATCAGCAAAGCCGGAAGTATTGGCTGCGGTAAACAGCTCAATTCCTTTGTATTTCAAAGGTACTCCCGGTGAAGTGATTTCAAAAGAAGTTGCTGTTGTGACAAGTTTGGATACTGAACCAGATCCAGTTCCTGTAACCATATATGTCGACACAGTTGGTAATCCAATTCCCCAAGGATGGAGTGTTTCAATTGAACCAAATAAGGTAGTAAAAGAACGTGGTTTAGACGTGAATGTCACTGTCAATGTTACGCCAGGAGATCAATCTGCCTATTATACCCCAACTATTGCCGCGAAAACAAATGTTGATGGCTCATTCAATGTTCCAGTATCACGGAGCATTATTGGTGTGCTTTCGAATAACACAAAGAATTTTGTTTCAGGCTTTAGCAGTTTTGCTCGTAAAGGAATATATACGAAAGGAATTGCAACAAATATCTTGGCGAAAACTTCCATCATGCCATGGATTGGTGGTTTGTTTACAGAATTCTCCGACATCATTGACCAATCAGATTTGTTCATCGTACCAATGGGTACACAACCATTGTATTTGGATCCACAATTTAATTTCTCAAATCCTGTAGAAAAATTGTCCGAACTGATTGATCAAGGCAAGAAAATACTCATCTTTTCAAATGTTGGTTTAAGCTGGGCATTTGATGAGGGTTATCCTCAAAATCAATTTGCAGGGGTTGGTAATGGTCCTTTAGTTCAAGAGTTTTTTGACAAGATCGGTATTGAATTGGGTTCAAACCAAGCAAGACTTGTTAATCAAGGAAATGGCGTTTCACTTTCCCCATTCACAATGAAAGGTATTGCAAACAATGTGATTGGAAATAAATTAAATAATGGTTCAACTGTAAAAGCTAATGCATTCACCGCGGTGAATTTCTTTGCTGGTTCATATGTGACAAGTACAGATATCATCAAGGTTTCAAATCCTAATATTGCTACTCCTTTCATCTACTATGACACAGATCAATCAAATATTGCCGGTATTCATGCAACAATCGGAAATTCAAGAGTTGTATATGTTACATTCCCACTTGAGATTCTTGATGTAGCTTCAAATCAGCAAGAGATTTTGAGAAAATGTGTCAATTGGTTGCTCACAGGATCTGCGGCTTCTGTTGATGATGAAATGGCTGAACAATCAAATTCTTTACTAAGCGTTTCAATGCAACCAAATCCAGTTTCAGATCAAGGTATGGTTCAATTCTCTGTTAAAGGAAATGCACCTCAGCTGTTGACAATTTCATTGTACGATGCTCTTGGCAATGAAGTATCTCGTATTTCTCAAGATACATTCGAGCCTGGTACTCATTCTGTAAATGTCCCTGTTTCAAGTTTTGCATCAGGTGCTTATAGATTAGTTGTGCGATCACTAGAAGGTTCTGGAGTACATATCCCAGTTAATATTACTAGATAAAACAAATTCATAATAGAATACACAATTGGAGAAAAGAGATGAAAACTATTTTACGCAGAATGGGAGCATTGCTTCTTGCTCTGTTCATTATTGCCGGTACTGCTCAAGCGCAAGGTCCTGCAAAGAGAGTATTACTCGAGCAATTCACCGGTGCATGGTGTGGATGGTGTGTAGATGGTTCAGTTGTAATTGAAAATCTTCTTGCACAATATCCAAATCAATTAATTGCAGTGAAAGTGCATCAAGGTGATGGTATGGAAATTCCGAAAGTGATGGCTGATACATTGCGTCCATTCGTGAATGGATATCCAAGTGGTGCAGTTGACCGCATGTTGTTTTCTGGTCAAACAACTGTTGCAATCAGCCGTAATGCCTGGCCTTTTTATGTTGGGCAGCAAATGGCAATGACTGCAGATGTTGGAGTAGATATTTCAAATGTAAATTTCGATCCTACAACCAGAAAGATTACAGCAGATGTCACTGCAACATTCGTGAAGTCTGTTTCAGGTGATCTTCGCATTAATCTCATCATTGTTGAAGACAAAGTAACAGGTACCGGTGCTGCTTATGATCAAAAGAATTTTATTTCCGGTAACCCAAGTTTTGTTGGGCACCCATATTATTCAAAGCCTGCAGTCATTCCAGGTTATGAACATCGCTCAGTAGTTCGTGCTTATGCAGGTGGTGTATGGGGTGTTAAAGGGATTATCCCAGGTGTTGCACAAACAGGTACACCATATACAGCAAAGTTTAGTTATACATTGCCTGCTTCCTACAAAGCAGACAATGTAACATTGATTGGATCAGTTCATAAATATGGTACTGCATCAACTGCAAAGCAAGTTCTCAATGCAAATGAAGTTGGTTTGACCAAGGCAATTGTTAAAACTGAAGCAACAATTGAAAAACCTGCTATGCTTGTTGCTCAAAGTTCAAAAGGTAGCACAGAAGTTACTGTCAAAAATTTGTCTTCTACAGCTACTTCTGTAACCTTGTCCGTCGATGCTGAAAATTCCTTTATGCCTGATGGATGGACAGCAACTGTAGAACCAGCAACCATTGAACTTCCTGCAAATGGCACAGCAAAAGCCAATGTCACATTGAATACTGATGGAAATCAAGGTTATGCAATCATTTCCGTTGATGCTGTTCCAAGTGATGCAAGCGTCATTGGAAGATTGAGCAGAGGATATGTATACAATATGACTCCAGGTATGAAGTATGCTATCTATAATGCTCACCCACGCATGAATGATCATTATGGTCAGCCGCTCAAAAATCGTGGTGGTGAATTTGAATCAAAATCAATCGATTTGCCATTGAATGCAGGCTTTATGGCAATGTATCCTGCATCTTCATTCGATGCAGCTATCATTGCAGTTCATTATAGTTCAAGAGGTGCTTTTGGTACAAATTCTGCAATTGTTTCTCAAATCACAGAAATGTTAAATGCTGGTAAAAAAGTATTTATCGCAGGTGGTCTTGAAGCATATAATGGTATCAAATCTACATCTGCTACACCAGTAACAAAAGCATTCTTTGAGTCCAAGTTGGGTGTTACTGTTGTCAATGATCCTGTTCTTCGTTTGCAAACAAATGCCAATGGTCAAATCACAGGCGTGATTCCATTCCAATTGCAAGGTGTTAAAGATGATGCTATTGGTGATGGCATCGATTTCCTCGCAAATGATGTTACCAACTTAAATACAGATCCTTTCATTTATTTCACAGATGCATTTTCCATCAATCCTGATAGTAAATCATCACCTGTACTTTTCATGGATGAAAATGCAGACAATGTTGCAGGTATTCGCTGGCAAGATGGAAATGCAAAATTGGTGATGTTTACATTTGATATGGATGGTATCACAGATGAAGAAGTGAAAAACACAATCATGAATAAAACCTATACATGGTTGTTCAGTTCAGCTTCATCAGTTGCTGAGGAAGGTTCAGATCTTTCATTGCTTGTACAGCCAAATCCATTCTCAAACTCTGCAGCTGTACAATTCATGATTTCAGATCCTGCAACACAGTTCGTGACATTCAATCTTATTGACATGCTCGGTAGAAGTGTTCAAAACAGCTTACCTGTGGCAGTGAATATGGGACTTAATAACTATGTCCTGAAGAACAATGGCCTCACACCAGGCGCTTATCGCTTGGTTATTAGCGGTTCTAATGGCAAAATTCAGACAGTTCCGGTCATGATAAATAGATAAGGATACAAATCCTCATCAGAATGGGATTGCATATGATATGCAATCCCATTTTTTTTTATAGTTTGTCCCAGATTATTTGGTTTCTAATTGGAGATATCATGAAATACAATCGTACTCTGTATGCATTTGCAATTGTCTTTGGTTTGGGCTTTGCTACAATGCTTCATGCACAAAAGCCTGTAAAACGCGTATTGCTTGAACAATTCACCGGTGCCTGGTGTGGCTGGTGTGTAGATGGTAGTGTTGTAATGGACGAACTTATCAAAGAATTTCCGGACAATTTCATTGGTGTAAAAATGCATCAAGGTGATGCAATGGAAATACCAAAAGTGTTCGATTCAATAAAAGCTCTCGTACCATTTTATCCAAGTGGCGCTATAGATCGCGTTACATTCGCAGGTGAACAAACAGTTGGAACCAGCCGTGAAAAATGGAGAGATTATGTATTGATGCAAATGGAAAAAGCATCTGACATTGATGTGAATGTTGTTAATGTATCCTATGATAAAACAACAAGAGTCATGAAAGCGGATGTTGAAGCTACATTTGTAAAATCAATGAGCGGTGATTTACGATTGAATCTGATGGTTGTTGAAGATGGTGTTTCCGGTACCGGTACAGGATATGATCAAAGTAATTATATCAGTGGAAATGCATCGTTTAAAGGTCATCCATATTATGATAAGCCAGCCAAAATTGTTGGCTATAATCACAGATCCGTCGTACGCGCATATCCAGGTGGTGTATGGGGTATCAAAAATGTTATTCCAGCCATAACAAGTACTGCGGAAAAATATAAAGCAACATTTACCTACACTATTCCGAAGGAATATGATGCTGGAAATATCTTGCTTATTGGCATGGTGCAAAAACACGGAACTGCCATGACAGCTCGCGAGATTCTCAATGCACAACAAATTGGCTTATTGAAATCCCCTGCAATCATGGAATCAACATTAACTGGTCAATTCCAAACTGTGCAATCTGCAGGCTCTAGTGAATCATCATTGAAATTGAAAAATAATAATACAACCGGAGTGACTGTTACTTATGAAGTGGATCAAGTTGCTTCCATTATCCCTGAAGGGTGGAATGCTACAGTATCTAAACCAACAGAAAACTTGGAACCCGGTGCTTCTTCAGAAGTTGCTGTGAAAATAAACAGTACTGATAATCCTGGTTTTGCAAAAATTGTTGTTAATGCAATAGTGAGCGGAGAAAATGTATTTACTAAATCTCTCAAAGCTACTGTTTATGCATTGTCTCCATCCATTAAGCATGCAGTTTATGGTAATCATCCAAAAATGAATGCGTTGTATATTCAAGATCTTGAAAATATGCGTCCAAAAACTACTGCAATGCTTCCAATGGAACCTGAGGTGTTGACAGGATTTCCTCCAAGTACATTTGATATGGCTATCATTTCCGTTGATAATGAAAATGCAGGCATGATTGCCAATAACTCAACATTCTTGAATCAAATTGGAACCATGCTCCAAAATGGTAAAAAGGTGTTCATGGCATCTGAGCAAGAGCTTTCAACAATCTTGAAATCAGACAATGAGTCAATAAAAACTCTCCTTGATCAAAATCTTGGCATTTCAGTTAAAGCGGGTTCGCCAATCAAACGATTCGAACAAGACAAGAACTCAGGTGATATTCTCATGGCAAATGCCATAGCACTGAAAGGACAAGCAGGAGATTATATCAGTCGAGACATGAATGTAATGCTCAATGAAAACTTCGAAGATCCAATCCTAACCCCATTTACAAGATTCACCGATGTGTTGACCATTAAACAAGGTAGCAATGCAGTGCCTGTTTTCACTTATGACAATGATCCAACAGATATTGGAGCAATTCGTTGGGAAAATGGACAATCTCGCCTCGTAATCTTTGGATTTGGCCTTGATGGTATGTCAAATCAAACAAAGCGTTCACAAATCATGTCAAGAACATATAATTGGCTTCTCCAAGGAGCTCTTTCTACAGATGAGCAAGAAGGACAATCAAACCTTATCATGCCAAATCCGGCATCCGATCTTGCAATAGCTCAATTTAGCGCAGAACGATCAGCACCTATTACCATTTCAGTTTTGGATGGACTTGGTAGAATACATACCACATTCACCAAAACAGATATTGTCATCGGAAAGCAAAGTGCGGCCATTGCCACAAGTGGTTTGCCAGCTGGACAGTATCAAGTGAAGATTGACGGTGCTTCATTGAAGCCAATTCTGATGCCTTTGGTCATCATTCGATAAAAATTGCCATCATTCTTTTAGAGCCGTCATTTCCTGTAAATGACGGCTTTCTTTTTTTCCTTGCATTCTGTCCTCAAAAAAGTGCCCGATGTTTTGTATTTTTGCCAAAACCTAAACTGTAAGAATAACCTAGAAAATCCTATGTCTCAAGAGATTACATTCACAAAAGAAGAGCTTGCTGAAATTGAGCGACTCAAAGCTCAGTATCCGGAGTCAAAAGCAGCAATTATGCCTGTTTTATGGATGGCTCAAAAGAAATTTGGCTGGCTTTCAGAAGATGTCATGCGTATGGTTGGCGATGTCATGAATCTCCCATTTGCTCATGTCAAAGGTGTTGCAACCTTTTATACCATGTATTTTAAGAAGCCAATGGGCAAGTTTCATGTTCAAGTTTGCACAAATGTTTCCTGCATGCTCCGCGGTGGCGAAGAAATCTATCAAGAGTTATGCAGTAAATATGGCATTGGTCATAATGAAACCACAGCAGATGGAACAATTTCTCTTGAAGAAGTTGAATGCATGGGTGCTTGTGGTGGTGCTCCAATGATTGCAATCAATGAAGATTATCATGAACATGTCACCATGGCAGATGTTGAACGATTAATTGCCTCCGTGGCACATTAACATGACTTCAAAGAGTGTGCATAGGCCATTTTTTTTGATGCTCATGCTCACCTTGATGTCTCTGTTCTTCATCGCGCAACTCATCATTGGTGACCTATCATCAGCATTGACTCTCATTCCTCAAAAAGTTATTGAAGGGAATGAATGGTGGCGTATTGCTACGCATATCTTCGCCATTGATTCCGCTTTGTTGGCTTTCATCGGGATACCTATTTACTTTTGGTTGGGGAGAGAAGTGATACAGTTGTCGCATGACTTTGTATTCTTCCTAGGCTTGACGATTGGTGCCCTCATTATTGGTCTCATGTATTCAGCGATGCCCATGGATTGTCCACCAATGGGTGCTGGCCTGTATGGCATGCTTTATAGCGCTTCGCTTGCAATGACAATCATTCGCTCACCAGCAATTGATATTCCAGCACTTACAAAATTGCGCATAAGCATTATTGCAACATTCACGATTGGATTTGGATTTGTATTTCTTGGTGCATCAATGTTTTCAGGGAATACAATGCAAATGTATACCTATGCACTTGAGTCGGGTACTGGAATAATGATTGGACTTTTGTCTGGTTTGATGTGGTCACATGTTCGTTTGGCTTCAAAAGAAAAACAATATCAGCCATTTGTGAAATCTACAATGCCAACCTATGTGCCAATTACAAGTCAGCCAATGAGAAGAGATGAAAAAACGATGATTAATATCATCATTCAACAAAATGAAGAAACACAATCTATATTGATAGAAGATGATATTGATGATGAAGAAATGCTGAATGTGATTTTGGAAAAACTACTTGACAATCAATTTGAAGATTTATCTGAGGATGATAAAGCATTCTTGGAACGATATTCTCGGTCATTGAAATAACAGCATAAAGAGATAAGAAATGTCTATACAAGTAAAGGTCACTATAGGTGGCAAAGAGTTTTCACTTCGCGGCGACGATGAAGAAAAATTGATTCGTGCTGCCAAAGAAGTGGATGATCAAATAAAAGCGCTTCAAGCAGGCATGATGGATCAATCCACGCAAATGCAAGCAATTGTAGCAGCATTGAATTTAGCAGAACAGAAAATCAATGCAGTGGAGCAATTAGAAAAAGATAGCTCAATACTCGCTTCTGAACTTGAGAACATGGCGGTGTTTCTCAAAGAGCAGGTAAAAAATCAATAATCATTAACACCGCTTCATACTTTTTTGTCACACGTCATAATAAAGAACTTATAAATGAAATCATAGGGAACTAGGCTCTTTGTATAAATTACAGGCCTCAACGGGAAACCGTAATCCTCGCAAGCCATGGGCCTGCAATATGAGGGTTCAGTGGACGTAAAATATATGAAGGATGGTACCCACCGTGTGTGAAGAGAGTTCTTTTGTCTCGTCTTCGGCAATGTATCTTCGGATACGCTTAAAGTATGAAGCGGCATTATTTGCAACAATTAATCAATATAGATCGGAAGGAATGTTCGCATTCACTCCATATTTACATGCTTAGGCATGCATTGAAATGTAAAGGTTTAGATAATCATGAATGAAATAAACATTATCGCATTAAGCATCGTTGGTTTTGCCGTCGGCTTTGTGCTTGCATATTTTGTGGGCAGCAGAGTTGGTAAAGCTAAAATTGGCGAAGCAGAAGAAAGAAAAAAACTCATCATTGAGGAAGCAGGAAAAGAAGCAGCGGCACTCAAAAAAGAAAAATTGCTTGAAGTTAAAGAAGAGTGGCATAAGAATAGACAAGAATTCGAAAATGAAACTCAAGACAGACGCAAGCAAATCAAACAATTGGAACAACAAATGTCTCAACGCGAAGAATCAATTGAGAATAAACTTGAATTGATAACACGAAAAGAGAAAACCATTCAACAAGCCGAGCAATCCTTCTCGCAAAGAGATGAAGAAATTCGAAAAAAAGAGCAATCAACTCGAGATAAGGCAAAGAAAATAGACACGCTATTGGAAGAGCAAACCGTTCGATTGGAACGCATTACAGGTATGTCCAGAGAGGATGCAAAGAAATTCCTCATGGAAAATATGGTTGATGATGCAAAGCTCGAAGCTGCTCAAACGATAAAAGACATTCGAGATGAAGCAAAAATCAGCGCTCATAAAGAAGCGCAAAAACTGGTTATACAAGCAATTCAACGCACTGCATCTGATCATTGTGTAGAAACAACTGTTTCTGTAGTTAATCTTGCAAGCGATGAAATGAAAGGCCGTATTATTGGTCGTGAAGGAAGAAATATCCGTGCCTTTGAAGCTGCAACAGGAATTGACCTCATCATTGATGATACACCTGAAGCTGTAGTTATCTCAGGATTTGATCCATTCAGAAGAGAAGTTGCAAGAGTCGCACTCGAGCGATTAATGTCAGATGGAAGAATTCATCCGGCACGCATTGAAGAAGTTGTAGATAAAGCACGCAAGGAACTTGAAGAAGAAATAATCAGAGTTGGAGAATCTGCATTGATGGAACTCAATATTCCAAATATGCATCCAGAATTGATTAGACATATTGGAAAGATGAAATATCGTTCAAGTTATGGACAGAATCTATTACATCATTCAATTGAGGTTGGATATCTCTGTGGCGTAATGGCTGTTGAATTAGGACTCGATGTACACAAAGCAAAAAGAGCAGGTCTTTTACATGATGTTGGTAAATGCGTTGATCGTAATATTGAAGGACCTCATGCACTACTTGGTTTTGATCTAGCAAAGAAATTCAAAGAAGATCCAATCGTATGTAATGCAATTGGTGCTCACCATGAAGATATTGAAATGGAAAGTGCCATCGCCGTAATCGTGCAGGCTGCTGATAGTATCAGTGGTGCTCGTCCCGGTGCGCGCCGCGAATCTGTTGAAAATTATGTGAAGAGACTTGAAAAACTTGAAGAATTGGCAACAGCATTTGAGGGCGTCACAAAAACATATGCAATCCAAGCAGGTCGTGAAGTACGCGTGATCGTCGAACCGGAAAGAGTGGATGATTTGAGAGCAGATCAAATCGCACATGATTTAGCTGCCCAAATTGAAAATGACATGGAATATCCGGGTCAAATTAAAGTTGTTGTGATTCGTGAGCGTCGCAGCATGTCAATAGCAAAATAATATTCACCAATACAAAACTCAATCATGTCACATTCATTTATCATATCGGCAAAAAGAACACCAATTGGTGCATTTCTTGGATCACTTTCTGCATTTAACGCACCTCAGTTGGGATCAATTGCTATCAAATCTGCTTTGGACGAAGCAGGTGTAGATCCTGCAAGCGTGAGTGAAGTCATCATGGGTAATGTGCTCACTGCAGGAATAGGCCAAGCTCCTGCAAGACAAGCTGCGCTTGGCGCAGGACTCCCCAATAGCATTCCATGTATGACCATCAATAAAGTTTGCGGAAGCGGTTTGAAATCTGTCATGCTTGGCGATCAAGCTATCCGTTGTGGTGATGCTGAAATTGTTGTAGCAGGCGGACAAGAATCAATGACCAATGCTCCATATCTTCTTCCAAAAGGTAGAACGGGTTATCGTTATGGAAATGGTCAAGTTATTGACTCAATGGCTTTTGATGGCTTGACAGATGCATATGCATTTGCACCAATGGGAAATTTCGCTGAACAATGTGCAAAGGATTGTTCGATTGATCGATCCATGCAAGATGAATATGCGATCATGAGCTATAATCGTGCAATCGAAGCACAAAAATCAGGTGCATTTTCAAATGAAATTGCACAAGTGATCATTGAAGACAAAAAAGGAAATGTAATTATCTCCGAAGATGAAGAACCCGGCAAAGTTCGCTTTGACAAAATTCCTTCATTGAAACCGGTATTTACTAAAGATGGCACTGTTACTGCAGCAAATGCAAGTTCCATAGATGATGGCGCTGCAGCAATTGTATTGGCTTCTGAACAAGCAGTTTCAAAACATAATCTGAAACCAATTGCAAAAGTGATTGCACATGCATCATATGCACATAAACCTGAGGATTTCAATACCGCCCCAATTCATGCAATTGAAACTGTGTTGAACAAAGCGGGATTGAGTATTGGAGATATTGATCTATTTGAAGTAAATGAAGCATTCGCAGTGACTGCACTCGCGGCAAAAAATACACTCAATATTCCTGTCGAAAAAATGAATGTGCATGGAGGTGCAATTGCTCTTGGACATCCAATTGGGGCATCAGGTGCAAGAGTTTTGACTACATTGCTCCACGCATTAAAAACACATGGCAAACGATATGGCCTTGCAACACTGTGTATCGGTGGAGGCGAGGCAAGCGCAATGATTGTTGAAGCAATCTGAATATTATCAAGGGGCAGTATGAATATAGTGCCCCTTTTTTATCCTGACTTGAATCATGCAAGAAGTACAGAACACATTTACATCCTTTGATGCACGATTGAATGGCAATGAACGGTCATTCGAAAGGATTCTACATGAACTTGCATTGTTAAAAACATTGCAGTCAATTCCATATCCCTTATTAATAAAAGCACGCATTGAGTATCTACAATCTACAGATGATGCTCAGGAGATACTATCTTTTCTTCAGCAACATCGACCTACTATAGCGATTTACGCGGGCTCATTTAGTCCATTTCATTTAGGGCATTTGAATATCGTTCATAAAGCTTCTGCAATTTTTGATAAGGTTATTATTGCTCGCGGCATAAATCCTGAAAAAGATGGTGAGCATTCCACTTGGAATATTGAAGCTTTGCATGATTTTGAAACAGCTGAATTCACTGGTTTACTCACGCAGTTCATTGAACAACATTCTACATATGCAAATGTCACATTGGTGAAGGGTCTAAGAAATGGGGATGATCTTGATTATGAAGTGAATCAATTACGATTCATGGAGACAATGTACCCTGAGCTAAAAGTTGTGTTTATTCAATGCGATAAAGAATATGAACATATAAGTTCAACCGCACTGAGAAATTTAGAACGAATAGAAGCGGGACTTAGCAAACAATTCTTACCTTAATTCAAGCAAATTGCGATTCATTGAACACAATCGTACCTTTATCCGCATCCACTGAAATATTGATGCCGAATGGAAGCGTTAGTTTTCTATTGATGTGCCCATAGGGAAAAGTACCAAATACAGGAACATTGATTCGTCCTGCATAATCTTGAATGATATCTTCATAGGGTCGCTGAGGAACAGATACCGCCGGATTTGTTGGCGGAGTGAAATCTCCAATCAATAGTGCATTGATTGTTTGAAGATATCCTGATAGTTCAAGTTGAGAAAAATATCTGTCGATACGATATGGTTCTTCCCCGATATCTTCAATCATAACAATCATATCTTGAAATGAAGGTAAGTATTCAGATCCACATAATGTGGTCAATAAGCACATATTCCCACAAATCAATCTTCCTTCAGCTTTACCCTTTGCATATGTTGTCAATACATCAACTGTGATTGTAGAATGCGCAATATCATGTTGAAGGACAGCCCAGAATGATTCTTCAGTAAATGGATCAATTTCATCTGCAAAATCAACGGATGGCATTGCACCTGAAAAGGTAATCAGACCTGCTTCATTCAAAATGGCAGATTGCAATGCAGTTGTATCCGAAAATCCTACAAATATTTTGGGATTTGAACGAATGATGTCATAATTCACATTCGGAAGAATTCTGGTTGTCCCATATCCACCTCTTGCACACATGATTGCATCAATTGTATCATCAGCAAACATTGTTTCGATATCTTCGATTCTTTGCTCATCTGTTCCGGCTAAATATCCCGCATGATTATTTTGTGCATACTTACCTAGTACCACTTTATACCCTTTCGATTCAATATAAGCTATACCTCTTTGCAAGCGAAGAGGATCTCTTTGTGGAGATGCAGGCGATATGATGCCAATTGTAGAACCGGGTTTCAATGGATGAGGTTTTAGAATATTCATTGCTTCATCTGTTTTGTTTGAATATAAGCTCTAGGTACAGCAAGTAGTTTTTCAGAAAATGTTAAATGCGCTCTCTTTGGGTAAGGATTATATTCCATTGATTGCAATTTGTTTAGAATCCTGCGATAATTCGTACTCATTAATTGTACGGTTAATCTACTGTCTCTATCAAGATATGGAATGCCTTTATCTGCACTGTCATAATATGCATTGGCTCTTTCCACTTGAAATTTCATGAGTGCTTGAAAAGTAGGTGTACATTGCTTGTGCAAAATGTCTTCTTCAGTTACATTGAAAGCAATCAACTCTTCTTTAGGAAGATAAATCCTTCCTCTATCAGCATCTTCGGCAATATCCCTACATATATTGGTCAATTGCATTGCAATTCCAAGATCAATTGCATGCGGCAGGGCATCGGAATGAGAATATTGAAAAATTTCAGAAGTCATCAAACCGACGACGGAAGCAACTTTATAACAATAAGTATATAATTCATCGAATGTATCGAATCGATCAAGATAGGTATCCATCAAAACACCCTCAATCAATTCTTCGGGAAGATGTGAAGGAATTGCATACTGTGAAAGTGTATCTGCCCAAGCTTTCATGACTAATGATGTGCTCTTATCGAGTGTATCTCGTGCATCACCGTCATAAACGCTTCTTATTGCTTTTCGCCATTTCTCAACAAGTTGAATTGTATCATCGATAAGTGATTCTTTAGGTGCATTGTCAACTAAATCATCTACATATCTACAAAATGCATAGACCGCATAACAAGCTTTTCTTTTTTCTTTTTGGAGAAATAATGATGCGAAGTAAAAGGTCTTTGCATGATGGAATGTGACATTCCTGCAATGCTCATATGCTTGTTCTATGGCTGAACTATTTTTCATGCTTAGAACCCCGCAGAAAATCCGAGTCGTACAGTTCTCCTTGAAAGATAACGGGCCGGATTAAATTGATATGGAGAAAGCGGTGCTTGTAAATCAGGATATAAGGGATCATTCATTCCATTGGGTGTTGCATCGCCATATTCATATGCTCTTCCAGTAACGGGATTTAGAATTGTTGAATTCTTATTATCAAAAAGATTGATGACCTCAAGTGTAAGTGTTATGGGTGAGCCACCAATATGAAGTGTTTTTTGGATATTCAATTCCATCCACCACCATGCATCACCTATAGCTCCATAAGGTTTTGTTTCATCTATTCTATATACAGGTCTCCCATTGTCCAATACTTGCTGTTTACCAGTTGATGGATCAATCACTGGTACTTGGGGAGTATATCGCATGCCGGTTTGATAAAAAAATCTGAGGAATGCATTCATTTCATCCAAGCCATCAATTCCCAATAGTGGTTTTCCTTTTGCAATATTAACATTCGCGGTTGCATTCATTTGTAAAGGTCTATCCCATGGCATGAAATCTTCTGTGATTCGTTCAGATGTTAAACCACGGTCGACAAGTGCTGCTTGTTCTGCTGAGGAGGATTTACCTGTTACCACCGAATATGTAGCAGAAATAACTCCTGAAAACCAATCACTTATGCGTTTTTTATATTCGATTTCCAGACCTCTGGATCTTGCATAATCTCCGTTGATATATGTAGTAAATGATCCACCAAGCAAACGAGGATTTTGATTTTGAATCCTTCTGGAAGTCACATAGTCAAAAATGTCTTTGTAATATGCAGTGATAGTCAATACATCATTTTCAGTCAATTGATTGCGTATCCCCAATTCATAGCTGATTGTTGTCTCAAAACTCAAATCAGGATTTCCATAGCGTTGAAAACTTGATCCTGCAGCTTGGGGAGATAGTTTTGCATAGACAAATTGAGGTCTTGGAAGTTTATTGAAATGCCCATAACTAAAAAACAGCATTTGATTTTCAGTGATAGGATGTGAAACACCGAGTCGTGGGCTCAAGCGAGCTTTCCATCTGCGACCAAACATTTCAAATGTTCCTTCGCGATATGATTCTCTTTGTTTTTCAGTAATGGTAGGAATATTTTCATTTTCAATTGCTTGATCTACCAATAAACCAGGTGCCCATACATCCATTCTCAATCCATAATTCAAAATCAATCCTTTGAATGAGATATTGTTTTGAGCATAGAATGCACCTACGGTTGCATTAGTTTTGAATATATCATTATTCAAACCGAGTGGACCAAGCCAAGGAGAAAAAATCTCAGCTTGTTGCAATTCTTGGAAACGAAATTCAGCGCCCGTTTTGATTTTATTTTTTTCGGATAAATATGTGGTAAGATCTCCGCGCACTGTCCACTCATCCATATAGTGTTCTCGCCAAGTTGATCCATTTCCGGTATCGAAAAATCCATCACCGGGTATGATGCCTAGTCTAGTACTATCTCCTGTATCATAATAGTCAGCAGGAATCTGTGGTATGTCTTGTGGTTCAGTGTATTCTGAAAAATTTCTTCCATTAGCATCTACCTTTAGATGCGTAAAGAAATTACTGATGCGTATTTCATATAATGTTGAAGGACCAAGCGAATGATACATTGTGAATGAATGTAATTTCTGCATCGTTGCATAGGACAAAGCGCCATCAACATTACTTTGAAAATTAAATTGGTATCCTGGATCCGGAACTACATATTCAAGATTTGTTTGAACAGTTCTCGTATTACGATTCAATGCAAAGTTTCTGGTATGAGTATAAGTAAAGCGAAGTGAAGGCGAAAGATTCCAGGTCAATTTTCCCATCATATTGATGGCATTGTCTTGTCTTAATGCGAAGTCATGTGAAAAGAGAGAAGTCTTGATTGGTGCTCTTGCGAATTCAGGTACTAAATCATCAGAAACATTTCCGTAAAAGTTAGTAAAGAAACTAATTTTTCCAGGAAGTTGCAGTCCGAGTGCAGGCAATAATTGTGATGTAATTGGTTCGGGTCCTGAGAATGTCAGCTCCAATATATCCGTCAAAAATGATGAATTGGTATCCCTATCCAATGCGCTTCGATCAAACATTCTCCATGCTCTTCTGAGTGCAGCGGAGCCCTCATATTTGGAGGCGCCTTCGCGTGTTTTGATATTGATCACTCCACTTGTTGCTTGACCATATTCTGGATTAAATCCACCTGTAATGACTTCAACTTCTTGCAATGAATTTGCTGAAAGTTGCAATCCAAAACCGGTACCTGCAAGTGGATCTTGTATGGAAACTCCATCGAGCAAATATGCTGCTTCATATCCACGTCCCCCGCGTATGAAAATCTCTTTGTTTTGAGAGACGAGACCAGTTTGTTGGGTCAACACATCTGTCACATTTTCGGCAACCATCTGCTGGATATTTTCTCTGTTTACTGCACGCATACTTTGTGTTTCTTCAACATCAACGAGAGGTCTTTCTCCTATGACAATCACATCTTTGTCTAGCGAAACATTTGACTCTTCCATTGAAAAATTTAAGATCGCTGTATCTGATTTCGCAAGAATAATCCCTGTTTTTTTTATACTTCTATATCCGATTCGAGTAATTTCAAGTGTGTAGTTTTTTCCGCCGGGGATATTTTTGATTGCATAATTTCCATTTCCATCTGAGATTGCTCCGTAATATGTTCCCAAGACACGTATGGTTGCAGATGAAATAGACTTCTTTGAAGATTTATCGGTGATTGTTCCTCTAATCATCGATTGTGAAAATGATGATAGCGTATTGCAAAGAAACAACAAAGTAAAAGTGAAAATCAGTCGCATGAGAATTGGGTTATAGTTGATGTACACAAATGTACGATATCGATTGATGTGTTGTTCAAATAGCATCGGGATTAAATCCATACGGGCAATGTCTACAGCGATTTTTGCAACAATAGCCACGCCGAAGATGCTTTGTCTTGGTGAATACTAGATTTCCTGATATTGGATCTCTATAGTATTCCTTTCCCTCACGGCATGTCCGTTCATGAACTTCAATGATTATTGATTTTTCTTGATTGTTCATGATGTTTTTTGGCTCATGATGCTTCTGAACACAATTGCAAGTAATACGATTGTTCCACCGATGAATGCACCATTACCTGGAATTTCTCCTGCAACCAAGAATACCCATAGTGGGTTCATCAATGGTTCGAGAACAGGAATTAATATGGACTCGAGTGCAGTGACATATTGTATGGCTTTGGCATAGAGAATATATGGGATGCCCAATTGTAGGATTCCAAGTAATAATAAACCAATGATTGATTCATTACTTAATGGCATGGACTCCATGATCCAATATGATCCAAATACACCTGTAAGGATATTTCCGAGTAAAATGGATTCAAAGGGTGAATCATCTTTTTGCATGCGCAATGTAATTGCCAAACCAGCAAATGCAAAACCAGAACAAATAGCAATGATATTTCCATTCATTCCGGATATTGTTAACTCATCCATGAAGAAGAGACTCATGCCAATGATAACTGCAAAGATTGCAATCCAGTCGATTGTTTTTACTCGCTCTTTCAGAATTAGTCCTGAGAAAAGAGCAACCCAAATCGGTCCTGTATATTGAAGTAAAATCGCATTGGCAGAGCTTGTCATTTTATTAGCGAGAACAAACAATATCACAGTGAGTGCATACATGAATGCACCCATTACTTGTGGCAGTGAACATGTAATCCGTGGTTTTCTCAAGTATATCCACAAGACGAATCCTGCAATAATGCTTCTCCCACCTGCAATTGCAAAAGGATGTGCATCAATTGATTTGATGAGCAGTCCACCCATGCTCCAAAGCAAAGCAGTAATCAAGAGGTAGAGTATCGATTGTCTATGCGTCATATATGATTATTTTTTTTCAACAAAGATATTGACTCTAGCCTGAATTTAGACGGGATATGAGATTGATTTCCGTAATTTGCAATCATCTACCCATCTATGTTATTGTTTACTCATGTCACAAACACTTACAGTTCTGTTCATTGGCGACATCGTCGGTAATCCCGGCATGAATGCTGTTCGCATGTTTCTCAAAAGTTTCATTGACAAATATCAGGCAGACATCGTCATTCTCAATGGCGAGAATATTTGCAATGGAAAAGGCGTTACTGAAAAGGAAACCACTGAATTGTTTGAACTAGGTGCGCATGTAATCACGACCGGCAATCATATTTGGGAGAATTGGCAGTCTCGTCCATTACTAGCTTCCAATCCGATGGTTCTGAGACCCTATAATTATCCTCCTGGTAATGCAGGAAAAGGAATGACAATCATTGAATTACCTCATCTACCTCCGGTAGGTGTTCTGCAATTGCAAGGCCGTACATATATGCAAAGCATTGATTGTCCATTTCGTGGAGCAGACCATGCAATTGCAAAACTGAGTGAGCGTACTCCTATCATCATCATGGATTTTCATGCAGATGCAACGGCTGAAAAGATTTCTATGGGATGGCATGTTGATGGACGGGTAAGTGCAGTATTGGGTACGCATACACATATACAAACTGCGGATGCAACCATATTGCCTAAAGGCACAGCATATATCTCCGATGTGGGAATGACTGGTCCTTATGATTCTGTATTGGGCATGAGCAAAGAGATTGCATTAAAACGACTCTTGCTTCAAACAGCGCACAAATACGAAATGGCAGAACATGATGCCAAAATATGTGGCATCGTGGTTAAAGTAGATAAGACTACTGGTAAATCAGAAAGTGTTGAACCGTTTATGTATCCTCAAATGAGACGCACCATTCATGAGTGATTACAGAGAAATAACTCCGGGACAAATTCCCAATAGAGATATGCATCAATTGTTGCTGAGTGGAGTGGCGCCGAGGCCAATAGCACTTGTAAGCACCATTTCAAAAGAAGGCATTCCTAATCTTTCTCCATATAGTTTTTTCAATGCCTATGCCTCAAATCCTCCGATAGTGGCCATAGGCCCTGCAATATCAGCGGCAACAGGTAAAATCAAAGATACATATACCAATATCATCGAAACTGGTGAATGCACCATTAATGCGGTAACCTATGCCATGACAGAGCAAATAAGTTTGGCTTCATGTGAATTTGCACCGGACATAGATGAATTTGTCAAGTCTGGGCTTCATACATTAGAATCTGTTATCGTAAAGCCATATAGGGTCAAAGAATCACCATTTCAACTGGAATGTAAGCTTGTTGAATCCATTGCACTTATGCGTGATCGAGGTGGAAATGGAAATATCATGCTATTGGAAGTGGTAAAAATGCATATCAAAGAAGGCATGTTCAAAGATGAACGCATGGATCCACAACGGTTGGATTTGGTGGCAAGAATGGGGTATGATTATTATTGTCGAGCATTTGGAGATGCCATTTTTGAAGTATATAAGCCAAAATGGAATGGAATAGGTATTGATGCACTTCCTACCTTCATCAAGGAAAGTCCAGTATTAACAGGGGCAGATTTGGCTACATTGGCGGGAGTGAAAGAAATCCCCCAAAAAAATGAAGCGCTTAAACTAGAGGCATTCGATGAATGTACTAAAATGGGGATTTTTCAAAAAAACCCCAATAATGATCAGTTGGTGGAGATTATTGCACAATTATTGAAAGCCAATCACACGGATTTGGCATGGCGCTTGTTGGTTGAATTGGGTATGTGACAACCTACATTCTAGGTAATCATTACAAGAAATGGCACTTGGTATTCAATCATTGATTTGATTCAATGTTGATAATTTTTTTCTTGTCAGAATATACTGTTTTACCTATTTTAGTTTATTGGAGTGTTACCACTCTATGCATTTTTTGCTGGCTATTCTACAGTCAAGCACTTAATTCTATGAAATTTAAGGACTTGGCTAGATTTGTCAGAACTATCATTGAGGAAAAAATCCTGAATTATTAGGATTTCTGACTCAATGATGCTTGAAAACTGAAAACTTATTTTCAATATTTACTATTTATTACACAATTCATCGGGTGTTCATATGAACCGAATGAAACGATTGTTTTTGCCGCTGGGGCTTGCAGTAGTAAGCTTGCTCTCGGTATTTAGCGGTGCATCAGAATTGAAAGCACAATCCTATTGTATTCCACAGAATGCATCAGGTTGTATTTATGCTGACTATGTTCAGAGCTTTTCTTTTGCAAACATTGCTAACAATAACAGTGGTTGTAACAACTTGAATGGCCAAGGGTATTCATATTTTAATACTCTTACTGCATCTACTATTGCGGGCCAGACTTACAACTATTCAATTACCATTACTCCTTCATATCCAGAAGGTTTAGCAGCTTGGGCTGACTTTAACGGTAATGGTGTATTCGAAACAACAGAGCGATTCTATGCATCAACTGGTACATTGGCAGCTGGGACAACTGTTTCAGGAACTGTTACAATTCCAGGTAATGCGGTTGCCGGTACATGGAGAATTCGTGTTCGCGTTGGTTATGCAACAGCTGGTGTTAACATTGATCCATGTACTCCTACGGTTACCAATGAAGGTGAATCCGAGGATTATAATATTCAGATCATCAGTGGTAGTATCACAAATGCATGGCCAGGTGGATCAAACTTCCCAGGCATCACAGCAAATCCTGTGGTTCTTGAAGTAGGTCAGACTTTTGACGGTTCAAGTGCAGCATTCCCAAAACCATCTGTTCTTATTGATAGAGTAAGTGGTTCAGGATTTTCACAGCGTTTTTCATATGCAATTCAGGCAGTCAATGTTGCTGGTTATAATGCCGGTACTGTGATGTATGAAATGCGTGATCCTGCAAATCCAGCATCAAAAGTTATTCCAGTAACTGCAGGTGCAGGTAGTATCACATATCCTGCGCAATCTGCATCAGGTCTTATGGCTTCGGGTTCAACAGGTACATTCACAACTGTTGGTGCAATTGGAGGAACTTATAAGGTGGTTATCATTCATGAATTATTGAATGGTACCAATGTTATCTCAACTCAGAATCTTGAATATCCGTTTAACATTGCGGTAAATCGAGATATTACTGTATCGAGCATAGAATCTCCGCTTCCAGCAAGAAGACAAGCATATTTAGGTTCGGCACCAATTCGTGCACGATTCATGAATGTGGGTTTGAAAGCGATAACTCGTTATAGAGCATTCTATGAAATTCGCAATGCTATGACTCAGGCGATTGTTAAAACAGATAGTGTTGAGCGTAGTACAGATCAAGGTGGTGGATTGCCAGTTGGTGGTATTTTGACATCAGCTGTTGATGAAGTGTTGTTCCCAACACAATTTACACCACCGGCACCAGACTCATTCTGTATCGTTGTTAAAGCAAAACTGCTTGAAACAGAAGATTCTCAATTTGCAATTGATCAGCAACCAGGCAATGACAGAATTCCAGCGACAGATTGTGGTTACAAGTTCCGTATGTGGTACTTGAATGACTTTGAAGCTCGTTCGCTTATCAGTCCTTCTCAGTCAAATGTCTATTATACAGGTCGTCCAATCAGACCAGTTGCAGTTATTGCAAACAATGGTTTGAATGTTGACGAAATTCCTGTTCAAATGACAGCGAAATTGAATGGCAATATCATTGCTCAGTCAACAACAAATGTTGAAGTACCAAGTGGTTCTTACAATATTTTCCCAGCATACTTTGAAGAGTTTATTCCAGCAACTACTGGTACATTGGAAATCTGTATTGAAACACTCGCTTCCGGTGACCAATATGGAGCAAACAATAAGAGTTGCTACACATTTACAATCAATGAAAGATTGAATGGTACATATACCATCGGTACAGTACCTAAGCAAGGTTATCAAAACTTTACAACGATCAAAGCGGCTGTTGATGCATTGTATGCAAGAGGCGTTTCTGGTCCTGTAACATTTATGTTCACCGATGCATTCTATGCAGTTTCAGGTACAGATCCATTGGAGCCTGCACTTGATTTGACAACGAACATGATTGGTGTTGGCCCAACTGCACCTGTACGTTTTACCCCAGATTCAACATCTGTTGGTCTTCTTCGTGCCGGTGTTACAATTCAATTGAACAGTCCAAATGGTGTTGGTATTCAATTCGGCCGTTCATCAAGCCCATGGAATACAAATGCTGTATATCGTGAATTCCCAACAAAAGCAAATGCTAATTACCCAGGCTATATTACATTCGATGGTGGTCCACAAAAATCACTTCGTTTGAGACTCAAAACACCTGCAAATAGAAAAGCAGTTGTATACATGGGTGGTAGAACATACAATACAACAATCAAGAATTGCTTGATTGAAATGGATCCTTCAGCTCCAGAAACAGAATTCTGGTCTGTTATTCCAAGAATTGCGATTGATCAATCAAACTTATTGTTTGCACCTGACTCAAATGCAAGTGTTATACCAGCCCAATTCTTTAGTGCAGGTATTGTTCAAAGAAACCTTCCACCTGCAGATCAGTATGGTCAAAACCGTTCAGGTTTAGATACAGTATTGGTAGAAAACAATATTACTTATCGCGGAAATAAAGAAAACAAAATCCAGAACAATGAAATCACAGGTTTTGGTATTGGTGTTCTTTCTCTAGGTATTGGTGTGTTGAAAGAAAGAAATAAGCTTGTACGTTACTATAACTCAGGAACTGAAATTTCTGGAAATATTATTTCCAAAGTTGGACGTACAGGGGTGTTTATTGGATATGAAGATGGTGCAAAGATTTCTCGCAACAAGATTTATAATGTTGCCGGTTCATATTTTGCATTATCAAGCCCTACAGCAACAGTACCTAGCACATTCTTCTTTGATGAAACATCAGGTATTGAAGCAGGTTTACCAACTGATACAACATCATCAGTGTTGGGATATAATAATATCAACACAGAGATTAGTTATAATGAAATCAATGATATTCGTGGATATACTCACACAAGAGGTATTCTCGTAAATCAAAGCCAGAATAACTTCTCACAGACAGGTATTCTCGAAAATGTTTTACAACCTAATGTGCCAGAACGTACCAAGATTATTGGTAATGTTATTTTCGACTTGCGTAGAGGTATCATTACTTATGGTGGTGCACTTGCAAGAAATCTTGTAATGCACAGAACAGGTATTCTATTGACAACAGATAGAAATACAGGTTGGGGTTCAACTTCTGATGCAATAAACTTGGCTTCATTATTGAGTCCACGTTTTTCATTCAACTCTACAAAAGATGCACGTAGATATTTCACACGTGAAGATCTAATTGCAAATAATACAGTCTTGATTCAAGATGACTCATTAAGTGTTCTTGCATCATTTGTTCGTGGTGCTGCAATTGGTATTTCAGTGATGAATGCAGTTAATACACGCTTAATGAATAATGCAGTTGCTGTTACAGCACCATTGCATACAGCGTCTATTACTGCCGGCTATCCAAATACAGCATTCTTCCATATTGGTTTATTGCCATCTTATAATGGTGGTTTGAGATCAAATTATAATGCTGTTTGGCCTGCTGCTTCAACAGCTCCAAATGTGTGGGCACAGCAAGGATCATTCATGAGATTTGTTGAAGTCGATACTTTGAGCCAGATCCTTCTATCAAGCTGCCAGAATGAATATCAAACAAGAGATCAATGGTATAATTGGACAGGTCAAGACGACAAATCCTTTGTTGGAAACTTCTTCAGTTCTACAACAGATCAATTACAGAGAATTGGCCGTGAACCAGTAGTAAGTTTGCGTCAAGCTTCCAGAATTGGATCATTACTCAATAATCAAGGTACAAAGCTTACTGAAATACCAAATGATATCGATGGTGACATAAGAGGTTCAGCAGGTAATCCTTATGATATTGGAGCTGATGAATATGATGCTGTACCATATCTCAATGATGTTGAGGTAATGGCTATCGTATCTCCTAGAGCTTACAGAAGTGGTGCATGTTCTTATCCAGGCGGAATTTTCTCAGATGTAGAATACATCACAGCTGACACAAACTCAGTTCCAGTTATGGTAAGAGTTCGCAATAACAGTACATTGAGCCAAACAATCAATTTGACAGGTTCAATTGCAATGGAAGATGCAGCCAATAGTGGTAATGCAGTTCCAACATATGGCGTACCAACAACAATCAATACAGTTTCAGTAACCATTTCTGGTGGTGAAACACGTGATGTAATGCTCGGTCGTGTTAACCTTCAAACATTGCGTCAACTTGGTGCTGGTTATACATCACCATCTTGGATGAGCCAAGCGGTTGATGCAACAATGCGTCCAAATGTTACTCCACGTTATTTGATCAGATCATTTGTTGCTACATTTAATAGCGATGAAAATAGATTCAATGATACAACACAAGCTGAATCAAGATTCTATATTCGTCAAGCTAGCACAAGTAGATTCCTCTTGTCTGGTAAGTTCACAGGTTATCCTCATATTACTACACCAGCAGGTACAGCAGGTTATGCTCAAGCAGCTATCGGTCGTTTGAATACAGATAGTTTGAGATTAGCACTTGATACTCTTGGATTCTTCAGTGATCCATTGAATAATCCAAATAACAGACCATTCCGTTATGACATTTTTGACAGAACAGGATGGGAAGCAAAGACATTTGATTACACACCATATAAGATGGTTGTTTGGTCACAAGATAATGCTGGTCTTCTTAGAACAGAGCGTGATCAAATCCGTAGATATTTGGCATCTGGTACTCAAGCAACAAAGAAAAACTTGATTATGGCATCACAATCAATCGTTGGTAATCATATCGGATTGAATGCGACAAATGATCAATACTTTGTTCGTGAACAACTTCGTACTGAAGTTTCTAGAACAGGTGCAGGTGCAGTACAATCAACACCATTTGCTTCAGGTTATACACCAGCAGTTGTTACTGGTGGTGCATCATTCATCGATGGTGTATTTGTTGAGCGCGGAATTTCAGAGCTTATCAAAACAACAGGCTTTGTAAATGGTACATTTACTGATCCTGTACCAAACCCATCAATGATGAAGATCTACACAGATGCTAGCTCTAAAGGATATGCTCGTCAAGCATTCAGATATAGAAATATTGAAGCAGCAGTTACTGTTAAAGATAGTACCATGGGTATTACTACAACTGGACCTACTTCTAACGTTATTTTCTATGGCGCTGATTGGAGACACTTCGCAAAGAATGGTCCACGTACAGGTCTTGAAAGAGTCCTTCGTGCTTCATTCGACCATGTACAATTCAATGGTGGTCGTGTGACTCCAGTTGAATTGGTTACATTCGATGCACGCCGCACAGGTTCAGCAGTTACTCTTGATTGGGCAACAGCATCAGAACAAAACAGTGGCTGGTATGAAGTTGAAAGAGCTATCAATAATGGAAATGAACTTGTATTCGAAAGAATCGAGACAATTCCAGCAGCAGGTAATACAACTTCACGCCGTGAATACAATGCAGTTGATAACAATGTTCGCACTGGTGTGACATATGTTTATCGTCTTCGCATGGTCGATCGCGATGGAACATTTGATTATAGTGATGAAGTTGCTGTTGTTATCGGTGATAACTCAAATAATGCAGTTTCAATTAGTGATGCAAGACCAAATCCAGTATCTGGTGTTGCAAACTTCGAATACACAATCAATACTTCAGGTGTTATTCGTGTTGAACTCACAGACATGATTGGTCGCGTAGTTTCTACGATCTTCGAAGGCAGTGTATCAGCTGGTACCCATGGTCTTGAAGTATCTGCAGAAGGTCTCGCAGCCGGTATGTATCAAATCGTTATCAAATCCGGTGAAAATGTAGCAACTCGCTCATTGCAAGTTGTGAAGTAATCATCAACAATAGATGACATAAGCCCCTCAGAGGTTTTCTCTGAGGGGCTTTTTTTAGCATAATCAAATCAAGAGGATCAAGATGGAATTATATATTGATTCAGCAAATCTTTCAGAAATTCAACAAATGGCTTCCACAGGAATTATAAGTGGGGTAACCACAAATCCTACATTACTGGCTAAGGAAGATCCAACATTAGATGTCAAAGAGTTGATAAAACACATTCATGCAACTATTGGGGGACATGTTTCTGTTGAAGTAGTATCAACTGATACGAAAGGAATGTTGAGAGAAGCAGATGAGATCCTTGAGTGGTTTCCAGATGCAACAATAAAAATTCCAATGATACCTAATGGATTATCTGCAGTAAAGGAGCTATCAAAAAGAGACATTCCAACCAATGTCACATTAATCTTTACGCCAACTCAAGCTCTTGCTGCAAATAATGCTGGTGCTTCATATGTAAGTGTATTTCTTGGAAGACTTGATGATATTGGTCTCGATGGAATGAGCGTTGTGAAAGAAACTTGTGAGATATGGGATAGACATGGATTGGAATCTATGATAATAGCTGCTTCCATCAGAAATCCAATTCATGTATTAGAATGTGCAAAAGCAGGTGCAGATATTGCAACAGTTCCTTTCAAGATTTTACAACAAATCATGAAGCATCCATTGACAGATGCAGGCGTTGCATCATTTATAGCAGATCATGAAAAAATGATGAGTGCAAAAGGAGGAAAATAAAGGTATGTCTTCATTATTGCATGTATTCTATACATACATATTGATTATCTTTTTTTCAATCACATTGTTTGCGGGTGGTGTAGGACAAAAATTACCGGCTTTTACAATGGAAGATCAGAATGCAAAAGAAGTACAATCAAGTTCATTGAGAGGGAAACATGTCTTACTCTTTCTTGCAGATCGTGCAGGAAGTAAGCTGACACCAAATTGGACGAAAGTACTTGAACCAAAATATCGCAATAAAGCGACATTTGTTGCAGTAGCAAATGTAGCTTCTGTACCGTTTTTTCTTAAGAGTTTCATAAGAGGAAAATTCCAAGAGAATTACAGTTATACAGTTCTCATGGATTGGGAAGGTTTTCTATGGGATCACTTTTCATGCAAGAACGATGTTACTACAGTTGTCCATATAGATCCTCAAGGAATAGCCAAGTATAAGATCTCAGGTAATGGCACTGATAAAGAGCTTTCGCAACTCCAATCACATCTAGATGCTAGTTTCTGATGTCATTGAATAATGAAGTCATATTAAAAGCATTAGAAGAAGTTTCTGATCCAGAAATTCCAACAGTTTCAATTGTAGATCTTGGCATCATAACAAAGATTGCATGTGATAATGATGTAGTGCATGTCACGATGACACCGACATTTGTTGGATGTCCTGCTATTGATGTTATGAAGCAGGGAGTTGAAGATGTATTGAAACGATATACTGATTCCTATGCAATTGATGTGAACTATGACATTCCATGGGATTCAAATAGGATATCAGACAAGGGAAGGGAAGCCCTAAAATCTTTTGGATTGGCGCCACCACCAAAATATGACCTAGTGCTTGATTTGGAAGTGTTACATCAAGTCTCTTGCCCATATTGCAATAGCAAGAATACCAGAATGCAAACACCATTTGGTCCTACATTATGTAGGTCCATTCACTATTGCGATTCATGCTTGCAAGCCTTCGAACAATTTAAACCCGTATAAAAAAAGGGTCTCCAAAGTGGAGACCCTTTTTCATATTCAATATATCGTTGATTAGTTCTTTTTGGCTTGGCTAATAACACCGGAACCAATAGCTTTCAATACGATATCGCCAATCTCTTTAGCCAATTCACCGCGAATATTCTTTTCATCAGAAAGATAATCGCTAACTGCTTGACTAACCTTTTGCTTGATCATTTCAGAATTACCTTCAACCAAAGCTACGGCAACTTTGTGCATGTCTTTGGAGACATCTTCCAATGTATCAAGTTGATTTCTATTCGCGTCCTCCATTTTCTTGAGCATGCGATCCATGCGTTCCTCTTCTTGTGTGTAGAGAAGAGTGAATGCCATCAATGCAAGCATCGAACCTTCAAGGAAGATAGCACCAAGAATGAGTGATGGACGAGTAGCTGGAATGAATTTCAATCCACGAATACCGATGATGATAATGAGAATAGCAGCACCAAAATATGCCAGACCTGTTACGGTGTTAGCATATGATTCAGTGAAATGATGTGACATGTACAGTCTGAGAGCCTTAAAGATTGAGAATTGATTCTTTTCCCATTCTTGACCTGATATCGTATCATGAATCTCTTGCACAACAAAATCTGAGAAGAATTCTCTCATGCGCAAGAACAGCATTTCATTTCTGAATATGACAACATCGGTATTTTCATCAAATACAGATGTAAAGCGGATACTTGTTGATCCTTCATTATTATCAGTTCTATCCCATACTTTCTTAAATGCTATCTCAATTTTTCTTCTGTCGCTTTCTGCCAAATCAGCAAGGCGTGAATCAGGCAATGTGAGAATTTCAACTATATCATCAGGAAATCCTGTTTGCAAACGCACTTTAGATTTTGCATGATGAATCTCGCGGCGAACTTTGATTGCCATATATCCCAAATGTGGAGGCATAACAAAGGTGATTAAAAGGGAAAGTGCAAAGCCCAAGATAAAAGCAAGAATTGTAAAGCCCAAAGCTGGTTCAATAACAATCGCTGCTTCACCAAGTTTTGGAGCTTTCAATATCCATTCGCCGGAAAGTTTTGTATACCCATCTGCTTGTTCTGATCTGCTTGCATCAGTTAAATCAAAAATATACTCATTGTTGATTACACCTTTCAAAGGCTTACCAGCACCTTCTACAAATTTGTCGGCTTCTGCACCGGCTTCGGAGATTACTCCGTCGAAACTAACCAATGCTTCATGTTTGATATGTTCCTTATCACCGCTTGATTTGTATTCTGAAAACGAAATGGTATGTGTAACACCATCAGGTTTGAACAAAAACAACACCGCGCTTTTTACTGCATTTGGTACTACGAATGAATACACACCGATAGAAATCGCAACAAACAATCCAAGCAATACCAGGTAATGCGTAGATGTTTCTTTGTAATCGTTGTGTCCACCATGCTTTTTGTCTTCTGACATGGCAAAGGCTCCTTTGGGAAACGGTTATTATTGTAAACTATAGTATTTTCAAATAAATGGAACGCAAATTACGCACCAAATTGCCATTTTCCAAAGTTATTCACAAAGAAATAACGGCAATAGCCTTACTTTTGGTGGAAGAACGGCTTATGAGTAATTTTGGACATGAGAAACAGAACACTTGCTGCAAATACTCTCCTTTCTGAAGGGGGTACGATTCGAGGAAATTCCTTTGAATCCTGCTTTGCATTGCGTGATGCTCTTCTTGCCGCCGTTTTATACTCTTCCGTAGTTCCCCTCTGATTCAGATGCTCCACGCAGTGCGAGGAGATTGAAGTATTTCGTAGTTCGCGGGTCTAATCATTAGACAATTAAGATCACCATATCCTTACTGAATTATTGAGGAAAATCAACATGTCAACATATATACCAACATATGCTGTTCAAGCCAGCAATGTACTTCATGAATTGGGGAAATATATCCTTGCTGATGGCTTTGAAATTGTTTTTGATGAAACAGGGAGTCATGGGTCATTTTTGAAAGATGCCAAAACAGGAAGAGAATATTTGGACTTTTTTACCTGTTTTGCATCAACGCCAATCGGATTGAACCATCCAAAAATGTTAGACCCTGGATTTATTGAACATTTAGGCAGAATATCAATAAATAAGCCATCTAATTCTGATTTATACTCTGAATCGATGGCAAGTTTTGTAAAGACATTTTTTACCATTGCCGTACCAAAAGCATTTAGTTATAGCTTCTTCATTGAAGGAGGTGCAATGGCTATTGAGAATGCATTGAAAATTGCAATGGATTGGAAGGTTCGAAAGAACTTTTTGAAGGGATATAAAGAAGAAAAAGGACATCAGATACTACATTTCAAGCAGGCATTCCATGGTAGATCCGGATATACGATGTCATTGACAAATACTGATCCAACAAAAACTGCATTATATCCCAAATTTCCATGGCCTAGGGTATTGAATCCCAAAATGGTGTTCCCGGTTGAGGCACATCTTGAAGGTATTATCAAGTCGGAACAACAGTCTATCGCTCAGATAGAGCAAGCATTTCTTGAACACAAAGATGACATTGCAGCAATCATCATTGAACCAATTCAGGGTGAAGGTGGTGACAATCATTTCAGACCTGAGTTTTTGCAACAACTTCGTAGGATCGCAGATGAGCAAGAAGCTTTATTAATTTTTGATGAAGTACAAACTGGTGTTGGTCTTACCGGCTCAATGTGGGTTCATGAACAATTAGGCGTAACCCCGGACATCATGGCATTTGGAAAAAAGATGCAAGTATGCGGAGTAATTGTCACAAATCGCATTGATGATATTCCTGATCATGTGTTCAAGGTTTCATCACGTATTAATTCAACATGGGGTGGAAGTTTGACAGACATGGTTAGAGCAACTCGATATCTTGAGATTATTGAGGAAGACAAACTCATTCCTCATGTACAAGTTGTTGGAAGTACATTGCTTGAATCTTTGCGTGGATTTTCTGATGAGTTTTCTTCTATCATGAGTAATGCAAGAGGAAGGGGATTGTTTTGTGCATTTGACATGAAAGATGCAGAAACAAGGAATACATTCAGGAAGCATTGTATGGATTCCGGTTTAATCATTTTGGGATGCGGAGATCATTCGATAAGGTTTAGGCCTCCATTAACTTTGTCGCATGATGAGTTGCAGCAAGGATTGTCTATCATTCACGATTCACTCAAGAAAACTGCATAAAAAAAGGTCGCCATTTGGCGACCTTTTGTCTTACTTCAGTATATCATTGATCGTAATCAGTAAGAAAAGTATCAGTAGCAGAGCAACACCGATTTGTTGAACAATCATTTTGATTTTGATTGGAACTTCTTTTCTCAAAATCCCTTCAATCAAAATGAAAATCAAATGTCCGCCATCCAATGCGGGGAGGGGAAGTATATTTATCACTGCAATTGATACAGATAGCGATGCAATCAATAGGATAAAACTAAGCCAGCCTTGTTCGGATTGTTTGCCAGCTATCTTTGCAATTTTTATTGGGCCACCAATGCTTTCGGAAACAGACATTGTACCCTGAAAAATTCCGGTAATTGTTTTGAAAAACAATGAAACATTCATGATGGTTTGATCGAATCCTATCCCTGCAGATTCTATCAATGAATAATCGATATGTTTTGTTGGACCGGAGTATTCTTGAGAAGTTTGAACACCAATGCGATGTCGATTCAAAGATCCATCATATGTTGGAATAATGGTATCATTCAATTCTTTGGAGCCGCGTTTCCATGCAATGCTTAAGGGCTTTTCTTTGTTCTTCTGTACTAGTTCAACAAAATCTTCAGCGCTATACATTGGCATGTTATTGATTGAGAGGATAGTGTCGCCGTCTTTGATACCGGCTTTTTCAGCGGGTGACATTGATTCTACTGCAGCTATGACAACATGTATGCCCTCAGGAATAATGCCTAATCCCTTTTTCTGTGTCATGGCATTGACAAGTTCTTTTCCATCTGCATTCAGGGTTAAGTTTTGTTGTGCTCTGCGAACGATAATGGTTCTATTTTCTCCAAAATTATCGAGTGTCAAAGCTTTTGTTATATCTTCCCATGATTCCATAGCAGAACCATTTATTGAAAGAATTTTATCTCCAACTTGGATTCCTGATTTGCCAAGAACGGAGTTTTTTTGAACTGAAGAGATTGTCGTTACGGTATTGATATTTTTCCCTTCAGAAAAATTCACACCAGAATAAATCAAAAAAGAAAAGATAAAATTAAATATCACTCCGGCACTTATCACAGCAGCTTTTTTCCATGCACTTTTTGATCTAAACTCATAGGGTTTGGGATCGCTTTGCATTTGTTTTTTGTCAAAGCTTTCATCAATCATTCCGGATATCTTTACATAACCGCCAAGTGGCAAGAGACATAAACGGTAATCTGTATGATCACCACCATCCCAATCTTCTGGTAATTCCCCGAAGGTGAATCCAGTAATTTTATTCCAACCAAATAAGCGCATCCCCATGCCTATAGCAAAAATCTCTGCACGCATTCCGGTTGCTCTTGCAAGTAAAAAATGACCAAGTTCATGAATGGTCACGATAATCAGAATAACTTTTGCGAATTGTATGAATAGATTAATTGATTCCATGTAAAATCCTTATTGCGTCAATGAATCCATTTATGACGCATAATGAAAAAGTTAAGTGCAAATGCTGCTGTTTATCGCAATGCTATTGCAAAATCTATGATGTCTTGTGGTATGCCTTCGTGATTTGTTTTGCTGTCATCTGCCGCAATATGTAAAGGAATTGGAGCAGGGTCATGTCCGGTATAGTATGCAGTATAAAATCCGCTATCTGCATGGGCATAGGCATCTTTTACCATTCTGTATGCAACCCAACTTGCACGAAGGATATCGGACACTGCTGCTTTTCCGCCTCTTTGGAAATAACTCATATCCACTGTACGGATTTCATGGATCACATTTCTTTTTTTAAAAATATCTTCAAGTGTTTTTCTGATAGTGTGTAAATCTTGATCATATCCCTCGGCGACGATGATGCGTGTATCACGATCTCTTTCTTCTATCATTGTTGCAAGGTAGTCATAATCTACATTCTCACCTGGGCAAATGACATATTCAGCACCAGCGGCTATGCCGGAATAAAATGCCAAATACGCAGAATCTCTTCCCATTGATTTTATGAGATATACTCTGCGATGAGATGAAGCAGTATCTTTTATCCATTCAAGCATTTCATGGCTTTTATCCAAAGCGCTATAAAAACCAATTGAAGAACCAAATTCATTGCATACATCATTGTCGATTGAACCAGGTGCGCACAAAATCTTTGTCTTGATTTTTTCAGCTTGGATCATCGTATTGATTGAATGTGCAGCTTTGATACTTCCATTTCCACCACACACAAATAAATAGTCAATGCGATTATCATGCAAATTCCTTGCTGCGGTTTCTTGCAGAATTGGATCTGTTGCCAACTCCGGAACTCGCACTGTTCCGAGAATAGTACCACCTGCAGAGGCAATTCCCGCAACGGAGCCTTTGTCAAGGTTTCGAAAATCATTATAGATCAATCCTTTCCAGCCATCTAGAACTCCCCAGACTGAAGTTTCGGGTCGCATATTGAGTGTGGCTCTGACTATGGCGCGAATGAAAGCATTCATGCCTGAACTGTCGCCGCCACCTGTAAGGACTGCAAATTTCATGAATCAATTCCTGTAATATTCATCGTCCGAGAAATTCGGGTGATCTTTTCTCGATAAAAGCTTTTACGCCTTCTGCATAATCATGTGATTCACCTGCCAATTGCTGATACTCAGCTTCCAATTCGAGCATGTGTTCCAATGTTGATGATTGGGCATTTTGTAGAAGGAGTTTGACATAGCCATAACTTTGCGTTGGACCTTCTGCATATTTTTTTGCAAGAGCTTGCAAGCCATCTTGAAATGCACCGGGATGTAATACTTGATTTACTAAACCCAAAGCCAAAGCTTCATCTGATGCAATGGGTTTATTTTCTGTTGCAAATTCAAATGCTTTAGCATATCCCAACATTTTTGTGTAAAAAAATGTTGCACCTGAATCAGGGATGAGCGCAATGCCGATAAATGCTTCAACAAGTTTTGCTGATGCACTCATGATGCGAACATCACATGCTAATGCAAGTGAAAGTCCTGCACCTGCTGCAACACCATTGATTCCAGCAATCACTGGCTTTGGTAATGTTGTAATCAAACGAATGATTGGATTATATCTACGCTCAAGTGAATCTTTCAATGATCGTTTGCCTCCACCTGAAGGCGCATCTTTCAAATCTTGACCGGAACAAAAAGCCTTACCTGCACCAGTGAGCACTACACATCGTACATCATCTGTATCATGAGCAAATTGCAATGCTGTTTGCAATTCCTGGGTGAGTTGTTCATTGCATGCATTATAGGATTCAGGTCTATTCAATGTGATGGTGAATATCCCTGCATTCAGAGAAGCTATGATTGTTTCAAAAGTCATGTCATTTTCCTGTTATGCCACAGTGGCTGATTGTCCGGCTGACATCATTTCAATGAATTGCTTGAATAAATAATCTGAATCATGAGGCCCGGGAGCGGCTTCAGGATGATATTGGACAGAAAATATTGGCAATTCGCGATGACGAATACCGGATAATGTATTATCATTCAAATTAATGTGCGTTGCTTCAAGCGCAGCTGGTAATCCATTCTGATCTACTGCAAATCCATGATTTTGTGATGTGATCTCAATCTCACCGGTTAATAGATTCTTAACCGGATGATTTGCTCCTCGATGGCCAAAGCGTAGTTTGTAAGTTTTTGCTCCAAATACCAAACTCAACAATTGATGACCAAGACAAATGCCAAATGTTGGTATACCATGTTTCACAAGTTCTGTGATGGTGTTAATTGCATGCACGGTTGCTGCAGGATCGCCTGGTCCATTGCTAAGGAAAATACCTTCGGGCTTTATGGCTAAAATTTCTTCAGCTTTTGCATGAGCGGGAAATACTGTTACATGACAACCATATTGCGCCAAGCGACGAAGAATATTACGCTTTATGCCATAATCAATTGCTGCTATATGAAATGTTTTCTTGGGTGCAATTAAGGGATCTTGTACAAACTCTTCTGTTTGCGGTTTGAATATATATGATGCGTGACAAGTTACGCCTAGTGTAAGATCAAGACCTTCCATGGATGGGATTGATCTAGCTTCCTCAATGAGAACTTGCGGATCTTTACCTTGTGCAGAAATAATTCCTCGCATCACACCCTCGCTGCGGAGAATGCGTACCAATTGTCGAGTGTCTAATCCTTGAATCCCAATTCTAGATTGTTCCTTCATGAGATCTTGCAAAGATCCTGTAGCTCGATAATTGGAATAAGTTCTCGAACATTCTTTTACAATGATACCTTCAACTTTGAGTGAATCGGATTCAAAATCTTCAGGGTTTACGCCATAATTTCCAATATGAGGGTAGGTAAATGTCATTATTTGCCCGGTATAACTTGGGTCAGACATAACCTCTTGATACCCGGTGATGGAGGTATTGAACACAACCTCGCCTTTTGCCTCTGTATCGACGTCTCCGAATGCTTGGCCGCGGAAGATCATTCCATTTTCCAATGCTAAAACTGCATCATTATTCATGGTTTTAGAGCAAATGTGTTGTAAGAGTAGGAAAGTTTGGCAAAAATAGGAAAAATCAAGCAGAAATGGGGCTTTGTTAAGAGGAATTGATTGGCAAAAATGTGCATAAAATGGGGAAAAGTTGATTGTGCTGTATCATTCATTGAAGCGGGCATAAATGTAGTACTATTTACCCCCTGAAAAACTCTTCCAAAATGCCATTTTTTTCTTTGTTCAGTCCGATATTCCCTTGTAATTTGTGAGGACTTGGGGGAATGAACTTTTTGATCATAAACCACAATTCATACATGGAGTTTAGTTATGAGTAATATTCACTCTTTTTTGCGCAAGGCATTATTCCTGGTTTTAGGTATATGCCTCATTGCGCAAGTCTCAAATGCGCAGTCAAAAAGACGCGTTTATATCGAAGAGTACACCGGTGCATGGTGTCAATATTGTCCCAATGGTGCTGTAGCCTTTGAAGAATTAGGTAAGCAGTACACCGAAGAAGAAGTGATCATGGTTGCCGTTCATCAAAATGATGGTATGTCCATGAGTAATCAAGGTGATTTCCAACCTTATATCAATGGTGTTCCAAGTGGTTCCGTGAATCGCATTTATAATGGCGTAGGACCACAAACATGGGCGGGATATATTCCTGGCATCATTAGTCAGGATGCTGCTGTTGAAGTTAACTTGAAAAATGTGTCATTTAATAGTGGCACCCGCAGAGTGACATGTCAATTGGAAGCTAAAGTCAATCGTGATATCACCGGTTCCGTTAGAGTCAATGTTGTCGTTATTGAAGATAGCGTTGTTGGATCTGGTTCACAATTTGATCAAGTAAATGCATTTAATACACAAGCAGGTCACCCATTCTATCAAAGAGGAAATCCGGTTAAAAACTATGCTCATCGCCATGTTGGCCGTTTTTATGCAGATGGCACATGGGGTGCAACTGGTGTGATTCCTGATAATCCAAAAGCCGGATCAGTATATACCAAGAATTATTCATTCACAGTGAATGCCGCATGGAAACCAGAGCGCATGTCATTGGTTGGACTTGTTCAAAAGTATTCTGGTGATGTTGGTGCAAGAGAGATTCTTCAAGCTGTTGAAGAATCATTGCTCATTCGCTCAACACGAGCAACCCTTGATCAAGCTGAATCACCATATTTGAAAGTTGCTTCAGGTGGTAAGAAAACACAAGTAATCAAAGTTACAAATGACAATAATTTCGATTTGACATTTGATCTTGCAGTCAATGATGCAAAATCATCTTTGCCAGTAGATTGGACTGCAAGCATTGAGCCTGCAACTGTTCAACTTGCAAAAGGTGCATCAGCAGATGTTACAGTTACAATTAATGCTCCTGCTGCAATTCAAGAAGCTGAACTTGCATCTGTTGTTATTGAAGCAACACCGCAACCTGTAGAAAATACAAATCCAAAAATTTCAAGTACTAGTGTGTATGCATTACCTGATATTGCTAAAGCAGCAGTCATTTATGAATACAATACAAACCAGTATAATGATTTATATAAGGATGCAATCAAAGCCAGTGAAAGATTTGGAAGAGGTTTCATCAAGCTACCAAATAATGCGACATTGATTGATGCATATAAAGATCAATTCCAAGTGTATGTATATAGTGTGTTTGGTGGTGGATTGTTGAATGGTCAGATTTACGGAAGCTTACCCATTGGTACAACAACCGATGCAATGCCATTGGCAAAAACTGTGACATCGCTCTTGTCTCAAGGAAAGCGTGTATATCTATCAGCTCCTCAAGCTTTGTGGTGGGCTTTTGACAAAACCACAACAACTGCTGCAGGAAAAAATCAAGATGTCATCAATTTCTTTAACAATACTCTCAAAATTCAACTTGTCAAAACAGAGCAACGGTATACTCAAAGTGGCAATACAGTCACATTGAAACAGTATGGTGTAAAAGGATTTGACAATGATTCAATTGGCGATCAATTCAATGGTATTGCGAATTCAGTTTGGACAAATCATACATTCTTTACCGACATCTTCAAATTGGCTAGCGGTTCACCTTGCGTTCCTGTATTGTATTCTGATAATACAAATGCAAATGTTGTTGCTGTTCGCTACACTTCTCCTGAAGGCGGTAAGCTTGTGTTCTCGTCTCATCCAATGGAAGCTCATGACAATTCAATCACTCGTGAAACATTCATGCAAAATTCACTTGAATGGCTTGCCGGTGATATTTTCGTAGTTGCTAAGAAGCCTATCTTGGCTTTGAATACAGAAGTGAAATTTGGTTCATTGGAGCTTGGTCAGAAAAAACAATTGACTACCGAAGTTAGCAATACCGGTGACGGTGATTTGAATGTTTCAGCAATGGGTATCAGTGGTTCAAGTGCAGCTGCATTCAAAATCATTGATAAACCAGTTTTACCATTTACACTAAAGCCAGGTGAAAAGAAAGTTATTAACCTTGAATTCACTCCAACAGCAGTTAAGTCATATCTAGCTTCTCTTGACTTTACATCAAATGATGGTGGCGTTGATAATTCAACTACCGGTATAGATCTCGTTGGCGAAGGTATAGAAGCCCTTCCTGATCCTCCGGCACTCACAGGTATTACTGATTTGGATTTTGGACAAGTTTCAGCAACAACAGAAAAAACACTGAAACTCACCAATAATATTGATGGTGAAATTAAAGTAACCGGAGCAGTTCTATCAGGATCAGGTAAAGATGCATTTTCTTTATCTGTAACACAAGGTACATATCCCAAAGGTCAGCCTTTCCAAACTAAAGTAACATTTGCTCCAACAAAAGATGGTGTCCATAAAGCTGTATTGACATTAAATACCCTCATTACATCATCTGGTAAAACAGGAACATATACTGTGAACTTGACTGGTGAGAAGCTCGCTATTTCAGGTGTGAAAGAAGACATGATACTAACAAGTTCAGTTCAAATCATGCCAAATCCAACTGCAAATGATGCTGCTGTATCCTTTGTGATTGCAGAACCAACGGTTATGACAATTTCTGTCACATCAATGAATGGTGAATTGATCTATACAGCAAAGAATCGTTCATTCGATCCTGGTGCACATGCATTTCAATTGCCTGCATCTTCATTTGCTGCTGGAAGATACACTGTTACTCTTCGCTCTCAAAGCGGTGCAACGGTATCTCTACCATTCAGTATCGTTAGATAAATCATTCATAGCATAATAAAGCCCCGATTCATAAGAGTCGGGGCTTTTTTTATGCGATTTCTTTTATGATGATAAAGAAGGACAATACGGCTATCACAATGCCAAAGATCTTTCTTACCGTTGATTGATGTATGCGATGAGAAATGTACACTCCCCAAAAGCTACCTATAAGTGAGCCGAGTAGAAGAAAGAAAAATATGTCAATATGAAAATACTTCTGAACAAAAAGTTCAAAGACAAATGAAGGAAGTGTAGTACAAGCAATAAGCACCATCGAAGTAAATGTCGCTTCCCTCATATTCATTCCGCCAAATAATATCATTATTGGCACAATCAAGAATCCTCCACCAATGCCTGTTAACCCGGTTATTATCCCAATGACAATTCCGAATAAACTTAACACTATTGGCGAAACAATGTGGACATGTTGTTCGCTATCCTTTGTGATCATTCTCTTTGACGCATAAGCCATTAACAATGCAAGTAGTATCATTGAGATTGAATCAATAGAATAAGAATATTCTGCAATATGAATTAAATGTGGTATGCTTGGAATGATAAAAGCACGCATGAAGAATGTCATGCAAAATGCCGGAATGCCAAAGAGAGCCAGGAGGTACACATTAATTGACAGATGCTTGGCATATCGTATGGAGGAAACAAGGGAAGTGATTCCTACTATACCCAATGAATATGGAATGGCAGTGGAAGGAGTCATTCCAAGTACATAGACAAGTATAGGCATGATCAGTATAGAACCACCGGCACCCAATAAGCCGATAGCCATACCTATGATTGCTGAGGCAGTAATTGCAATGAATAATTCCACAATTCACTTATTACAATGAGACATGCAATTCTTTTTCAATTGCCTCGATAAAGATTTCTCTTGTCAAGGCACCCGGTGCCATTTTGGGGTTTTCACCAACAGGTATGAACAAAAATGAAGGGATACTTCTAATGCCAAACATGGCGGACAATTCCTGTTCTTCATCAGTATTCACTTTATAAAAATGAACTTTGCCTTCATACAGTTTTGAAAGCTCTTCATAGATAGGTGCTACCATTCTGCATGGACCACACCATGGTGCCCAGAAGTCTATGATGCAAGGAATATTGGAAGCATAGTTCCATTCCTTATTCTGTTCAAAATCAAATACTAACTCTTTAAATGTCTGGATATGTAATTCTTGTGTCATGTAGTTTGATTCCATATATAAGAAAGTGTATTCTTACCTTTTTCCACTGCAAGCGCATCGGGTGATCTTCTTGTTTTTCCCAAAAAGTTTGCAAAAGCAACTTTAATCATAGCAGCAACAACAAGTGTTATAAAGATTCGTGACATCGCAGTATAGAAAAGCAAACGAAGTTTTTCAGCATTCAATAGAAGTACTGAAGCAAGAATAAAGAGTATTGCCATGGATGGAATGATACCATAGATCGAGATTTGTTGATGAAGGATTAGTTGTAAAAGTCCATCTAAAAGACGAGGAGCAATCCCACATGCAGCAATCAGAAATGAAAGTGAAATGCATATCCATTTCACTTTGATTGATTGAATCAATTCTTCCATATTATTCAAGCCATATAAAGCAATCAATATAAAAGAGGGGAGAACTACAAAGGAAAAACCTGTAATCACATAGGCCAATATGAACCACGACATGCTGATCATAAATGTTATACGTTGTTTTTTCTGAATCAATGATTGTAAACCTGAGTAGACTCCTACAGCAAAAAATGGCAATAGAGAACAGTCTATCAATATTGTTTGAATGTCAATTGAACTAGGAATATACTGAGCATGTTTGAGCGAGTCTATTATTTGAGAAAAAAATGGAAGATCCATTCTTATAAACCATATATATCCTAAACCTATACCCAATATCAAAGATGAAATGAGAAAGATGTTTTGCATCTTGCTTGGTTTCTTCATGACAAGAAGAAGTAATGCTAGAATTACAAACATGAGAATGGCTATAAATGAAGAGAGCATCACAGATGCAATTGAACCGATTAATACTGTAGAGATGAATATTGGTTTTATAATTCCATTTCCATTATATCGAATAAGCCAGAGAATAAGGGCCATAGAAATAAGAAAAAAAGTTATTCCCCAAATCTCCGGGCTTGCTTGTCTTGCACTATCATTCCATAATAGAGAACCCGCAAGAAAACCAGATGCAAACATTGCATGTTGTGCTTTACCAATAAATTTTGAGATAAAGTACATTGATATAAGTGAGATCATCGCCAAAATGCAAGACAGAAATCGTGTAATGGGAAGTGTTTCCCCCATGATTTTTGTCCAAGCAACCATCCCCCACATTGGCAATGGTGGATTGACAAATGGAGTTTCTCCGAGTGATAAGTATGGAGCTTGATCTGCAAATGCGCCCCATGAATCTGCATTGAGTGGTGTAGTTCCGAAAATGGAAAGTATGCCCCAATGAAGTGAAAATTGCTCTTCTGCTTTTGTCATTCCAGGAATGTCAATGCGGAAGAAACTCAGAAGTGAAGAAATCAGTAGAAATGCTATGATTGTATGTTGTTTTGATGTCATGAGGTGATCTCAACTCCAAATATTTTTTTGGTGCAGAAGTAGTATCCTCTTGCAATTTAAATTGCACGGGCTCTATTCTTGGAATCTCATATATACCATTAAAAGCAAAAGTACATAGAAAGATGATGAATGCAACCCAGCCAAGAAATTGTCTTATGAATCCAATTGGTTCTCCTTCAACCGGGGGATGTTCCAATTTGATAAAAAATCTTGTGAAGAATGCCCAGAATAACCATCCACTCCAACCGCCATATACCCATGGTGCATGTACTTTCAACCAAAGTAGAAGCGGAAGAAACATTGTTTGCAACATCGTGTATATATCATTTGGGGATTCAACCACTATTTGTTCATAAAACCAACCAAGAAATGATCCTAAACCAAGGAGAATCATGCCATACCAAACAATTCTAGCAATCATAGATTGCTTTTCTCCGAACATTGCATATGAAATATGCCCACCATCCAATTGTCCAATTGGCAATAGATTGAGTGAAGTCACAAACATGCCAAACCAACCGACACATAGAAATGGATAATGATATAGCTCATTCAATGGAGGAATATATGTTCCGGGTTCAACAAAGACAGCGACTAATCCGCGATATAAAACCATATCTCCAAAATACATTCCCCATTCTGGATACATGATACCCATATCTTTATATTCAGGATGAATGCCATAAAGAAAATCAATGCCTGGTAAATGTGTCAGACCATAGATGAAAATTGCCAAGCATACAACGAATCCTGCGAGTGGACCACTTGCGCCGATATCAAACAATGCTTTTCTATTTGGAATAAGACCTCTTGTCTTGATATATGCACCAAATGTTCCGAACATTGAAACATAGGGGATGGGCAATGGAATGAAATAAGGTAAGCTTGCATCAACCCCGTGATACATGGCTGCTATATAATGACCAAACTCATGTGTTAGGAGAAAGAGCATCAACAATGATGCATAAGTCCAACCATAGATCCAGTTGGTGACTTCAACGGGATTTTTTCCTGCCCATGCAGACCCTGCCATCATTGTAGATGCACAAGTTAGAATGAATAGAAAAGCATGAAACAAAACCGAAGAATGTTTTTTCCCGGAATCGTTTAAAATCGATGAATATGCTTTTTCTTCAGAAGAGGTGTTCATGATGATTGTTGTTAATACTTCATTAATGATTTTCGGCTTTGCTGGCGCGAATCATCAAATCAGTGATAGCTTGAGATGGGTCTTTCTGATGGAATAAAATCAAATACATTTGTTCCACTATCGGCATGTCAACTTGATATTTCCTACTTAACTCCCATGCAGATTCTGCAGTGGTTACTCCTTCGGCAATCATTGTCATCTCTTTCAATATTTCAGAAAGATGTTTGCCCTTTGCAATTTGTTCGCCTACATATCTATTTCTACTATGTCTGCTTGAGCAAGTAACATACAAATCACCAAGACCTGAAAGTCCGGCAAAAGTCCGAGGATTTGCACCCATGGCTATGCCTAATCGAGCAATTTCTTCAAGTCCCCTTGTAATAAGCGCTGCTTTTGTATTGTCGCCAATGCCTAATCCATCAATAATTCCTGCTGCTATAGCAATGACATTTTTCAAGGATCCACCGATTTCTGCACCAATCGTATCAGTGGAAGTATACACTCTGAAATACTGATTATTGAACAGTGATTGAACTAGCTGGGCAAGTTCTGGATTATGTGAGGAAGAAAAACGGAATTGGTATGAGTAGTATTTATCTCATCTGATGTGGATTTGTCTTTTGTCCATAGCAATGGTGAATAACCATTCTCCGCGAGAATATATGCCAATGCAGTTCCCCAACCACCTGCACCTATGATGCCTATGCTATGCTCAAGCGTCATCACTTGTTACTTTTTTCCAAACTTCAGAAGTTGAAAATTGCTAAACTTACTCTCATTTCCATGAAGTATCCTCAATATATTGGAACGATGAGCATAAATCACAATGAGTGAAGTTGTTATTGTAAAATAAATGATGATATGATAACCTGGAATATCGACACTAAATACATTATATCGTAAAAACATTGTCAATGGAATGGTAATTGCCGCAATCATTGCTCCCAATGAAATATACCCTGATAACATAACGACAAGTAAAAATAATCCAACTGCTATTCCTACTTCGGTTGGGGCCATAACCAAAAGGAATCCTCCACCTGTATTAATTCCTTTGCCACCCTTAAATCCGACAAATACTGACCAAATATGACCAATCACGGCAAATACTCCTGCAATCATCTTCATGACCGTGATATCCTCAAATGGCGTGCGATTCGTAAATGCCATTTGCCCATCAAAAAGCAAATTGACAAGAGAAACAGCCAAAACTCCTTTTAAGATGTCCATTATTTGAACTAGCAATCCCCATTTCCAGCCCAATACACGCATTGTATTTGTACTGCCCATATTGCCGCTTCCTTTTTTTCGAATGTCTAAACCAAAAAAAGATTTGCTTACAATAACGGCACTAGGAAAAGATCCAAGGAGATAACTGCCAATGATAATCAAGAATAGTCGTAAAATGGGATCCATAAGAACAACATTGTCAAAAAATTGGACATCAACTGTACAAATATAGACAAAAACGATACCATATTCGTCACTATGGTCATTGTAGAAAAAGCTATGCCAAAACAAGGCATACCCATCATTTTTAAGGAGTAAGCACCATGAGTGCCGAATTATCGGGTAATGCAACCCGAAAACGTTTACAAGAGATTGAAAAGGAATTGGCAGATCTCAAAGAGAAGAAAGTCGCTTTGCATCAACGGTGGAAAGCAGAAAAAGACAGTATATCTCGGATCCGTGAATTGAAAGCGGAAATCGAACAATTGAGGACAAAAGCTGCTGATTTGGAAAGAAAAGGTGATTTGGCAAAAGTTGCTGAAATCAGATATGGAACTATCATGCAATTGGAACAACAAGTTGAATCTGAGAATCAACATCTTGCTGAACTCCAATCCACCGGGAAAATGCTAAAAGAAGAAGTTGATGCTTCCGACATTGCTGAGATCGTTGGAAAATGGACCGGAATTCCTGTTCAACGAATGCTTGAAACTGAGAGAACAAAACTTCTTACCATGGAAGAAAGAATACAGCAGAGAGTGATCAATCAATCCGATGCGGTAAAAGCAATTAGCAATGCAATTCGTCGTTCGAGAGCTGGTCTGCAAGATGCGAATCGTCCAATTGGATCCTTTATATTCCTCGGTACAACCGGTATAGGTAAAACAGAAATGGCTCGCGCACTCGCAGAATTTTTGTTTGATGATGAATCGGCAATGATTAGAATTGATATGAGCGAGTATATGGAAAAACATTCCATATCACGACTCATAGGTGCGCCTCCTGGCTATGTTGGTTATGATGAAGGAGGTCAATTAACTGAAGCAGTAAGACAAAGACCTTATTCCGTGGTACTTCTTGATGAAATAGAAAAAGCTCATCCGGATGTATTCAATATTTTGCTACAGGTTTTAGATGATGGTAGGCTTACAGATAGTAAAGGCAGGGAAGTCAATTTTAAAAATACGATCATCATCATGACTTCAAATCTTGGATCAGAAATTCTTCAAGATTCCCTTGCTGATATTACAGAAGAAAACCGTGAACGAATATTGATGGAAGCCAGAATCGGAATAGTCAATTTGTTGAAACAAAGAATGAGACCTGAATTTTTGAACCGTATCGATGAGATTTTACTGTTTAAACCACTAACTCAATCAGATGTCCGAAAAATTGCGGTGTTACAACTGCAAACACTACAAAGAAAATTGTCTGCTGATGATATCGCATTGAACATAACAGATGACGCCTTCGATACAATCGTTCGATTAGGATATGATGTGCAATACGGCGCAAGACCTTTAAAAAGAGCAATTCAAAAGTACATTGTAGATCAATTATCCATGCATATTCTGGCAGGTGATTTTTTATCAGGTGACATCATTGAATTGGATGCAGGTGAAATAACTCCATTGGAATTCAAAAAGGTTAATCATTCCAAATGAATTCAAAGAGAAGAGAGGAAACAGCAATCATAATGCCGGTATAAGCAATCAATACAATGATGGTTGATATTGCTTCAGACATCGGAGCTCCATACATTGCCATTGATAAGCCTTCAACTCCAAGTAAAGCAGGCGGTAATAAAACGGGAAAGGAAAGCACGGGAAATAGTGCTCCTTTCCCGTTCGCTTTTGCAATGATGGCGGCAATTGCTGTTATAGCCGATGCCATGCATATACTCAGGATGCAAATCATCAGCCAAAAAAACATCAAATTCCCTACAATGACATTAGGGAGAAAAAATAAGAATAAACCGGCACCAAGGAATGATAATGTCAATGACAAAGAAGTGGTGAACAGCAGTTTCCCAAAAAATATTTCGATTGGGGAAGAAGATAGTTTTAGAAGAAGGGAAGTTCCACGTTCTTCTTCCATGACAAAAGTTCTTGAAAGACCTGTCATGCTACCAAAAAACAATACTATCCAAAGTAATGCTGAAGCAACATAATTGTTCATTCGTTCACCTGCTGTTGTGAACGCTATTGATGAGATGGTGATGACCATGAATAAAAATAAAGCAGACAAAGCAATGCGAGATCGAAATTCGATTGCTATTTCTTTTCGAAAGACAGCCACACTTTTACTCATTGTCTTCATTTCATTCACTCTTCTCTGCTTGAACAATGATCACATCCATGGTCTTTTGCAAACTCTGCATTTTCTACCTGCAATGTAATGTGTTTTGTGTGAAAATGCTCAATCAAAGTATTCCTAGCTTCTTCGAGCAATTGCGAATGATGTTCTAAATCGGTGATGATATGTGCGCTTATGGATATATCGCCAGGATGTATTTCCCAAATATGAATATCATGTACACCATTGATTCCATGAATAGCACAGAGCACTTCTTCTATATGTTCTGATGTAATTCCTCTTGGCGCGCTATCCATGAGAATGATTCCTGCAGATTTTATCAATCGAATTGCACTACGAAGAATGTATATGGAAATGCCAATTGAAAGAATTGCATCTACTATGTTCCATCCAGTGAAATGAATGATGATGCCACCCAGGATAACGGCAATGGAGGAAAGTAAATCTGTAATGACATGCAGATATGCACTTTTTGTGCTTAAATGATGTGCATCATGGAGCATATAAGCACTGATGATATTTGCAATGAGGCCGATAACAGATGTGATGAGCATCGGTTCTGCATGAATGTCTGCTGTGTGGAAAAATACCCGCATGAACGATTCATAAATCAGAAATCCACACATGCTAAACAATATGATTCCATTGATCAAGGCGGCAAGAACTTCAATACGCTTGAATCCGAATGTGAATCGTTGCATGCGTTCTTTATTCTTACTTCCATTCACATACATTTTTAATGCTATAAAAGCAATAATCAAAGCTCCGGCATCTGAAAGCATGTGACCTGCATCAGATAGTAAAGCCAAACTTCCGGATATATAACTACCAATCACTTGTGCAATGAAGATTGTTAATGTCATGACAATCGCAATCTTCAAAGCATGTGTGTCTTTTATGGTATGGTGATGTCCACCATGTGAGTGATCATGTTGATGAGTATGCATAGCGTACAGAAAAATCAAGCAAGCATAAAAAAGCCCTCAACCAAAGGTGAGGGCTTGTTCTAGTTCTTCGATCTTAGATAAATTGCTGATAATTATTTTCGAACAGACCCACAAGATGTTTTGCCTTTGCATCATAGGCGGAGGCGTCTGCCCACGTATTTTTCGGATTAAGGATTTCAGAAGGTACATCCGGACATTCTTTTGGAATATGTAAACCAAAATACTCTTCGGTAACAAATTCAATAGCATTCAAGGAACCAGTTAATGCTGCTCTTAAGAGTGCTCTGGTATAAGCGATTTTCATACGCTTACCAACTCCAAATTCACCACCACTCCATCCGGTATTCACGAGCCATACTTGTGCTCCATGCGCATTGATTTTATCGCGAAGCAATTCTGCATATACTTTTGGATGATGTACCATGAAAGGCGCACCAAAACATGTACTGAATGTAGCTGTTGGTTCTTTTACTCCTCGTTCAGTTCCAGCAACTTTGGCGGTATAACCAGAAAGAAAATGAAACATTGCTTGTTCAGGAGTCAATTTTGCAATAGGAGGCATGACACCAAAAGCATCACAAGTCAAGAAAAAGATATTCTTGGGATGTCCACCCTTATTATCAGAAACGATATTACTGATAAAATCTCTAGGATATGATGCGCGGGTATTTTCAGTAATGGAATCATCAAACAAATCTACTTTTCTGTCATCCGGATTCATTGGAACATTTTCGAGGATGGTTCCAAAAGATCTTGTCATTTCATAAATGATTGGTTCAGCTTCCTGTGAAAGATTGATGACTTTAGCATAACATCCACCTTCATAGTTAAATGTTCCTTTATCAGACCAACCATGCTCGTCATCACCGATGAGTGCGCGTTCAGGATCTGTGGAGAGTGTTGTTTTTCCTGTACCTGAAAGACCAAAAAACAAAGCGGTGTCACCTTGGCTTCCAATATTTGCGGAGCAATGCATGCTCATCACGCCACGCAATGGCATGAGATAATTTAATGCTGTAAAAATAGATTTCTTGATTTCACCTGCATAGTGCGTTCCACCTATCAATACCAATTTTTGTGAAAAATCCATCAAAATGAATGTCTCGGATCTCGTACCATCTATCTCGGGATCGGCTTTGAAGTCAGGACAATGCAAGACAGTAAAACCTGGTTCAAATGAGGCAAGTTGCGATTCATCGGCTTGAATGAACATATTTTGTGCGAAAAGATTATGCCATGCATACTGATTCACAACTCTGACGGGCAGTGCATATTCAGCATCAGCACCTGCAAAGCAATCCAAAACATATACATCTGAGCCCTGTAAATAGGCAGTCATGCGAGCTTTAAGAGCATTGAATCGTTCTTGTGGAAATGATTTGTTTACTTTGCCCCACCATACATGTTCTTTGCTAGTTGATTCTTCTACGAGAAACTTATCATTTGCACTTCGACCTGTATGTGGTACAGTCAAAGCAAGCAATGCCCCATGTTCTGTAAGTTCAGCCTCAGCATTGCTAATTGCATGTTCATACAATTCAGCTCTTGATAGATTGTAAAACACTTCGTTCAAATGTGAAATACCCTGACCATTGAGGGATTCTTTGATCTCTTCATTTGTTTTCATGTGATATTCGCTGTCCGTTAAACAAGGTTGTCGGATGGAAATGCATGCAATTTTCATTATTCATGCAAAGTCAAACTTACGGAATTTGCGCTCAGAAATGAGAAAAATCGGGGGGTAATTCTGAAGAAAAAAGTGAGTTTTCCACTTCATGACAATATTGACAATTTATAGCCCATGCCATGAATATTCATAATCTGTATATTCTCGTCTGATTGGAGGTATTTTCGCAGTTTCCCAATATACACATCCATACTTCTACCATTATGATAGGTATCCTCCCCCCAAATATGCAACAAAGCATCATGTTTACTACTAGGATAATTTAAATGCTCTGTAAGAAATTTGAGTAATTCGGCTTCTTTTGTAGTTAACAAGCGATTATCCTGATCAAGAGTCAAGACTCTTCTTTCATAATCAAAATGGTATTTGCCAATTTTCATTATGTCTGTATAACTTCTTCCTAATCTCCTTGTAAAAGATCGTAGTTTTAGTGCCAATTCTTCACTACTGATTGATGCATCAAAGATTTCATCTGCACCTTCTTTCAGCAAATTGATTCTATCCTTTTCATTGCATGCTGATGAGAGTATAATTAATGATTTGTTTGGGAGGGATTCCATGATTTGCTTTGCAATCAAGACATTTGGAGATTGAGTATGCCAAATGAGCATATCACATGTGTTACATTGTTGTTGCTTGGATTGAATATGTTGTTCTGAACAAGAAATAATGTTCCATTCATTGGACAATAAACCATTTGGGATATGTTTACCATCAGAAGAAATGTAGAGAATTCGTATCATTGAATTGAACATTGTGTGTGAAGAGCATCCATTTCTCATCGGTGAGAATTCTACCTCGATTTAACAACACTATATCTTTTATTTTGTTACAGGTTTCATATGGCGTCATTTTCACTGGCAGAACAAGCTGCATCTCAACAGTTGGCTGCTTATAATGCAAGAGACATAGATTCTTTTCTTGCTAGTTATGCTGATGATGTTGAATTGTGTCATTTGACTACAGGAGAAGTGTTTTGCAAAGGCACATTTGAAATGCGTGCGATTTATGGAGCAATGTTTAATAGATGTCCTGATTTACATTGCACATTGGTAAAGCGTATCGTATGTGGAAATATCGCGATAGATGAGGAGCATGTGACCGGACAAATGCCGGGAAAAGTTGTTCATGCAACTGCTATATATGAAGTAAATGATGCAGGTCTCATCATTAAGGCATGGTTTGTTCGCGGTCAATAAAAAAAGCCGCCAATTGAATAATTGACGGCTCAAAATTTTCTTTGGGGAACAATTACTTTTGTTCGCCTTCAACTGCTTTTCTTCTTGGTGCAGAGATGGCAACGATAGTTGCATCGCCATTTACGTTAATTTTTATTCCTTCAAAAGAAAGATCGCGAACATGCAATGATTGACCAATCTTGAGTTCGGTAATATCAACATCTAAATGTTGAGGAAGATCTTTTGGAAGACATGTCACATTCAATTTATGAAGGATATGTTCCAATACACCACCCTCGCGAATACCAATGCTTTGTCCAACAATCTTGACAGGCACATTAAAGTCAACTGCTTTGTCATTTGAAACTCCAAAGAGATCAAAATGAACGATTGCATCTGTCACTGGATCGAATGTGATATCTTTTAGCATGCATGAGAGTGCAGCATCTGAACCTTCGATTTCAAGATTGATGATTTTTGCATCAGCGGTATACACGATTGGTCGCATATTGAGTGGATGCACCGCAATTGGAATTGGCTCGACGCCATTGCGATAATACACACCAGTTACCATTCCGCTATTGCGTACGGCTTTTGCGGCTTTCTTACCTGTGCCTCTCTTTTCTGCTTTTAGAGCTATTTCACTCATCTTGTAATCTCCGGTGAATTCTACTTTTATTGTTATCGTATAATATCAAACAAAGAACTAATCGAGGCATTATTATGGGTTCTCTCGATTGCCTCGCCAAACAATTCCGCAACTGAAACAGTTACGATTTTTCCAGATTCCCAGTGATTGGGAAATGTATCAGTTACATACACAGTTTTGATAGCATCACTTTTATTGATTTTATCAATTGCTGTTCCGGAGAACACTCCATGTGTACACACTCCGGTGATGCTTTTAGCACCTGCATTGACCAGCGCTTCCGAACATTTAACGAATGTCGTTCCAGTATCTATCAAATCATCGATGACGATGATGTCTTTTCCGGAAACTTCTCCGATGATGTTCATGACCTCTGCCACATTGTGGGAAGGCCTACGCTTATCTACAACCACCAAATCCGCATTAAGGACTTTCGCATAAGTTCTGGCAGTTTTTATTCCACCAACATCAGGTGATGCGATAGCCAATTGGTCAGAACGTAATTCAAAGAGCTTTTTCACGAGTACGGTAGAACCATACAAATGATCAAGTGGTATGTCAAAAAATCCTTGAATTTGAGGAGTGTGCAAGTCCATCGTAATCACTCGATCCGCACCTGCCTCAGTCAAAAGATTCGCAATCAACTTTGCCGTTATTGAAACACGGGGTTGATCTTTTCTATCTTGTCTTGCATAAGCAAAATATGGAATCACAGCAGTGATGCGCTTTGCAGAAGCACGCTTTGCCGCATCAATCATGATCAGCAATTCCATGAAATGTTCTGAGGGAGCATTCGTGGATTGAATGATAAACAAATCATTACCACGGATATTTTCCTCATATTTCACCCAAATTTCACCATCGCTAAAATTTCTGATAGTTACAGGCGACAACTCTCTCCCGAGGGAGCGAGCGATATTCTCCGCAAGGGTTTGATTGGATCTGCCGGAAACGATCATCAGATCGGACATGAGCTATGCCAAGATCATCAATGGTACAAGTGATTGGCGATTAACGCCTTTTTCATTTTGCCGTTAGAAAAAGCCATGAACCAATGTGGCTATGGCTTAACGGGCTCTTGCTGGGGCGGAAGGATTCGAACCTACGAATGGCGGCTCCAAAAACCGCTGCCTTACCGCTTGGCGACGCCCCAGTTTGTTTTGCATAAACAAAACAGAATGCAAAGATAGGGTGTTTCAGGCTTTCTGGCAAAGAAAAAGTCTGTCTCGGAGGTCAAGTTTTGTGCAATCATTCAACTCTGATGCTAGTTTCGCCATGCTCCCGAATCAATGTAAGCTGCTCACCAATAAGGATGGCATCTTCAGATGAAAGTACCTGCTGATCCCGTTTAATAAGTGCAAAACCCTTTTTCAGTGGTGAATATGGATGTAATGCCATACATTGGATTTCGAGTGATTGGAGATTTTTTTGGCATATTTGCAAATTTCTTGCCAAAGACTGATGCAAGCGTAGTTCCAAATCATCGCGTTTTTGAGCCGCATTTCGGATATGTTCGGATAATCTTCTGAACCCTGAATGTTGATCTAATCTACGGAGATCATCTTTCATTGTTGAAAGAAGATACTGAGTTGATTTGCTCATTGCCTCACGCTTGATATCTAAATGATGATACAGATCATCAATGGTTATTGGGCTAACCAATTCGGCAGCTGCAGTTGGTGTTGCAGCTCTCATATCTGCAACAAAGTCAGCAATGGTGATGTCGGTTTCATGTCCGACACCCGAGACAATTGGTTTTGTACACTCTGCAATAGCATAGGCAACACCTTCATTATTGAAAGCCCAAAGATCTTCCATTGAGCCCCCGCCTCTTGCAATAATGATGACTTCACTTTCGGATGATTCCAGTTCTTTGATTGCATTGATGATGTCTTTTGGGGCAGTATCTCCTTGAACAATTGTAGGCCGAAGTATGATATGTGCAAGCGGATTTCTTCTTTTGAGTGTTGATAGCATATCCTGAACTGCAGCGCCGGTAGCGGAGGTTGCGATACCAATTGTAAGAGGAAATTCTGGGAGATCTGATTTTCTCTGGACATCGAATAATCCTTTTGCTGCTAGTGATTTTTTTAATTCTTCGAATGCCATGTACAAATCACCGGTACCCAATGGCACGATACTTTGACAATCGAGTTGATACCGTCCTTGCGGAGGATACACAGTGATATTCCCTTTGGCGATTACTTTCATGCCATCAGTCAAAGGAAATTGCAAAGGTTTTCCTTTCCACATGACCGCACTTATTTGAGCATATTCATCTTTTAGTGAGAAATAGCGATGCCCGGACCCATGTTGTTTGAAATTTGAAATCTCACCTACGACAATCACTGAGCCTATACCTTGTTCAAGCATAGAGCGAATCTGCATTGTGATTTCTGAAACTGAAAGTGAACCATCCATAATGAAACCATAAGCAATGAGTTAATGAAGCCGGCAGTACTTTAGTCAAATTAGAAAATTTCACTGCATATTCATGACTGAGTTTTTTTGCGTGTCAGGTCATGCCAAGGTGTTAATTTATCCTCCATACCACCACTTGTAGCATTCTTTTTCAGGTGAATCAGTGAGTTTGGATTTATCCATTCGTGTAGAATCTGCTCTCGAAGCTCAGACGCTTGCCATTTCAAATACAGCCAAACAAATGAAGGCTGCAGGAATTGATGTTGTTTCTTTATCAGTCGGTGAACCCGATTTTGATACACCTCAATGCGCAAAAGATGCTGCCATACAAGCACTCGCTGAGAATTTTACTCATTATACTGATTCAAATGGAATTGCTGAATTACGTGAAACGATTGCGAAAAAATTTCGCGAAGAAAATGGAATAGTGCAAGCAGTCGCATCCAATGTAATTGTCTCGGGTGGTGCGAAGCAATGTATTTATAATACATTGATGGCTTTATGCAATGAGGGTGATGAAGTTATCATACTTGCTCCATATTGGGTGAGTTATCCCGCGATGGTAGTGATGTGCGGGGCAAAGCCAATTATTGTTTCCGGCAAAGTTGAGCATGCATATAAAGTGACAGTTGAGGATTTGAAACAAGCAATTACACCCAAAACCAAATGTGTGATTTTTAATAGTCCGTCAAATCCAACAGGCATGATGTATACCGAACAAGAAATTCGTGCATTTGGCGAAGTGATAAATCAACATGATTGCTATGTATTGAGTGATGAGATTTATGAAAAGCTTACGTATGGAGAGATCTCTCATTTTTCACCTGCAGCAATTCCAGAATTGGCATCAAAAGTCATTACTGTCAATGGTGTATCGAAAGCTTATGCAATGACAGGCTGGAGAATTGGCTATTTGCATGCACCGGATCATGTATTCAGAGAAATCTCCAAAGTGCAGGGACAAAGCACTTCGCATCCAAGTTCGATTGCACAAAAAGCAGCACTTGGAGCATTGCAATATGGTTCACATGATGTGAGGACAATGCATGCTGCATTTGCAGCAAGAAAAACTCTTGTGTGTGAACTGCTTTCACAGATTCCGGGATTGAGATTTCATATTCCGGATGGAGCTTTTTATGTATTCATATCATTTGATCATGCTATTGATGATGTGGATTTTTGTGCCTATTTATTGGAAGTGTTTCATGTAGCATTGGTACCCGGTGATGCATTTGGTTGTAAAGGTGCATTGCGTATTTCATTTGCTGCATCGGAAGAAACATTACGAAAAGGCATAGATCGACTTGCAAAAGGGTTGCAAGCTTATGGAAGCAAGCAATGATAGGATCTCACAAGTATCTTTCACCGTCTGCTGTAGCGCAATTAGGGTCGATCGAGATGAAGGCACGCTTAATCGTGGAGGGGTTCATGTCAGGCATGCACAAATCACCATATCAAGGATTTAGTGTAGAGTTTGCCGAGCATCGACAATATCACCCAGGGGATGATTTGCGTTATTTGGATTGGAAAATATTGGGCAAAACAAATCGATACTATATCAAACAATTTGAAGAAGAAACAAATTTGCGTTGCACAGTAATCATTGATACAAGTGCATCCATGAAATATGCATCAAAAGGTAATATTTCAAAGTTTGATTATGCTGCTTGTTTGGGTGCGGCATTTACTTATTTGATGATGAAACAACATGATGCTGCTGGTTTGGCATTATATAATGATTCGATTGTATCCTATCTTCCTGCAAAGAAGAAAACATCATATATCGGCGAAATATTGCGGGTATTGGGGAATGCAGTTCCTTCACATATTACAGGTACCGCAAAGGCATTGCATGAATTGGTTGAGCTACTTCCAAAACGAGGACTTGTCATAATCATTAGTGATTTTTTTGATGATATGTCATCCATAGTACAGGCACTTAAACATTTTAGACATGATGGACATGAAGTTCTGGCAATTCAAGTGTTGGACCCAAGAGAAAAGGATTTTTCATTCGGTTTGGATGCCAATTTCAGAGATGTTGAAACTGGAGAGGAATTAATCACTCAGCCATATCATATCAAAAAAGCATATGCAGAAGGCTTCACATTGTTCATGTCGCAATTAAAACATGAATGTAGAAAAAGGGGAGTTGAATATTTGCAAGTTGATACGGATCAGCCCTATGAATTCGCCTTGAGAGAATATTTGTACAAGAGATTGCATACATAATAAAAAGCCCCGCAAATGCGGGGCTTTTTATATTACTTTCTTTTTAAGGCTCGCAGGATTGCTGCTTTGAATTCTTCTTTTGTCCTTTGCCCTACAATTTTTTCATTAATCGTTCCATCGGAATTGATAATGAATGTAGTGGGGATAGCACCTATGCCATCATAGGCCTCGGCTACTTTATCATTACCCACTAATATCGAATAGGGGATATTTTTTAGACGAGCAAATTTGCTCACGGTATTATATGCCTGATCATCTCTATCCATGGATATGCCGATGACCATGAGTTCATCTTCGGAGAACTCTTTTGATAATTCAATGATATCTGGAATTTCTTTTCTGCAAGGCGGACACCACGTTGCCCAGAAATTTAAGAACATCACTTTTCCTGCTCCAAACTGCAGCAAGTTCATCTGTTTCGTTCCATCCTTCCATGAAAGATCGGCAGCTTTCCCCGAAGCTGATTTTGTTACAGTTTCCACCGTGAACACTTTGTTCGCGGGTGTTTGTTGTGCAAACGCATGTGCACCAATCAAACAAAGAGATACGAAAGCGGCATAAGCCATGCCAAGCAATTGAGTCATTATGTTTCCTCAACATGTAAAAGCGCCGACAATTGTTCTGTTTTTAAATCGGAAACCATTACGCAAAGAGTGTTTCCAAGTTTCCACAAAACCATTGTGTTCGAAGCACCGTTTTCTTGCTCCCAGTACCAGTCGGCTTTTTTGACTATTTCCATTGCTCTGGGATTGACGCTGAGGGTTTGATTGTCCACCAATCCCTCCGGTACTTCATAGGCATAAATGAGATGATCGCCAACTTTGTAAATGAACTGTGCAAATTTAGTGCCTTTCTCTTGTGAAACAACTCCGCCGACTAACTCGGCATCGATATTTGGAAAAACCACAGGGTAATTTACGCCATTATTTGCGAAAAACGCAGACAATGTTTGCTGATCCTTGGAAAATTTCTGCAATGCCAATGTTCCTTCATCATACTTATGGAACGCTGTATATGCAGTCTTGCAAATATTGTTTGGCCCTGAATGGACAACCGAAAAATCGCCAACATTCATTGCAAGATTTGTTGTTTCAGCTCCACGATCTGAAACATAAAGAATGCCACCCACTGCAATAATGCTAGCAAGAGGTATTGCAAATTTTGGACTGAGCACAGAAATGATTGGATCGAGTGCATTCCAAAAAGATTCCATGAACGAGATTCGACTCTCGATACTTTTTGATGCAGACTGCTCTCCACGAATTCCATTCATAATGGAGGCGCGCAAGTCTGCTGGTGCTTGTATGTGAAATGCTTCCTTTTTTGATTGAAGCACGGATTTCATTGCCGTTTGAATATAAAGTGCTGCGGATAACTCGGGATCATTCTCAAGACGGCTCTGGAGTTCTTGCTTCACATTGCCATCGATATATTCACCGTCGGCTATTGCTGCGAGATACTCTTCGAGTTCTTTTGGGTTTCTATTCACGAGAAATCGTCAAATGTTAATAATAGATGAAAATTTACAATGTTATTCAAAATCTTTTGTGTCATAACCACGTTGTTGTGCATACCCCAACAATTGGGATGCCAACATTTTTCTTGCGCGATGCAATCTTGATCGTACTGTGCCTATTGGACATTCAATGATTTCAGCAATCTCTTCATAGGTCATACCTTCGAGATCGCAAAGAATGATTGCTGTTCTAAATGTTTCAGGTAATGATTCAAGAGCTGTAGATACTTCATCATCGAGGAGATTATCAAAAATCTTTTTTTGTAAATCTGTTGACTCTGATGATTCGCTTCTGATTAAATCATAAAATTCTTCGATGACATCATATTCAACAATGTCGGGTTCCCTTTTGTCTTTACGATATTGATTGATATACGTGTTCTTGAGTATTCGGAATAACCATGCTTTGCAATTTGTGCCTCTTTCGAATTTGTCGAAAAAGCGGAACCCTTTCATAAAGGTTTCCTGCACGAGGTCATGAGCATCATCTCTGTTTCTACAGAGACGTACAGCAAAGCTGTACAATGCGCTCATATGTGGAAGGGCTTCGCGTTCAAAGTCTGATTGCTTTGCGGCAATTGTATTCATAGGTGCTTCAGAAGATGCCATTGGATATGTGCCAAAGTTATCGAACTTTCGCGCGTCCTCAAAGTGATTATCTTTTATTATTGTAGCATCCTTCATGGAATAAATCCGGATAGATTTTTGAACGTACACTTCGCTGAAGTATAATTATCTACATGTCTTCAGCCGAAAAGACAACCTGATGACCCCGTCCAAGGAAGATTATTGTAGCGCGTTCCCATCATTAGGCCACGACCAGTCCTTGCAAGCGTCATCACCGGAATGGGATTACTCTGACTTTCAGGCCAAATGAGCATGATACGGATTTCCACTTTATTCTTTCCATGTGGCGTATCAATGCAATCAGCATACTCAACTTTCTCCTGAAGCAAATAGCTTGCGCGGTTCTGCGAAGGAATTGCGTCAATGTCGGAGCGTGTTGGATTGATGATTACACCCTTTCCGGCAAAAGCAAACAGAGGTTTTACCACGAATGGTTCCAATGATGCAGGTATTTGTTCTATTTCTGAGAGAATGGTTGAAGTTGGTATTGCTGGATGGCTTAAAAAAGGGAGTATATGCTTACTAATCGTAAAATACCAATTGGGGTGCCCTGCCCATTCGATATCTATGTCTTGATTCCATTGAAATGGCAATTCTACATTGTTTTCGTCTAATTCATCTGCTATTGCGCGATTGAAAACCCTTCGAATCCTTACCCATTTCCCATTTCTCTGATGAAAAAGTTGATTTCCTACCTGTTTTACAGATTGAATATCAGTTGTTTTCATACCGGTTATTTGTTCAATCACTGAAAAATCAGGTTTTGTTTTTTGTTGCTCAGGTTTGTACTCTAGAAGACAGGTTTCATCCGGATCATACTGGCCAACAAGATTTGCTCGAAGAATATCTACATAGGTTTGCTCTTCTAAATCTCCGGGAAAGGGAGTAAAAGATCCCAGGTCATAGACATGTTTCATGGATTGGGCAAATCTCAGTTGATAGCCAAATAATGAGGGAAATCCTTGTAATTCAATGACTTTTGGCTCGAATTCGCCATTTGGGTTCTTGGTTATTGCAAAGTCTATCACTGAAAACAGTGGATTGTCAGACTCATTTGGGACATTGTATTTGTTGGGTATTGGGTTTGTATTGTCAAGATTTCGATGTGCTTGAATGCTTAATTTCAAGATTTCTATAGCATATTCAACAAGTGTTGTTCGCATTGCATAATCGACAAAGATTGGCATTTCAGCGATGCGGAAGTCAATTGGGGAGCCACATGAGGTCTGTAATTCATGCAAAAATCTCTTATGCTTTGCTTCAGTATAGAGATGATCTTTAAAATATGATTGCATTTCTGAATTCATGTCTCAACTTAGTGATTCCATGTGATTTTACCATTCAGTCAGACTTTCCATGCATTTCGTAGATTTGTATTGATAATGGAATGACATCATGATACTTGGCATAGGAACCGACATAGTAGATATCGCAAGAATTGAATCTGCCATCAATGAATATGGAGATGCATTTGTGCGAAGAATATTCACATCTGTGGAGCAGTCATATTGTGAGTCTTTTGCACTTAAAAAGATGCCGCATTATGCAGCTCGTTTTGCAGTAAAGGAAGCTTTTAGCAAAGCGATAGGAACGGGTATTACAAAAGGCTTTGCTTTTAAGGATGTGGGGGTTGTCAATGAACAAGGAGGGAAGCCATCCATCGTATTATCTGGAGCAATGTTAGATACATGGGGTCTTTACACATTACATGTATCCATTTCACATACAGATACAGTTGCAATGGCAGTTGTGATCTTGGAATCTGAAAAAGAGTTTGATACAGACATCTCATTGCCGGGGTCACCACTATGATAGTCATGAAGTTTGGAGGAACCTCTGTTCAAGATGCACATGCAATGTCGCATGTGAAGTCTATTGCCAGCCAATATGACAATGAAAAAATATTGATTGTCTCTTCTGCATGTTCCGGCATGACAAGTGATTTGTTGAAATTGGCAACAGATTCAGTTCACATGAGCGATGAAGAAAGAAATTCTCGCATAGATGCAATGCGTGATAGGCATTGTGGCATAGCAAGAGAGTTGGGTGTTGAAGATGCAGTTCGAGATACATTAATTGCATTATGTGATTCACTGCGCAGCATTTGTGAGGGAATTGCATTACTTGGTGAATGTACTCCTCGCTCAAGCGACAGCATTGCTTCATTTGGTGAATTACTCTCAACTGTCATACTAGATGGCTTATTACAAACAGGTCATTCATCACTTTGGTTTGATGCCAGAAGGGTTATTTCGACCGATAGTACTTTTCAACAAGCACAAGTTGACCAAGCAGAAACTGAGTCAAAAGCAATGAAAGTCTTGCTACCTCTTTTTGATGATCATCGCATTGTCATTACGCAAGGATTTATTGGTGCGGATACACATGGAACTACAACAACATTGGGCAGGGGTGGTTCGGATTTTTCTGCTGCAATTTTTGGCTCAGCATTAGATGTTCGTGAGATTATTATTTGGACAGATGTAAGCGGCATTGCAAGTGCAGATCCTAGAATCATTCCGGATGCACGGTACATACACGAAATGAGTTTCGATGAAGCAAGAATGTTATCATTTTTTGGAGCAAAAGTCCTTCACCCTGATACGCTTATTCCTGCTTTAAGCAAGCATATTCCCGTGCATGTTCGCAATACATTCAAAAGTTCAGATCGGGGAACCACAATCACGCACAAAGGTGATGAAAAAGCTATAGGTTTTCGTTCTGTTATAGGAAAAAGAACAGTTACATGTATTCACTTACATGGCTTGCCTGGCACAAATTATCACGAATCAAAACGAGAAATACTAGATCATATTAGCCATCTCACCCGCTTGGATCCTCTGATTCAGTCCAGAGTGGGGGATTCTGAAACAGTTGTTTATGATGCATCGGTGAAATACTTTTCAGGATTCTTAGAGCAGGATTATCCTACGTTAACGATCACCATGAAAGAGTATGCATTGTTGAGTGCAATTGGACCAAATTTGCAAACAGAGCATTCGAAACAATCGGTAAAAACTTTTTATGAAATCTTGATCAAGCATGATCCTGACCCAGTATTTTTTACAGGAATCCAGCCCAATACTTTGTCTGCGCTTGTACAACAAGAACATGCAGATATCATTATAGCAGAACTCCATAAACATTGCACATGATGCGATTGAAGATCATAGTATGTGTCTTGATGTACTTCTCGAGTTCATGTTTTGAACTGAACGCAACAGAGGGCGTGGATTCTATCTTGATTTCAGATATACATTCAAGTTTTGATGATCTTGAATATATTGGAGATGAAATACTTCATGCTTCAAGTGCTTCTTTGATGAAGGCAAGTATAGTAGTCGGAACATCCATACTTGCAATGCAGCTTGATGAAGATATGAGAACAATTTCTCAGAAAAATGCACCTTTCATAGATAGAAATCTTATTTCCCTTGCGAATGGTTATGGCGAATTGATGTATCCTGCAATTGGCACAATCACAATGTATGGGCTTGGTTTGGCTTTTTCAGATGAGGAAGTACGGTTATTTTCACGAAAAACATGCACTTCATTGCTGGTCGCTGGGGCTATGACAACAATCATCAAGTCAATGATTGGAAGAAGTAGGCCATATTTGAATCAAGGAAATCATGTATTCACGCCATTTAATATCAATGATGGCACTTTATCCTATCCATCTGGTCATACAACCGTAGCATTTGTGATGAGTACCTCACTCAGCAGATACATTGATCGTTGGTGGGCAGATATTCTACTTTATGGTTTGGCAACGGGAACCGCTTATGCCCGTATGCATCATGATAAACATTGGCTTTCCGACACGGTTCTAGGTGGTGCAATCGGATACTTTGTGACCCAATGGGTCTATGATTCGGATAAAAACCCATCACATTTATCTTCAAAAGCCACTATTGTGCCACAAATTGCCCCTAATTCCTTGGGAATCCTTGTTCAATTCTAACCCATTTAAGCCCCCTCCTTTTTACCGGGTTGCTTTTCATATATTTTTTAGTAATTTATCCCATCAGTCATGATAAATTTATCATGTCGATCCACACACCACATCCGGTACAATTCCGGCCACAACAAATGAGTATCAAAAGTGGGAATGAACTCATTGAAATTATCACCTCGAATTACCATGTTTTTTTAAGCATGGTAGTTATGCTTTTCTCTATTTACAATGAACGCAATGTTTAGCGATAGTCCACATTTTGTATCATCATTACTCATGGAGTAAGTATGAAAAAATTGTTTTACTCTTCTCTCATTCTTGGCTTGATGCTTACGGTTCAGTTTGCATTTGCTCAGGAGAGAGTGGTTTCGGGTAAAGTAACCAATGCAAAAGGTGCGCCATTACCCGGTGCAACCATTTTGGTAAAAGGCACAACTTCAGGTGCTTTTGCAAAGTCTGACGGAAAATATAGAGTAACTGTTCCATCAAATGGGAAGGTACTTGTATTTAAGATGGTAGGTATGAAAACCAAGGAAGTAACCTTGGGAGGTTCAGACAATCTTGACGTGAGTTTGCAAGATGATGCAACTCGTAGTGAAGACGTTGTTGTAACAGCGATTGGTATTGAGCAACAAAAGCGCTCACTAACCTATGCGACACAAAAAGTTGATGGAAGTGCATTATCTCAATCAAAAGAGGCCAATATTGTAGGTGGTTTGGCAGGTAAGATTGCAGGTGTGCAAGTAACTAATTCAACAGGCGCTGCTGGTGGTTCCTCGTATATCCGTATTCGTGGAGCTTCTTCTATCACAGGTGATAATCAGCCATTGTTTGTTATTGATGGTATTCCAATTGATAATTCGCAATTGAACACAGAAAATGAACTTGGTGGGGTTGCCTATTCCAATCGTGCAGTTGACATCAATCCAGATGATATTGAATCCGTGAACGTATTGAAAGGTGCAGCCGCAACTTCGCTGTATGGTATTCGTGCAGCTTCCGGAGCGATCATCATCACAACCAAGAAAGGATTGAGCAGTTCAAAAGTTGGAAGAATGAGCGCAACATTTTCAAGTTCTCTTGGCATTGATCAGGTAAACAAATTGCCTGAGCTTCAATCAAAATACTCACAAGGAAGAGATGGTCAAATTGGTTCTCCTGTTGCAGCTGCAACACAAAAACCTCGTTCATGGGGTGCTTCCCTTGACACTTTGAGATGGTTAGCTGATCCAACATGGATTTGGGACAAAAATGGCCGTATCGTTGGACAAAGTGCAGCTCCTAATGGAACACCTGTAACTCCGTATGACAATCTTGGTGATTTTTTCCGCACAGGTTATACAACAACGAATTCATTTTCATTGTCAGGCGGAAATACATCATCAAACTTTTTCCTCTCTTTATCAAATATGAATCAGTCTGGTGTAACACCAAAGAATGTATTTGATAGAACAACACTTCGTTTATCGGGCGATCATGCCTTTTCAAATGAATTGAAAGTTTCTGGATCAGTTAACTATTCAAAATCCGGTGGAACAAGAATCCAACAAGGTTCAAATATTTCCGGTGTTATGTTAGGCTTGCTCCGTACTCCAATAACATTTGACAATGCAAATGGTGTTGATGGAGCTGAAAATTCAGAAGCATATCAATTTGCAGATGGAAGACAACGCTCATATCGCGGTTATGCAGGTTTTGACAATCCATATTGGGTTGTGAACAATACACCATTCACAGATGAAGTAAATCGTGTTGTTGCCTATGCACAAGCCGATTATACTCCATCAGATTGGATTAGTGTTATGTATCGTATAGGTCAGGATTTTTATTCTGATCGTAGAAAACAAATTTATGCTGTGAATTCAAATTCTTATGTGGCAGGTCGTATCATTGAAGATCAATACTTCAATAGCGATCTTACCAGTGACCTCATCGTCACAATGCGCAAAGAATTTGATCAAGACCTCAAAGGAAGTTTGATTCTTGGTCAAAACATGTATTCAAAGAATTTGGAAAATCTTTATGCAACAGGCGATGATCTTGTGATTCCAGGATTTTACAATATGTCAAATGCAACGACATTGAATCCAGGACAGTCAATGGTTGCAAAGCGTACAGCAGCTGTATATGCAGACGCAAAACTTGAGTACAAAAATTACTTATATGTAAATGCAACACTCAGAAATGAATGGTCAACAACATTACCTGAGGCAAACAATTCATTCATGTTTGGTTCAGGAAGTCTTGGATTGGTATTGTCTGAGCTCATGGGTCCAAGTGAGACAATCAACTTTATGAAATTGCGTGCATCATATGCGTTGGTTGGAAAAGATGCTCCTATTTATGCAACACAAACATTGTTCACCAAAGCTGGAGTAGCAGATGGTTGGACAAATGGTATTACATTCCCATTCAATGGAAGTGCAGGTTTCCAAATGTCAAGCTCATTGGGAGCTGCAGACTTGAAACCAGAAATGAAATCTGAAATTGAGATTGGTTTGGAAGGTAGATTATTCAATAATACTGTGACATTTGATGTCAATTATTATGATAACACTTCAACAGATCAAATCTTCGCAGTTCCAACAGCAGCATCAAGTGGCTATACTAGCAAATTGATGAATGCAGGTAGCATTAAGAACAGCGGTATTGAACTCCAGTTGGGAGCTCGTCTTTTGGATGTTGATGGATTTACTGCCGACTTGAATGTTAACTGGTCAAAAAATGTGAGTGAAGTTGTGTCGCTTGCTGAAGGTGTTGAGAATATCTACATCAATGGTTTCACAGGCGCTCAAATTCGTGCTGTTGCCGGTAAGCCATATGGTACAATTTTCGGTGGTAAATGGGCAAGAGATTCAGTTACTGGTAAACGAATCATCGGTACCAATGGATATCCAGTTGTAAGTGATGAAGAAGGCGAACTTGGGAATATCAATCCTGATTGGATTGCAGGTACAAGACTCACCTTGGGTTATAATGGTTTAACAGTTTCCGCATTGCTTGATATCAAATCAGGCGGCGTGATGTGGAATGGTACAAGAGGAGCACTGATGAATTATGGAATGGCTAAAGAATTGAGCCAAGCATGGTATCTTGGAAATGGTGGTGGATTCGGTGCTCAAGCCGAAGATTTTGTTGAAGATGCAGGTTATGTTCGTTTGCGCGAATTGACTATGGCATATGAACTTCCATCTTCTATGCTTGAGGGCTCTATGCTTTCACGCATTGGTTTGTCATTCACTGCTCGCAATCTTTGGTTGAGCACGAATTATAAAGGAATTGACCCCGAGACAAGCTTGATAGGAAATGGCAATGGGCAAGGAATGGATTATTTCCAATTCCCGAATACCAAGAGTTATGTATTTAGCTTAAGTCTCGGATTCTAATTTCCAAATTCACATCAACTATAATAGATAGGTAAATAATTATGAAAAAATATCTTGTCATTTTAATCTTAGGATTTACGGCGCTGACTTTCTCAGCATGTGATTCTTGGATTGACAATACAATAAATGTCAATCCCAATAATCCTGTTGATGCGCCAATCCATCTTGTATTGCCTTCTGCAGAGGTTTCACTTGCTTATGTGGTAGGTGGAGACCTCAGTAGATTTACTGGCGTATGGATGCAGCATTTTCAAGGAGTGGATCGCCAGTTCGAACCAATCAACAGATACCAACAAACGGAATCTGATATTGATAATGCTTGGCAAACATTGTATCAGACCACACTCAATAGTTTGCGGATTGTTGAAACCAAAGCGAATGAGTCTAACTCTCCGCATTATAGAGGAGTTGCTCGCATTTTGATGGCAGCCACTTATGGCCACATTGCTGATATGTGGGGAGATGCTCCTTTCAGTGAGGCAAATAGTGGTAATTCCAATTTGAAACCTAAATATGACAAAGCACAAGACATCTATGCAGGCATTCAAAAAATGCTTGATGATGGTATTGCAGATTGCGGTTCAGCCACAAGCACATTGAAACCAACTGCTACCTCAGATGTTATCTATGGTGGAAATATGACCAAGTGGATTAAAGCAGCTCATGCACTGAAAGCTCGTTATCACTGGAGACTTGGAAATGGTGCAAGTGCTTTGACTTCAATTGCAAATGCAATAGGCGCTCAAGCTGATGATGCGATGCTTAATTTCTCCGAAGATCCTACCGGCGAAAGCCCATTGTCACAATTCATGTCTCAGCGCAGTGGTTATATGACTGTTGGTGTCAAACTTGTTGAACTCATGAATGCTTCAGAAGATCCTCGCAGAGATGCATATATCTTGGCAGACAAGGATGGTAAGTTTACAACTGATTGTGATCCCGGTCCATTGTTTGCAAGCTCAAATTCTCCTGTTCCTCTTGTGACATATGCAGAGATGATGTTCATCAGAGCAGAAATCAAAGTTGGGCAAAATGAAGATGTAGATGCCAAGCAATCCTATACTAATGGTATCAAAGCTTCTATGGCTTTGGCAGGTGTAGGTGACACTGAAGCTGCCACATATCTTGGTAGAGCGGATGTCATGCCAGCATCGGCATTGACATTGAAGCATGTCATGGAGCAGAAATTCCTCGCAATGTATACTCAACCCGAAACTTTTTCGGATTGGAGGCGCACTGGAATTCCAGCCCTAGCAGCTCCCGCAAATGCTGAGGGTTCTACTCCTCGTAGATTCCTGTACCCTATAAGTGAGCGCTTATATAATTCTGCTAATTACCCAGCCGGTGTAACAGCCGGTACAAGAATTTTCTGGGATTCAAAATAAGCACCTCAGAAGCCTTTAGCTTACGAAGCTCGGATATTTGTTTATCCGAGCTTTTTTTTATGCTTTACCATTTAGGGAACCACTTTTTAGAGGGGTCTGTTAATAACCCAAGTGGTTGTAATTATTGTGCATAAGTTAGATTTTGGATATACAATTATTCTTCCTATTTTGCCGATTACTACCTACCGATAGCTCATTGATTTGATTCGTAATTTTTGATATACATTTTATACACTATTCCATATTTTTTATGAAAAGAGTGCTTCTCCTTGTATTGCTGATGGTGTCGGCAATTACAGCTTCCCAAGCAGGAGGTATCGACAAGAAAAAACTTCCTTCTTTGCTTGCGGGTT
>RGCF01000200.1 GCA_009919265.1 Bacteroidota bacterium | reverse complement strand
CAGTTGCAGGCCGAGCCTGGGCACGATGGCCACTGAAATCAATGAGGGTCATCCTATTCTTATGACACAGGCGTATGCGCAGGGACTATTCAAGGAGCTCAGCGCGGAGATGATTCTCGCCGTGCTGACCGCCTTTCTACAAGAAGGGAAGGAGATGCCTTCTCTCCAGACATTGGATGTGCCGCGCGAGGTCATAGACGTGCTTGAGCGTATACAGAGCATTGCGGCCGAGAATCAGGGCGTTGAATTCAAACACCCACCCCGCAACTCCTATTGGGAGTTACATACGGCCTGGGTAGAGCCGGTATGGCTATGGCTTCAAGGCTCCACTCTACAGCAGCTGTGTATGGACTATGACTGCTACGAGGGGAATTTCACGCGGCTTCTATCGAAAGTTGGAAATATATTAGAGGAACTGCGTTCTCTAGCAACTCTGGCCAAGGACACGGAGATGCTAGAAAAAATGCGGGGAGTGGAGGAAAAGCTCATGAGAGACATGGCAGTCTGTGATTCACTGTATCTACGCCTCTGAGATCTCAAACTTGGCATCGGCAAATTTCTGAAATGCATGAAGTGACTTATAGATGTAAGATGGTGGTGCGACACCCTGCCACTTTGGAATATTGATAAGTGTTTCTACCCATTCTTCAGTTTCACATACAACAGGAAAGAGTTTACCCTTCCAAGGACCTGGATATGCCAAGGTCCAGCTCGAAAACATCTTGATTGTTTTCTGCTTTATTTTTCTATTCTCTCGCTCCTTCTCTTCATTTCTCTTTATAATCTCGAGCTTACAGGAACGGCAATAGAAATCTTTTTTTTTGATACGTGTCATAATACAGCCAAGAGGTTCTTTACACTTTTTACAATTCATCTTTGGGTTCAACCATCTCTGAACACAATCTGAACCAATGATACATTGCTCCCCAGTGATTTTATTTCTGATAAAGTAATTTTCTTCTATTTGATGCGTACATATACACTGAGATGCCGCTCTATGACACTTCATGGCCAGCTCCCATTCTTGTATGAAATCCTCCTTATGTATAGACTTTTCCCGCATTTTTCTCTCAAATATTTCAGCGTAATAGGCAGCTTCACCCATACGAATATCACGTATATTCGTGATACACCGCGTCAATTTTTTTAAACAGGGGCCGAAGATACCGGTATAGGACACGTATCGAAGGCGGGATGTAGACCCAGCCCCAGCTTCCCAGCAGGTCCCTCTTGACATAGTGACAGACAATCGCTGGTATTTGACTGCGTCCCCAATTCTTTGTTATTTTCCGAATTCGTGGTATCATTGGTTGGGACTCTACGACCCAGCCAATCTTCATAATAGTGTCTTCTATCTGTCAAAATTGGCCGAGGACATCGTGTCGTAGGACCGTATATATAACTCGCCCGCACCCACCAAAAGTTATACCAAATCCACCCACCATCTTTGGGCGCCGAATGCCCAGCTTTATTGAGCTTTGGTTCAGATGCGAATCGATCTACGATTTCCTTCCATGGTTTTACTACCATGTCCGTGAGCATTGTATTTTCCGGTGTTTTCACATTCTTTTTATTTCCATTACTCATTCCTTTTGAGTGAAAATATAAAATCACGCTCTTGTCACTCTTTGATGGATCCGTGTCGTAGATGGACTTTGCAATATCCCAGACTTTTCGGAGACCTGCGTATTCAAATGAATTTCCTCGTTCTCCGTGAATAACGACTTTCTTTTTAATCGCGTCGGATAAGCTTTTGATATTCCGAGTAGCCTTGTCAAGTTTAAGAACGGACGAATTATTGAAATTACTCTTTTTCGGAGCAGTAATAACAATATCAATACTTTTAGCAGCATCGGCGAGACCCGTATCATTCAATTCCTTCAGCTGTGCCAAAATTAAATTCTTTGCGCGCGACGAATCCCAGTTTTGATTCCCTATATCCAGATATGCAAAATACACGATATATATATCTGGCTGAGAAGCAGAACCGCCACGTTGTTTTTTACGCGTCCCCGCTTTTTTTATTCGAGTAGCTCGTGTAAACTGCATTCTATTACATGTTTAGAAAATCTGCCAGGAGCCTTTCTAAGCGCATGATTATATAGATATGGCGGAAGATACAGACGATGGAGCCTCGTTCGGGTGGTCGTCGATCATAGATAAACTCCTTGCATCCTGGTGCGATAATGCCAAATGTTACGAATGGATGCATACGGAGTCGTTTTCTCTTTTTAATAGACGTTCCAAACAATTCATGATCACAATTAATTGCCTGACGGCTATTGCGGGAGCCTCTAATATGATAGCTGGTGGAATAACTATGGATGGATTCCAGTTTGCATGGATTTTTGGGGGAATTAGTATCGCGGCGTCCACCCTGAATATTCTACAAGACAAGTTGGGGTATCAGGCTTCTAGCCAGCTTCATAGAAAATTAGCGAGTGATTGGGCGAATATTCGATCAAAAATAGAGGAAGTTATTACAATTCCCTACGCAGCCCGAAAAGATTGTAAGACGTTTCTCAAATACATAAAGGCGGATTTGAACAAGGCCATTACAGATGGGAGCTCTTTGATTCCGAAACGAATACGCCAAGAATGTTACAATACATTTAGCGCGATATCTGACTTTGATATTCCAGATATATGTGGAAAAATGGAGCACACCCGTATATATATTTCTAGATCGCAACGAGAGGATTCTTCTGAACAGGAATCTCTACTAGCCGATCAATAGCGTAATATATTATACTCAGTAGGCAAAGAAATAGAAGTGTTAATGTGCCGATACAGAGAAAGATAGCATACATATCAATTGGCTGTAGATCCTTTGCGACTCCTATAATTCCAAGAACCGTAAGAATAATCGCTATAGCTAAAACGTAATACACTTTCCTATCATGTAACATTGTTAGCAGCTGGACATATGCTCAACGGCTTCCAATTTTAGCACGAGCCGTCGTTTCCAATTACGCTTCGTGGCATCGCAAAAGTATGTAATTACCACGCCGCTTCCTGGTTCAAAGCCGCTCGTATCGGATTTCACAATGCGTCCCCATGACGGTATCCATACTCGCCCAGGTTCTGTAATCGTGCCGATCAATGTCGTATTGCAGCGCAAGAGTGCTCGAACAAATATCATATCGCGCTCATAGGCTTTGAATGCTTTAGCTCTCGCGTTCATGTGCTCTATATTAGCAATTGCCGTGTGTCCTAGAAGAATTCGCTGATTCACGCAATCCGACCAGCGACGAATAGGAGAGCTGGCATGACAATAGACGTCTTGGCCGAGCCCCCAATGCCGCGTAGTGTCGTCGGTAGCAGCACAATATTCCCCCGCAGCCATGGCAAGTTTTTCGGCAGGAAGTCCGAGTCGTTGATATGTGTCATATCGTGCCTGATCTAGACCCGCATGCCTTCGTAAGACACCTGCGCCCTTTTCTCGTAAGACTTTGGCGGCTTCCCGATTGTAAAGAAGCATGAGCTGTTCAATCCATTCATGCGAATCTGTCACGGGTCGATTCGCGATTCCACTACAGATTTCTTCCAATTCCAATGCGAACATGGATTTGCGAACGGAATGATACGTGAAACTTTGAGTTACGCGTATCATTTCCAGGCTCCAGGTGATGTTTTCCAGCTTCTTTTCAGTCTTATTCCATAGACATCGTAGAGTAACGGCACGGCGATCTTCGCCAAGAAGAAGGGAGAATATCCCCTCGGAGAATTCAATAGGAAACATGGGGCGAATGGCCACGCCATCTCTATAAAGCGTTTGTCCTATGTCTTCTGCCTTCGTCATTAACCACGGGTTTGCCACAAGCCACGAGGCAACATCGGCTATATGAATACTGATTTCTGTTTTTTCGCCGAGAGGATTCAGGGTGATGGCATCGTCTATATCTTTGCATCCGGGTGGATCTACATGAAAGGTTATTCCTTTGGCCCACGTTTCTATGGGTGGGGGAGATACAAGAGCTTCCAGTTTCTTCCAACGCAGAGGACTCGCTTGAATTGCGAGAGCTTCTTCTTCCATTGACAAATCGCCCGCGATTCCAAGAATTTGTTGGAGATTTCCACGAGGGCACGCCTCCGTCCAATACGCAAAGTCAATTATGGCAAGAACATTCTGCGATGTATCTTTGTGCGCGGATCCCACATAAAAGGGCGGATAAGACTCTGTAAATGGAGTAAACAGATATATGGGATGATTCTTGGTCGTCATACCATAGCGATATTTGCTCGCGAGTTCCAGCGTTCCTACAATGTGTTTATGAGATGCTCTTTCGACTATCTCTACGACTCGTCCATTCTCTACCCGAACTTGGTCTCCAGGAAGAGCTTTTGCGGCGGCAGTTGCCCCTTCAAACTCTACATTCCCTACACGAAAGTGTTTGTAATCTTTCGTGTGTAGCATACTTATAAATTACTTGCTATGCGACTCCAATTTTCGCGCAGCCAAGTAGTGCTTTCTACAAAGAGCTTCATACTGGTCATTGGTGCCGACATTTATTTGTGTCTGAGGAGCCCAGGCTCTTCTATAGCTAAATATGCCATGTGTACCATCCGCACATTGTGTACAGAATGCTTTGAGTTTTGTTATAGTATCGGCATAGGGCACAAGATCAATGATTTGACCAAACGGATTTCTTTCAGAATCGCCGTCGAGACCTACACATATGATATCCTTCTCGTGAATATCTACAGCAGTCACTACGAATTCCTTGAGATCTGTAAAAAACTGCGCTTCGTCTATAATAATACATTTTGCTGCGTGAAACTGCGGGGATTCTAGGAGTGGTAAAAGAGTGGAAACGGCTGTTGCGGGATACGTGTCCATGTCGTGACTGACTACTTTTGCCTCCAGGGTGTATCGCCTATCTAGGGAATTTGTAATACATAGTGTCGGGTGGTTCTACTTGCCAGTAGAACCGAATCTCCTAGCCATCGATATGGTTCTACTTGCCAGTAGAACCGAATCCGCCCTCTCCGCGCCCAGTTTCAGGCAACGAATCCACATGACGAACTTCCCGTATATAACCCATATCCGGTGCGAGAATCTGGAAATGACGCTCCCCCGCCTTGAATCCTGTAGCCCCAGGAAGAGTAACAACCGGCGCTTTCAACGCTCCGCGATAGCTCCTATCAATCACTCCAAGAGAGTTTGCCATCATATGGCCTGTCTTGAAAATGGAGGAGCGAGGTGCCAGCCAATAATGCACCGTGTCCCCCGTCATATCGGACGTCATCATTGCCTTTGTTCCGAGATCCAGAAGATGTGTCTCACCTACGCTTCCATTCCAGTTCTCTATGGTGTATAGATCGACACCCGCGTTCTCATTGTTGCGTTCACCCTTTTGCACCGGTTGTCTTGTAACAACCCACAAAGTGTATGTATCGCGTGCCATATATATATGGCA
>RGCF01000199.1 GCA_009919265.1 Bacteroidota bacterium | reverse complement strand
CGCGATTATAAGGAAGAAGAGCAAAACCTGAAGGATAGATTTCCTAATCATGCAGTTCGTGTAGAACCAATTGATAAAGCCGATCATTATTACACAGATGGAGATTCTGAAAAATCTATCTGTAAACTCATTTTCACAGGGGGTAATACTGTCTATGTACCTCAACTTATTTACAATGTAAATCCAGAACACAAGAGAATTATTTTGGAATGGATGAAATATGTGAATAGGTAATAAGGGCTAAACAGCTACCTTGTACTACAAGTATGTCGTGGCCCTTAGTAAAACCCCCGTGGAAACACGTAAAATGGTTTACATGGTATCCATCGAATGAAAAGCCACTCTTGTGGCAAGTTCCACCTACACCCCAATGGTCTGAAACAGAACCAAAAGGTCAAAAAGGAGAACTTGATAAATTAAAAGAACAAATCGAATTGCTTGATACAAAGAATGAATGGGAGTATTTGAAGCGCACTTCAAATCCCTATGAATTAGTATTTTCACAGAGCCAGGATATAAGAATACCTCAATCCATATGTTCCTTAAGGCCATTGAGTAGATCTTTTTTTAAGATGATTGAAATTCTAATTGTCATGGATTTTTTCAAGAGGCATTTACATCCTTCTGGTAAAAAAACTGTTATAAATAGTTCACATGTATGCGAAGGACCTGGTGGTTTTATTGAGGCACTTTTACATTTATCTCAAAAAAACGGTGTTACACTTGAAAATGCATGGGCAATGACCTTGAAACCAACCAAAACAAATATCCCTGGATGGAAACGTGCTTACCATTTCTTAAGAAGGTCTTCTATGGTTCATATTGAATATGGAGCAGATGAAACAGGAGACATTATGGTCCCTATGAATCAAGGAGCCTTCTTAGAGAAGACTAGAGCCAAGTGTCATATTTTTACTGCAGATGGGGGATTTGATTTTAGTGAACATTATGGAAGCCAGGAGGAAGAAGTCTTACCTCTTCTAATATCATCAGCTCTAATTGGCCTTCAAACCCTGGTTCGAGGAGGTGATTTTATCTTGAAAGTCTTTGACACTGAATCCAAGGCGACTATGGATTTTTTATCTTTACTAGCATCATGCTTTGACCACTGGACCTTGTATAAGCCAGGTCTAAGTCGACCTTGTAATGCGGAAAAATATTTCTTGGGCAGAGGATTTCGAATGGCTCCAGGTTGGATATTGAAAACACTGGTGGAAATACGGAATGCATATGCATGTGGCTTCAAGCATATGACTTCTATTTTTACTTCCCTACCTAACCATATTCAAACAGATATTAATAGACTCAAGGATGATTTCTTGGAACAACAAGTGTCTGCTTTAAAATATGCAATTTCTATGAAAGATGAGTGGAATGAAAATCATGAAAAACAATGGAAAGAAATACAAGATCATTCCATTCATTGGTGTAGACAATTTCAAATTCCTATTAAACATTTTAGTGGGATTTCAACAATTGTAAATAAGACAAACGCTATTCCGTGGAATCAAGTTGTGGCTTTACATAGGCGTTTAGAAGATGTTGTCCAACCTGAATAGACGCCTCATGCTGAGAGGCAGCACCTTGGCCCATTTTTTCAAGCATCCGAATCATCATATCAAGAGACCTCTGGTCGTAACCACCAGGTCTAGTGATCATCTCCAGAATATTAGGATATTGTTCACAAAATTCAGGAAAGACAGCCTTGATATCGTCTACTGAATGCTTGTCCTTTACCATCTTTGTGATTTTTTCGATATGATCCTTCACAAAAGCGGATCTCTCAGTGGCATTGAAGCGGGTAGGTTCATTCGCAGCCTTCTCAGACAAATTCTTAACAGAATCACGATTAAATCCAATTTTACTCATCTGACTTAGTCTATGGTTTATATAATTAAAAATAGCGCATATCAATTTTAAAGCAGTTATAATTATAGATATGTCATTTCCAGCACAAAAGCCATTTAGTCCACCTGTATCTAGTACACCAGTCTTAGGACCATCTTCCGGAAACCCCAAGTCATTTCAAGATCCTAAGTCTGTTGCATCAGTTGGAAATACTATTCAAGCTATGTCTGACCAGGCAGCTGCAGATACATTGTATGATGCTCCGGTTGCTAAAAAAGAAGGGTTTGAACCTTCAGAAGGTTTTCGTAATGAAGTCTACCGTCCATGGATTTTAAGAACCGAGTCTTGTTCTAAAGAGGGATTTTCAAGTGTTATTCTCAATCCAGCAGACCATATACCTTATAAGAAAAACTATAGCGCTTTACTTCTAGTTTTTCTAGGAGTTGGAGCTATCTTATGGTCGCTTTCTAGAAAGAAATAATTACTACAGAAAGTCTAGAAATGCTAGACAGAAGTGAAGAATGTCTTAAAACTCTTTCCGCTTGGATTATTCAATACAAACGGGAGGCTTGGACAAATCATGTCAAGACAAATGATGATGCAAATGAATTACAGATGTACAAGGATGATCTTGAACAGTTGGAACGCCGTCTAACAAATGCAATTTATATGGAGGATACCGAAAATCTAAAGGCCCTAGGATGGCCAGAGGAACTTATGGATTGTATCAAGGATATGGCGATACGATCTGAGATATGTGATATGTTACACCAATCCTTGGTAACTCATCATTTTAATCGTAGTCCTAGACATGAAGAAGAGTTAAATAATGAAAACTCTGGGCTGCGCTAATGAAAATACTTGGCTTCGTTGATTTTCTATGTTAGAAATAGAAGATGGTGGGGTCCTTACCATATGATGAAAGAAAAGGATGCCCAGATGGATTTCATAAAAGATCTTCTTATACATCTAAGAAAGGCCATCGTGTGCCTCCTAGATGCGTAAAAGCTCAAACAGTTTACAGAGAAACAAGACGTAATTATTCGAGAAGAGTGCTAAGAAGACAGGAAGAAAGACTAGAACGTGCTCACAAGCCTGCAACATCTAAACTCAGATGTCCTCCTGGTAAAATACAACGACATGGATATATTAGACGTTATGGTAAAACAGTTATGAAAAAAGGATACACCGTAAAGAGGGCATCGGGAAAGGAATATCACATTAAACCTGCTCAAAAATCTGTGTATGTAAAGCCCACATGTATTAAAGACAAAGGTGATCCTAAAGTAAAAGCTCCTGATCCCGGCGACCGTATAGGCCCTTTAAGGAGAGGAGAACTCAAAAAACATGGTTATATTTACTTAAAACATCGTGAGGAAAGACATTCTGCTTTGAGAAAAGCAATCAAAGAGTTTGGTCCACTTGGTGTTTTTCGTAAATTAGATATTGTTGCAAAGTTATCTAAACACAGTGCCCCTCATGCTTCTAGAGTATTCAAGGCGGATAGGGATTGGCTAAGACACCATTACGAGTTAACAGTATAGTGTTTACGTATGTGATATATAATTTTAGTATCTTGCGAAAATAAGAAGAGGTATGGATCCCATTAAATCCACAGCTCCTGTTATTCAAGAATATCCAGTTCCTTATTTGCTATTTACCTTAGTACTAGTAATTGCAATTGGTATATTTATTGCTATAGAAAATATGGCTAATTTATCTGATATTCAAAATAATTGGTCTGAATACAGATGTCAGCCTCAAATGATGCCTCTAGCAGGCTTCTTTGGATACAGTATTAATGAAAATTTTGAATTCTGTTTACAACAAATTATTCAAGAAAGCACAAAAGGAGTTACGGGTCCATTTGCTTCTGGAATGTTTGGATTTACTAGTATTTTAACAAATTTAATGAATTCTGCAAATTCTTTTCGAACCATGTTAGCTACTTTAGTGGGAGGCGTTATCAAAATTATAAATGAATTCAAGGCACGCATGACCGCGATGATGGGTCGTGTAAAGTTAACTGCTTCTAGAATGAAAACATTAATGTATCGTGTCTACGGAACAATGTTTGCCGTTATCTACATGGGTATCTCAGCTCAGACAGGTATTACTAATTTTGGAGATACTTTTATTTTTAAATTCATTGATACCTTTTGTTTTCCTCCGGAACAACCTATTAGACTAGCATCTGGTGAAATATACCCTATCTCAGAAATACAAATAAATGATATTTTACAAGGTGGTCATAGAGTCGAGACTATTTATAAATTTCACGCAGATGGTCAGGAAATGGTAGAATTAAGTCCTGTCTCAGGTACGGCAGATCCAATTCAAGTAAGTTCCAATCATTTCATAAAACACAATGGAAAATGGATTATGGCCAAGGATCATCCTGATGCTGTTTCAATTGGAGGATGGGCAGGTGGTCTAGAAAGGCCCTTATATTGCTTGACAACACATGATCATTTGCTACCTGTAGGCCCCTACATGTTTGCAGATTATGATGAGACAGATGAAGCAAATGCTGAGACACAGGCATGGGTTGATAAATCATTAAATGGGAAAACAAGAGGAGATTCGCCACACCCCGAAGCTTCCTATGAAGTTGGTCTACCTGCTTCCACTATGATTAAGACATTAACTGGTTATAAACCTCTATATGAAATTCAATTGGGAGATAAAATAACAGAAAAAGATACAGTTGTTGGAATTCAATCATCTGAAACTGCTGAATTTAGTAGAATATCCTTAACACAGCGTGTAGCACGTGGAACTTTAGTTTGGAATGAAAAAACAAGTGAATGGTTACGTGCATATTCTTTCTTACCCGAAGCCCCTTCTATTAATACAGAAATCATTGCACTCTTTGTAAGTCCCGGTGCGAAATATGAAATTATGGGTGGTCATATACTAAGAGATGCAATGGAAGTCTATAGTCCAGATACTAAAAAATCATATGCTGAAGCTTTATTAAAAAGATAAAGGTCGTATTCAATTGAACATGTTAAAGCAAGGGTTAGATTAGATGGAGGCACAGCCCTCAGTACAATCAAGTGGTATTGAACCAAAATACCTCTTTTTAGCCTTAACACTTGCTTTACTATTTGGATTTATTTTTATAGAACAAGATGGAATTACATCTGAAGTAATAAACAATTGGTCTGATCGCAGATGTGATTTAGACATTATAATGACTGCTTTTAGATATAAGCCCCCAGATGATTCTAGATCTTCTGCATCTTTTGCTTCAGATAATTTTCAATTCTGTGTAACATCTAAGGCTTCTGCTTATCTTGAAAGTATATTTGGAGTTTTATTTGAAGTTCTAAGAAAACAATTTGCAGCCAGTGAAATTATGACTCAAGTATTCAAGGTTCTCAGAGTTCAATTGAATACAATTTATCAACCATTTTCTGAATTGATGAATCGTTTTTTTACAAAATTCAAACAAATTGGTTCTTTATCATCTAGGGTATTTCAGCATCTTTTTATGGCAATGAAAAAAGCAGCTGCTACAGCAGTTGCATCTATTTTTGTTGCTTTATCTTTACAGACAGTATTTTTAAATTCAATTGATTTTATTATCAAAGTAATTATGATTGTTT
>RGCF01000198.1 GCA_009919265.1 Bacteroidota bacterium | reverse complement strand
AAATTAATAAGTATTACAAATATGTTACAAGAAAAACTAGGATATCTTACAAAATCGGTAGAACATAATCATTATGCAACACAGTGGGGCTCTATACGTAGAAAAATAGAAGAACAACTATCTATCCCTCCTGAGTCTAGGAAAGATTGTGCTACATTCTTAAAATATTTACGTATTGATATTAATCAAGTATCAGTTGATGGAAATTCCATGATTCCCGAACATATAAGGAATGAATGCAATGAAAAATTTGGAAAAATTCAAGATTTTGACCTTCCTGATATTTGTGGAAAGGTTGAACATACTCAAATATATGTAAAATCTAATCTATAATACCTTGAGCATACAGCTGTGTCCAGTCTCTTGCAGTTATCTCATATTCAGCTCGATTTTTCACATATTGATTCGCAATATCAGGCATTAGAGGGTCATTCGGATTTGGGTCAGTAAGCATTGATAGAATTGACAGAAGGACCTTTGAAATGGTTAGAGCCGGAGACCAGTTTTGTTTCAAAATATCAAGACATATAAATCCCTGTGTGTTGATATTTGGATGATATATTTTTGTAGTAAACATGATACGAGGTGGCTTGAATGGGTAGTCTACTGGAAATTGTATAGATAGATTGAATATCCCTCCGGTATAAGGTGAATCAGAAGGACCAAATATCACACCTTCCCACGTAAACATATCATCACCCACGGGTCCAGCGCTGCAATTTGCAGGTGGGTCATTTTTTAAATCCGTAAGTTCTTTTGAAATACGCCTTGCTGCCATTCTTACTTGTATGCTAATATACAGTATTCACGCTCGTCAATTTTTTCAGTTTAACTAATAAAATTGACCCAATTGCGGTATAATTCATTGATACATAATAACAATGCAGCGTAGTATGCGTATCATAAAGCGTGATGGATCTCAGGAACCAGTATCATTTGACAAGGTGTTGCAGAGGATACAGAAGGCTGGAAAAGATTTAAATGTTCAAGTCGACACGCTCGCTCAAAATATTATATCACAGATTTGTGATGGTATCTCAAGTTCTAAACTCGATGAACTTGCAGCACAATTAGCAGCCAGCCTTTCAACTCTTCATCCTGATTATGCAATTCTTGCTTCTAGACTAACAATCAGCAATCATCACAAGAATACTCCATTAACTTTTGCAAAGGTTGTTCATACTCTCAGAAATCAGGTATCTACACATACTGGTAAATCAGTCTATTATGTATCTGAAGAACTTGACAAAGTTGCCCAACTTTTCTCTAACGAAATTGAAGCAGAGATCCAATATGACCGCGACTACGATTTTGATTATTTTGGATTTAAAACACTTGAAAAGTCATATCTCTTGAAGGATACATCTGGCCGTATTCTGGAGAGACCCCAGCATATGTGGATGCGTGTTGCTCTCGGTATCTGGACAACTGGATCTAATACAACACAGGAGCAACTCAAACAGGCCTTTGAGACTTACAACTTAATGTCTCAAAAAATCTACACTCATGCAACTCCAACTCTTTTCAACGCTGGAACACCTAGACCTCAACTTTCCTCCTGTTTCCTTCTTGCAATGAAAGATGATAGCATTGATGGTATCTATGAAACTCTTAAGGATTGTGCAAATATATCCAAGTTTGCAGGTGGTATTGGCCTTCACATTCATAATGTGCGGGCTGCTGGTTCTCTCATTGGCGGCACGAATGGCACCTCAAACGGTATTGTGCCAATGCTCCGTAACTTCAATGCCACGGCTCGCTATGTTGATCAGGGAGGTGGTAAACGCAATGGCTCCTTTGCAATTTATTTGGAGCCCTGGCATGCTGATATTGAGGATTTCCTGAAGCTCAAGCTGAATACAGGTGAAACTGAAGAGCGTGCTCGAGATCTCTTCTACGCACTCTGGATTTCAGATCTCTTTATGAAACGTGTTGAAGCAGATGGTCAATGGAGCCTCTTCTGCCCTCATGAGGCCCCTGGTCTCTCAGATGTCTATGGTGATGAATTTGATGCACTCTATACAAAATATGAGAAGGAGGGTCGTGCTCGTAAATCAGTCTCTGCTCAGAAACTCTGGTTCAAGATTCTAGATTCCCAGATGGAGACTGGAACTCCCTACCTCCTTTACAAGGATCCTGCAAACAAGAAGAGTAATCAGAAGAACCTTGGAACAATTAAGTCTTCAAACCTTTGCACGGAGATCATCGAGTTCTCAAGTCCTGAGGAAACTGCTGTCTGTAATTTAGCATCTATTGCTCTACCTGCTTTTGTTAGCCATGATAACCTGTCCTTTAACTTTGATAGATTACGCCAAGTAACTGCATCTGTAGTAAAAGCTCTGAATAAAGTAATTGATATTAATTTCTACCCTATTCCTGAGGCAAAGCGCTCTAATATGCGTCATCGTCCAATTGGCCTTGGTGTTCAGGGACTTGCAGATGTCTTTGCAAGACTTCGTATTCCATGGGAGACACCTGAAGCAACAAGATTAAATCAACTTATCTTTGAACATATGTATTATGCGGCTGTTGAGGCTAGTTCATATCTTGCTGCTAAAAATGGTTCTTATGAAACATTTGATGGATGCCCTGCTTCCAAGGGTCTCCTGCAACCTGACCTCTGGAATGTTACACCCATTACTGAGACAGAGAAGATATTGGATTGGACTTCCTTACGAATAAATGCATCTCATGGTCTTCGTAATTCTCTACTTGTTGCACCAATGCCAACGGCATCTACAAGTCAAATTCTAGGTTATACTGAATGCTTTGAACCAATGACTTCTAATATCTATGCAAGACGCGTTTTAGCAGGTGAATATGTAGTTGTTAATAAATACCTTGTAAAAAATCTTATGGAGATTGGTATTTGGTCTGAAAGCCTCAAACAGCAAATCATTGCACAGAATGGTAGTATACAAGGTATCAAGGAAATCCCTGAAGATATTCAAGCAATATATAAAACATCTTGGGAAATTAAACAACGTACTCTTATTGATATGGCGGCGGCTCGTGGTGCTTTCATTTGTCAGAGCCAAAGTCTAAATTTATCCATGGAAAATCCTACCTATGCAAAACTGACTAGCATGCATTTCTACGCATGGAAACAAGGTCTTAAGACTGGATGTTATTATTTGCGCACGAAGGCCCCGGTAATGGCGCAGAAATTTACAGTAGATCCTCGTCTACTTCAAGGTTCTATTACACAAGAAAATCAAAATGCAGATAGTGATTCCGAAACGGAGTTAGACACTAAATTAACACCACAGGAGAAAAAAGTTAAAGAACGTGCCATGCTTTACGAAAGATTATCAAGAGAATATGAGCAATCGGTAAAAGAAGCAAAAGAAGCTGCGGCGAATGGTGAAGGATGTACAATGTGTTCCTCCTAAATAGATGGACTATAAGGGTCAAAAAGAATTAGAAGCAACATTAGATAATTTAGAAAGATTAGCAGATGAAGATCACGAATCATTAAAGAAAAAAGTATATAATACACTTTCTGGTATAAGTTTTTTAATTATACAGGCAAAAAAAGCTAATTTTAAGAAAGGATGGGTGTCTGAATTACATGATAGACATAATGAACCTATGTTTGAACGGAATGAAGCACGCCTCTTAGAAGAATCTATACATACATTTATAAAACCACTTTTTTCCAAGGAGTTACATAAAGGTGGTGTAATAAAAGCACCTAATATAAAAGCATCCGCAACTGGAACACTAGTTAAACAATCATTTAATCCAGAAGATTTAAGTTTAGATCGCGCGTATTGGAGAGTTCGCGATATGTTAAAGGCAATTGATAATCAGGTTAAGAATTTCTCCAGAGAACTTGGACCCTTTCGTTTCTTTTATGATAAAAATACACCTGACTTTCGTTTTCCTCTACCAGTTCCTGCACCTCCACCCGTCTTTGTTAGCATTATAATGGTTCCTATCAACCCTAGAGCAATACCTATTGTTATTGGTCTTGTGATTGAAGCAATTCGTATTACATATAGTGTTGGACCATTGTCAAACGATGTTACAAGAAAAGTGTTATCCTTAGTCCTAGGTTTAATTGATTTTTTGAAAGGAGATTGGAAGCAAGGTATTCTAAGTATCATAGGATTTTTTGGAGAGGGACCGTTAATAGGTGGTATTATTGGAAAGGTTATACTTAATATATTAGACTTAGTAGCCCCTGATATTCAAGAACGTATGACAATGAATATATATCAATCTGGTAAATCAATGTATATTGGTTTTTTATTATGGGGATTTGCTAACTTTGCCCCTGACTTTGTAAGAGCAGAAGCAAGAACACAATTTGATGCAATTAAAAAAATAATTACCGATGCTAATGGAAAAATAGATAAGATTGAAGGTGCTATGCAGAAATCCGTGGAACCCGCTGGCCTCCAGTTAAAACTAAAAGATATTCCAGAGGATTTTGTTCCAACTTTTGACGATATACAGAATTTACAGGCAATCGTCAGACAACCTACAATTTATTGCTCTAAGGAATTCCAGGATGCAATTGAACCCTTGCGTAAGATACCACCTATGAGACTTGTTCTGGAATTAATGAATATTCCCACAGACCCTCAGACACTTGCTTTTGAGTGTAAGGATCATGCTGGTGAAAGTTTAGAAGAAACACTTGGTAGTTCCGTGGAGCCAGAATTATCACCTGTACCTGGATCACCTTTGGCTGCAGCTTTAGGAGGACCTGAGTTACCTAGTGCACCTGAGTTACCTAATGTACCTGGATTGCCAGTAGCAAAGGTTCCAAAACTGGGCGGAACAAGACATCGTAAGATAAAAAATAGAAAAACTCGTAAAAGAAATTAAAGTTCTTCTTGTAACCACTTTTCTGCCACATCAATCCACTTAATTAAATTCGTTGATTGTTTTAGACTTTGTCTCAATGAATCAAGGTTATTATCTTTCATTATTTTAATAATTTCTAGGGCAATCATTGCATAAGACATGGGATTACCCTCATTTAGATCAAAGTGAATTCCATCTCTCTCATTAAAAATACCATGCTTAGATAAAATAGGAATGGCACCAGTAATACAACTCTCTCTTACGGTAATACAATCAATTTCTGAATCTGAATTTGTCAGATATAAATGAAAACTTGACATGTATTTTTCTCTTATTATGAGATCCATCGGCTGCCTTCCATGGTCCATAACACCAGGTCTTGCTAGAAGTTCAGTCATAGTTTTCTTAAAATCCTGGTCTTGAACGGAACCCATTCCATAATACACATGTAGCTCAGCTCTAGGTTCAGCGTTCATTATTATGGGCCACATATACTGTAAGATAGGCATAAGACCCCTTGTATAACAACTACAATAACAGAACCTGTAGGGATTTCTTGGCACAGTATCAACATTCACAGAAAACTCATCTACTCGAACACCATTCGGTATAATTACATAACGCTCCTTGGGTAAAGTTATACGTA
>RGCF01000197.1 GCA_009919265.1 Bacteroidota bacterium | reverse complement strand
ATTTATAGCCCTTTATATTTAATGGTCTAATTATACTAAAACTCAAAATATTATAAAATGGAAAATAAAGTACAAGATGTAATCACTGATTTTGGAAACGAATGGAAAAAGTTCGATCAATCTCAATTGTCAAATCATGAATTAGAGCTTATTTCAAATGAATATTTCAAAATTTTCCCATGGCAGTTACTCTCTGACAATTCACAGGGGTTTGATTTAGGATGTGGAAGTGGAAGATGGGCAAAGATTGTAGCACCAAAAGTAGGCCACCTTCATTGTATAGATCCTTCTAATGCTATTGAGGTAGCAAAAAAGAATTTAAATATTTTTAGTAATTGTTCATTTCATCAAAGGGGTGTAGATGATATTCCATTTGATGAAAATTCAATGGATTTTGCTTATTCTCTTGGAGTTTTACATCATATCCCAGACACAGCTGTTGGAATTAAGTCATGCGTTAGTAAACTAAAAAAGGGTGCTCCTTTTTTAGTTTACTTGTATTATTCTTTTGATAATCAACCGACTTGGTTTCGTGCAATATGGAGAATAAGTGATATATTTAGGAGACTAATATCAGTTATGCCTTTTTTTCTCAAATTCTTTTTTTCTCAAATAATTGCTGTATTTATTTATTATCCACTTGCGAAACTATCCCGTTTTTATGAAATTTTAGGTGGAAATGTTCATAGCTTTCCATTAAGTTCTTATAGGTTTAAATCTTTTTATACAATGCAAACTGATGCACTTGATCGATTTGGCACCCGGCTAGAACACCGTTATTCTAAAGTAAAAATTAAAAAAATGATGGAGGATGCAGGATTATCAAATATCGTTTTTTCTGATACAATTCCATTTTGGGTTGCAGTTGGGATTAAGAAATAAATATAAAATAAATGTGTGGAATAGCTGGTTATTTTTCTTTAAAGAGTGATGTTAATGAAAATGTTCTAAGCAGTATGGCCGAATCATTGTTTCATCGCGGTCCAGATCATCAGGGTATTTGGATTGCAAATGGTTCTAAAATAGGTTTTGCACATACACGTTTGTCAATTCTGGATACTTCATCAGCCGGTCATCAACCGATGTCTTCGTTTTCAGGACGCTTTATTATTTGCTTTAACGGTGAAATCTATAATCATATTGAATTGAGAAAAAGACTGGCAGACTCAGGACATTCCATTTCGTATAAAAGCCTGTCTGATACAGAAACCATCCTCTGTTGTTTTGAAATTTGGGGTATAAAGAAAACGATTCAAGAAACAGTAGGAATGTTTGCTTTTGCTGTTTTTGATTATAAAGACAATAAACTTATTCTTGGCAGAGACCGCTTCGGTGAAAAGCCCCTATATTATGGTTGGCAAGGCCATTATTTTTATTTTGCTTCTGAACTGAAAGCAATTCGAAAACATCCTTCATTTCAACCACAACTGGACCATGATGCATTGCATCAATACATGCAGTATGCTTATATCCCAGCTCCATTATCTATTTATAAAGGGATCCAAAAACTTCATCCCGGAAATTTACTTTCTATTTCGCTGAATGAAACAGTAGGTAACATGCGCATGGAATCTTACTGGGATCTCTCTGAAATTGCTTCGAATGCTCAGCAAATGCAATTTTCTGGATCTGATTATGATGCATTAGTTGAACTTGAACGAATGTTGATACAGTCTGTTAAAGTTCAGCAATTATCTGATGTACCACTCGGGGCTTTTTTATCTGGCGGTATTGATTCATCATTGATCGTTGCACTGATGCAATCGCAAAGTTCAAGACCAGTTAATACATTCACAATTGGATTTAAAGAGGATGCTTATAATGAAGCCAAGTTTGCTTCCGAAGTTGCTTCCCATTTAGGTACAAACCATAATGAAATCTATGTAGGGGCTAATGATGTAATGGATGTCATTCCTTCATTGCCTCAATTATATGATGAGCCATTTGCTGATTCATCCCAATTGCCAACTTATTTGGTCAGCCGTTTAGCGAGGCAGCATGTTACCGTTAGTTTGTCCGGGGATGCCGGAGATGAGATCTTTGGCGGATATAACCGCTATATGCAGGCAGGCAGATTTAATAAATATCCGGGATTTTTAAGAAAATCGATCGCTAAAATAATATTGCAGTTTACACCTGCACAATTAGACCTTGCTTATAATTTAATCAAACCCATGTTACCGGGATCGCTCAGGAGTTCAAATCCGGGAAATCATATGGTTAAGATCGCATCCATAATAAGCCTGGACAGTGATTGGGAAATATACCAAAAACTGGTGTCTGTAGGTTCAAGTGAAAACCTGCTATCAGGCGGTACCGCTATCCGATCCGACAGCAAAAAATATTTTGATACCTTAAAGCCGGGGGCAGATTTTGCAAGCCGAATGATGCTGACAGATTCATTAACCTACCTTCCTGATGATATTCTTTGTAAGGTTGACCGGGCAGCAATGGGCGTTTCACTCGAAACCAGGGTTCCTTTTCTGGATCACCGCCTGATTGATTTTGCTTGGACCCTGCCGCTGAATATGAAAATAAGGGATGGCAAAGGGAAGTGGATTTTGAGACAATTACTGTATAAGTATGTTCCTGAAAATCTGATCGAGAGGCCTAAAATGGGTTTTGGTCTACCAATTGATTCCTGGTTAAGAGGCCCATTAAGGGACTGGGCTGAAGATTTGCTGAACGAGAAAGATATTTCAGATTCCGGATATTTGAATGCCGTTGAAGTTAAGAGAATATGGAATGAACATCAAGCGGGAAAGAAGAATCTGCAATTTAAATTGTGGAATATCCTGATGTTCAGAGCCTGGCAAAAACACTGGATATGAAGGTTTGTCAGTTATGTGCCGTTGATTTTACGGTAGAAAAATTCCTCTTGCCTTTAATTGACGGTATGGAGTCGGCGGGCTGGCAGGTAACTACAATTTGCAGCGACGGACCGGCCATTCCGGTACTTTCGAAAAGAGGTTATCGATTCAGAACTTTGCCGGTTGCCAGAAGTATGAATCCTTTTAAGGCAATCAGGTCAATATTTGCTCTTTATAAGGTTTTCAGGGAAGAGAAATTTGACATTATTCATGTTCATACTCCGGTAGCTGCACTTCTCGGACGAATTGCTGCAGCTTTAGCCGGCAAGTCTTTTGTCATCTACACTGCACATGGTTTCTATTTTCATGATGAAATGCCCGCTACAAAGCGAAAGCTGTTCGTTTTTTTGGAACAATTTGCTGGAAAATTTACCGACTTCCTGTTTTGTCAGAGTTCTGAAGACGCTCAGGATGCTGTTAAGGAAGGTATTATGCCTGAAGAAAGGGTTTTTGCAATCGGAAATGGAGTTGATGATGCGAAATTCAATCCTGTAAAATACATTGATTCAGTAATTGACAATAGAAAATCTGTAGGGATTCCTGAAGACGCACAGGTAGCAGGGATCATTGCCAGAATGGTCAAGGAAAAAGGATATCGTGAGCTTCTTGAGGCATCAATTAATTTAGCAGAACGAAACCCAAGCTTTTATCTCTTAATTGTTGGTGGTAAATTAGCCAGTGATCATGACCAGGCGATTGACGAAATTCTGGATAACGCAAGAGCGAAAATGGGTTCCCGGCTTGTTGAACTTGGCTTTAGAAGTGATACGCCGATGCTGCTTTCACTGATGGATGTATTTTGTTTGCCCTCATACCGGGAGGGTTTGCCCCGCACGATCATTGAAGCGATGATGATGGGCAAACCTGTTATTGCAACCGATATCAGGGGATGCAGGGAAGAGGTTATTCACGGAATAACAGGACTTCTCGTTCCAAGTAAAGATTCATTAAAATTAGAGATGGCTATTGAGCAGATTATGGCCGACAAGGAATTGGCGAAGAAAATGGGAGATGAAGGACAGAAAAGAGCCAATAATTTGTTTATTGAAAATAAAATAGTCGATCTGCAGATTAGTATGATAAGGAAATTAGTCATCAAAGGTAGCTAATAACCTCATTTAGCATAAAAATGTATAGTTTACTAACCTTAAATAAATTTTCGGGGAGAGCCATTTATGACACTTCAAAAAAAGGTATTTATTACACAATCTAATTATATTCCCTGGAAAGGCTACTTTGATAATATCAAACAGGTAGATATATTTGTTGTGTATGATGATATGCAATATACTAAACGTGACTGGCGAAACAGGAACCTTATTAAAACGGAGCAAGGATTGAAGTGGCTGACAATTCCAGTTGAAGTAAAAGGCAAATATTTTCAAAAAATTAAGGATACTAAAATTGCTGATAAAAACTGGAATCTCTCACATTTGGCGATCCTAAAACAGTCCTATAAGCAAGCACCATGTTACAAGGAAATGATAGAATGGGTAGAAGAAATGTATATTAATTGTACATATGATTACTTAACTGACATAAACATTCATTTCATTCAATCTATAAATAATTTTTTGAGTATTACTTCTAAAATTCGAAATTCCTCAGAATTCGAATTGGTGGACGGGAAAACTGAAAGACTTATTGATATTTGCACTCAATTAGAAGCTTCTGATTATTATTCGGGCCCGTCAGCGAAGTCATATATAGATAGTGAAAAGTTTTTTGCCAGAAATATAGATGTTCATTATTTTGACTATGGCAATTATCCTATATATCATCAGTTACACGGGAAATTTGAACATAATGTAAGTATTATTGATTTGATTTTAAATGAAGGAATAAAATCTACAGGATTCTTAAAAAGTTGAGATCTAATTATGCAAGACAAGATATTAAAAGGTGTATGTGAATATTACACCAATAAATTAGAGAAATTTGGCGATACTCATTTGGGGGTTGATTGGAATTCAAAGGCTAGCCAATATTTAAGATTTGAACAGCTATCTAAAGTAATTAACGAAAATCAATTTTCTGTATTGGATTATGGCTGTGGATATGGTGAATTGGTCAATTATTTAAGTCAAGTGGAAAATTTTGAAATGACTTATTTTGGATATGATATATCTAAGGAAATGCTTAGGCAGGCACGTTCAATATTCAAATATCGGCAAAATGTGGCATTCCTCGGATCATTACAAAAGCAAAAGTTTGATTTTGTAATTGCTAGTGGGGTGTTAAATGTAAAACTAAATTTAGCATCTGATAATGAATGGTTGGATTATGTTATTACTATGCTTAACCAAATGAACGAACTAAGTGTAAAAGGGTTCTCATTTAATGCACTTACTGTTTATTCAGAAAAAAAATACATGAAAGATTATTTGTATTATGCCGATCCAATATTTCTTTTTGATTATTGTAAAAAGCATTTTAGTAAAGATGTAGCTCTACTTCATGATTATAAATTATATGAATTTACATTAATCATAAGAAAATGGATAGAGTTGTAATATTTGCTGATCATTTTGTTGGTTATAAACTCCTAGAGTACTTGTTACAATCCGAGAAATCTGACAAAAGTTTTAAAATTGTTGGAGTCTTCTCTAATAATACCAAGGATGCCTGGTGGCCTTCTATATCAAAATTAATGGCTAATTGTAAGTCAAAATTTAAATATT
>RGCF01000196.1 GCA_009919265.1 Bacteroidota bacterium | reverse complement strand
CCCCGATTCAATTTGATCGGGGTTTTTTATGTGGTAGAATAAAAGTGGGTTTTTTTATGTTGCAGAAGTTCAAGGAGTGAGAAATGTTTAGATATACCCCAATCATCGCACTATTCCTTTGTGCTCATATAGTTGTTTGTGCTCAAGGAGGAATGAGGAAGAATAAAAAAGGTAAAGACACTGTTGATGTATCTGTCAAGAAACCGTATTTGGATTTGCATTATGGGAATGCAGAGATATCAAGAGAAGGAATGAAGGGTGAGATTTCCAATGCCGAGATATATGGAATATCCATTGGATTAAAAAAAGAGAAACCACATGAAGAATCTGATGATATCATTGTACAGGACAAAAATGGTTTGAATATAACAATAGGTGCTGCAAAAGATTTGCAAAGCAGTGATTCAACATTCCAAGGAATTCCACTTGCTGAATCAAATGCTTTGGATTTTTGGAGTATTGGAGGAATCAATGGAACCGGTTATGGATACAATTTTGGTGGAACAACATTGATGCTCGGCGTAGAAGATAATGGAACATGGACTTCATTCAATCCACGATCATTTGCCCGACCACTTGATCCGGCAGACAATCAATATATTCTCGACATGGATGGTGGTATGCGATTTGGTTCTGCAATGAATTCTACAATTGAATTCAGAGTTGCCAATACTGTCACTATCACTGGTGGATATACTTGGAATCAAATATTGCCTCGACATATGTTTTGGTATTGGCTTGGTTCGGAAGTCATCGAAGGATTGGCAGGAGCTGTTGTTGACAATGTCATAGAGAATTTTGCAAAGGTTTCGCCAAAATCTTTGCCTGTCATGCATTTTGTACTCAAGAGCGCATTGCTTTATGGAGTGAAAGTACTTCGCACACCAAAAATGAATATGCCTTTTGATACAGTATCGCCGATGAATATCACATATTGGAATATTGGGGTGGGCTTAACATTATAAGCTCATATTTTGGGGTATAATTAAGGAGTCATGATATGTCTCGTTCATTAAACAAAGTCCAATTGATTGGACATGTCGGAAAAGATCCTGAATACACATTCACTTCGGGGGGCACCGCTGTTGCAACATTTCGTCTGGCAACATCGGAATCATGGAAAGATAAGAATGGAGCTTTGCAGGAGAATACCGATTGGCATACAATAGTCGTATGGAATTCGCAGTACAGAAATCTTGCAGACATAGTACACAAATTGGTGCATAAAGGTTCGAAATTATATGTCGAAGGAAAATTGAAATATCGCACCTATGAAAGCAGAGATGGATCAAAAAGAACTGTCACTGAAATCATCGCTGATAATATCATGTTGCTCGATGCAAAACCAGCCGGCGATCAAACACATCAAACATCTCAAGAAGAATCACATGAAGAATAAAAAAATGCCATCCCACAAGGATGGCATTTCTCTTTTCGAGTATGAATTGATGTTTAGAATTTCACTGCATTCGAAAGTTCTTTTCTCAGATTTGTTTCATCGATATATCCCATGTGATTCCACACAGTCTTTTTTCCATCATGTAAGATGAGATAAGGAATTCCTTCTATACCCATTGATTGCAATAGCGCGGGATTTTGATCTGCATCAATGCGTTTGATGATGAGTTTGCCTGCCATTTCTTTTTCCATCTTTTCGAGAAATGGTTGCATTTGTTTACAGGGCTTACACCATTCGGCATAGAAATCAACAAGCACGGGAGTGGTGCCTTCCAGACTTTTCAAAAATTCTTGTTGATTCATCCCGGACTTCATTGGTTTGGGTTGATCTGTGGTTTCAGGAAGATTTGCTGAACGCCATGCAATCATGCCGCCATCCATTTCATAGACTTTTGCAAAACCCATTGAGCGCATTGTTTCAGCAGCTGAAGAACTGCGTCCACCACTGAGACAATACACGAAATACTCTTTTGTTTTATCGAGTTGTGCGATGTTTTGTTGAAATGCAGGATCATTATAATCCACATTCATCGCATCTGCGAGGTGTCCACCTTGATATTCACCGGGTGTGCGTACATCAAGCACGATCTCACCGGATGTTTTTTGAATTAGTGAAGAAAATTCACTTGCCGAAAGTAATGTCTTGGCTTGTTGTGTTTGAGTTTCGGAACAAGAGAATAGGCAAATGATACATGCGCTGAATATAAAAAGGAGTGTGTTTTTCATAATAGAACTATATGTGAGAAATGATTATCTGATTTTTGCTTGCAAGCTCGACCAACCGCCGCCATTATGTACTTCAGAAAAACCTTGTCCAATAAGCAAGCGTTTAGCCGATGCACTGCGCGCGCCTGATGCACAGCATGTAATCACGGGAAGATTCTTATTGATGTTGGATAGATGATTGCCGAGTGTATCAAGTGGAATATTTATCGAACCTTTGATATGACCCGATGCAAATTCGCCCGGACTTCTCACATCAATGATTTGTGCTTTTTTATTCATGAGTTCGACATAATCCACTTTGGGTCCGATGCCGAAGAGTTCTTTCAATAATCCAAACATGATTTATCCTTCTTGATTTGTATAAACATTCACTTCCATCCATCCGCCGCCATTATGACAATCAATGCCTTTTGAGCGAAGAAAGTGTGTTGCCATACCACTTCTTCCTCCGGAAGCGCAGCAGAGCACAAGAGGTTGTTTGAGTGCAGTCAATTCATCGATGCGTTGTTCGATTTCTTGCAATGGAATATTGATGGAGCCTACTACATGTCCTCCCATAAATTCACCTGGAGTTCTGACATCTACGATGGTACTTCCTTGTTTAATTAATTCTTCAATCATACTATTCCTTTTGTTGTGTACATTATTTCTTTGCTATCATTCTGATGACTTCTGCTTTGCCTTGATGGAGAGGTCCTTCATCGAGTGTGACAGATTCCAAAGAAATCGAAATATCTTCCACATCTTCAAAATCCTGCATAAGCATTTCCGGAGTATAGAGCATGGTGATATCTTTGGGTCCACCAGAAGTTCTTGGCAATTGTTCCGGATTAAATGCCTCCATGATCAATATGCCACCCGGCTTCAACCATCCAAGAGCTTTTTGATGAATCCCTGCGCGAATATTCGCCGGGAAATGTGCATAGATGAATACGATGCAATCAAATGATTCAGCGGGATATTCAATCTCAGTGGCATCACCGATGCGATAGTCAATCGTGACACCTTTTTCTTCTGCAAGTTTCAGTGCTTTCTTTTGTCCTTCGATGCTACCATCAAAAGCGGAGACATTCCAACCGAGCGAAGCGGCGAAGACCGCATTGCGTCCTTCGCCTTCGCATGCAAACAGAATGGTTCCGGGTTCAAGCAGAGGAAGTTGTTCTTCCAAAAAGACATTTGGTTTGGTGCCATAGACATATTCTTTGCTTGAGAAGCGTTCATCCCATTGATTCATTGTTTCGCCACCTTGCAGGTATTGATGCCGAGAAGAGAATAGAGTCCGCAGAAGCCGACCGCGCTTGTTATGACTGCAGCGATTGCAATCCCAAGTGAGATGATGCCTAGTGTTCCGGTGACGGTGCCGGAGAAATATAGATAAGCCATGATGACTGCCACTCCGATGCGGAGTAATTTGTCGATGGTTCCAACATTTTTGTTCATGATCGACTCCATTGAATCTAAGAAAAGTATGAGCGAAAATAGAGAATACGCAAGTAGCATCCGCATATCCATGCAAAGCCGTATTTTTGTGCTTCACTTTTAGGCTATAGAGACATGGGAATTGCTTGTGGTATCGTTGGTTTGCCGAATGTCGGAAAATCCACATTGTTTAATGCATTGACATCATCCGTTCAGGCCGAGGCGGCGAATTATCCATTTTGCACGATTGACCCCAATGTGGGTGTTGTAAATGTGCCGGATCCTCGTTTGGAAGTGTTAGATGCGATGTATCAGACAGAGCGCGTAGTTCCAACGACCATTGAATTTGTTGATATTGCTGGTTTGGTGAAGGGTGCTGCTTCCGGTGAAGGACTTGGCAATCAATTTTTGTCGCATATCCGTGAAGTGGATGCCATAGCGCATGTGGTGAGATGTTTTGAAGATGAGAATGTGATACATGTGAGCAATCATGTGAATCCCGTTGCCGATATCGAGACCATCAATACCGAATTGCTTTTGAAGGATGTGGAATCTGTTGAGAAGAAAATTGAGACTGTGCAGAAGAAGGCGCGGGGTCAGGACAAAGATGCCAAAGAAGAATTGGAATTTTTGCTCAAGCTGCGTGATTTTATGAATGAGGGTAAGACCGCGAATTTATTTCCTGTGGATGATGCGCAGAAGCAATTTATGCGTACACTCTTTTTGCTCACGGACAAGCGCGTGATGTTCATTGCCAATACCGATGAAGAAGGATTGAAATCCGGAAACAAATATATTGATCATGTCAAAGAATATGCTGCAAAGCAAGGTTCACTTGTTGTGCCCATTTGCGCGAAGATCGAAGCAGAGATTTCACAATTGGATACTGAGGATCGCGATTTGTTTTTGCAGGATATGGGCATGGAAGAACCCGGTTTGCATCGCGTGATTCGCGAGGCATATAATCTGCTTGGTTTGATTACCTATATCACAGCCGGCAAAAAAGAAGTTCGTGCATGGACAGTGAAGCGCAATTCAACTGCACCTCAAGCAGCAGGTGTGATTCACACTGATTTTGAAAAAGGATTCATCCGCGCAGAAGTCATGAAATATGATGATCTCAAAAGACTCGGCACCGAGCAAGCCGTCAAAGATGCCGGCCTCTATAAAGTGGAAGGAAAAGAATATATCGTGCATGATGGGGATATCATGTATTTTAGGTTTAATGTGTGATGAAGAAATTGTAAAGATGGAAGAATATCAGGGGAATAAGTATGAATAGCGAAACAGAAAATGCAATCGAGAGATTTCAAGCATGGTTATTGTCAAAGCTGATGAATGGGCAAATAACAATTAAATAAATTTCAATATGGCAAAACAAGATATATCAATCAGAAAATTAGTAGATAAAGTTACAGATGGCGAACTTACTCTTCCTGAAATGCAGCGAAGATATGTATGGACTTCTGTAAAAGTGAGAGATCTATTGGATTCTCTGTACAGAGGTTATCCATCTGGAACCATTTTAGTTTGGGAAACAGATGATCCTGGTAATTTTAGAAAACTTCAAGTTGGCGGTGGTAAGGATAGCCCATTGAGTACAAGTCTCTTACTGCTTGATGGCCAACAGAGAATTACATCACTAAGTGCTGTAATAAATGGTCAACCAATTGAAGTAAGAAATAAGCGACGCCCCATTGATATTTTATTTAACCTTGAACATCCTGATACATTAGAGGAGGAACTTACTGCTATTGAAGAAGAAGAATATGATGACGACGATGACGATGATGATGATGGTTTGGATATTCAGGAAGAGATGAGAAAACGAACGTTTGTTGTTGAAAGTAAGAATTTGAAAAATGATCCTAGCTGGGTTCCAGTTTCTGATATTTTTAAAAAAAATGACAGTCATATTTTAAAAAAACTAGGGATTAATTCTGATGATCCAAGATGG
>RGCF01000195.1 GCA_009919265.1 Bacteroidota bacterium | reverse complement strand
GAATAAAAATGTAGCTACAAATTTGTTACAGAATATTAATGAAAAATGTATGTTATTAAGTTTAACATCAGCTTATACTTTTTGGTGTAAAAAAGGTTTCAAAAAAGTAGATTTAGAATTAGATAAAGAAATTCAGCAGAGTTATGGATGTGAAGTTATATGGATGGAAAATTAAACAGGTTTAGATATAGGTAATTCTGTATTAACAGGTACAGATGGTTGTTGTGATGTGGCTATAGATGGTTGAGGTGTAATAGTAGCTACTACAGATGGTGTTACTGGTACTGAAGTAGCAGGTCTATTACCAAATTCTTTCCAAAAGAATACACCACCAATTCCTACACCAAGTACTATTAGTATAATATCTATAATTAAATAAAACTTTAATACATCAGGTTTAAGAGCTTCTCTTACACTCATTGTTAAGACAAGATAGAATATACCGAATAAAGTCATTATGATACCAATTGATCCAAGGAATATATTAATATTCTTTAAAAATGCCCAATAAAGTAAGCCGCCAATTACAAATGCTGCGACAATACCACCTAAACCAGCAAAGATATTAGAAACGGCTCCTGGATTCTTATCAGCAAAGTGTTCCATAAAATCTTCTTTTCTTTCATTATCTTTACTTGTAATCAGTTGTGAATAATCACCAACATCTTCTAAATTAGTATTAGTTAAACGAATTTTAGTTATAGGATTCCAAATTCCTTGTGCTTCTTTAAAAGACATTCTTATTATATTATTAATATAAAATAAGTATGAGTGCTTGTAATAAAGATACTGAAACAAAATTAACAGAAAAATTTAATGAATTATTTAAATCATTACAACAACACAAAGGTGGTTCCGGAAGTAAATCTAAAGGATTTATTCAAGCCTTTGTATCTAAATTTATAGATTTATATAAAATAGGTATTAGATGTGGTATTAAATCTATAAAAATAGAACCATTAAAAGTAGAATCACCAGAACCTTCAACAAAATATGTTGATCCTTCTACTTTTATATTACCATTAATAACAAATGAACAAGAAGAATACAAATATTTAGATATTTTAAGAGATGACACAAATATGACTGTAACTGGTTTTGATATAAATGATAAAGAAAATATATTAAAAATTATTAAAGGATTATATAAAGATACTTATGAGCCAGATTGGCTTAAAGATGTTATAATAAGTTCTAAAATAGGAGAAGAAATAACAGGAGAAATAACAGAAAGAATGTCAGAAAGATTTCCTAAAAATATTGTTTTTTATAAAAATTTTATAAAGTTGTTAGATCATGATATTCCTCCTGATAAATTAGAAGAATTTTTAATGAAACTTAAACCAATAATAGAAACAGAAAAACAAAAATGTGAAAGAGCAAAATTATATCATTTAAAAGAATCTTTAGAATCTATATTAACAAAAATTGATACAATATTACAATCTTGTAAAACAAATAAAATAGCTGTTGTAAACGCACTAATGAAGGTTTTTTTACTTGATAAGAGTAAGCAGAAGGATGCAAATGAACTAAAGCAAGCATTTGAACAAGGACTACATATTGTAGAACCACCTAAAAAAGGTGGTTCATTAAAATGTAATAAATCTCTATATAAAAACTATAATAAATATAAATTACAAGTTTCTAACATGTTATTTACTAAAACTGGTGGTGGTTTCAGTTTCAATGCTGTCAAAAATTTAATAGCTAATTTCTCTAAATTAGTTGTTTGTGGCGCTTTCCCTAATAAGAAATATACGATTCCTGATGTTGTTAAATTTACTTTTGAAGATATTGGTGTAGATAAGTCAATGTTACAAGCTTTAATAACAAGAAAACGAGTTAAAGTTACAGATTATGTTAAAGAAACTGATATTCCTCTTATTAGAAAAAATCTGGATGATATGATTAAGAATCTTGAAGAACATAATGCACAATTAAAACAGGATATTCGAAGATCACCTCAAAATAAAGATGAATATTATGAAATGTTTGCTGATAATATACAAAGCATTGTTAAAAAACAAAAAATTTTAAAGAAATTACAATCATATGAAGATAAAGATGCTAAACGTACTATTAAAATATTAACTATGATTTATCCAGACCATAGAACAGAAATAAAGGATGTTTTTGGAAAATATTATAATGTTTTAAAATAAGATGCCATCTGTATTTATTTTTCATAGAGATTTTCGTTTATATGATAATACTGCTTTTATAGAATGTTGTAAAACGGCTGATACTATAATTCCTATTTTCATATTTCCACCTGAACAAATAGATAATACAAAAAACAAATATTTTAGTCATCCAGCAGTTCAGTTCATGATTGAGTCACTTTTAGATTTAAAAGAAGAACTCGGCAAATTATATTTTTATCGCGAAAAAAATGTAGCTACATTTCAACACCTATATAAACAAGTAAAATTTGACAAAGTATATTCTAATAAAGATTTCAGTCCTTACGCTTTAAAACGTGATGATGAAATTAAAAAATGGTGTTCTTCTAATAATGTTGAATACTTTGAATATGAAGATTATGATTTAATAGAGAATTCTGGAAAAATATACTCAGTATTAGCACCATATTATAACAAATTTGCAAAAGGTGAATATCAAGTAAATAAACCACGTAATCATACTCAATATAAGATTTATCATTTATCAGATTATAAAGAACCTGATATAAAAGAGTATTATAAAGCGAATGATAATATAAAAGTACATGGTGGTAGAAAAGAAGCACTTAAAATATTAGAATTAGTAAAACACAAAAAGTTTAAAGACTATCAGAAAGAACGTGATTATCCTGCATTAAATGGAACCACATTATTATCAGCATATTTAAAGTTTGGTTGTATAAGTGTAAGAGAATTATATTGGATATTACATGATACAAGTAGTAATGCATTAATACGTGAATTAGTATTTAGAAGTTTTTATTATAGAATATATTCAAATAAACTGGAATTATTAAAAGGGAAAGCGTATCATGATGATGTAGATAAAAAGATACCATGGACAACGAATAAGAAATGGTTTAATGCGTGGATAACAGGAAAGACAGGATTTCCTATGGCAGATGCAGGTATGAGACAATTAACTGGTGAGAATTGGGTACATAATAGAGTAAGAATGTTGGTAGCGAATGTAGCTACAAAATATTTATTATTAGATTGGCGTTTATGTTTAAAATATTTTTATAAGAATTTGGTTGATGCTGATATATTTAGTAACACGGCAGGATGGCAATGGGGTGCAGGTATAGGTGTGGATTCCGCACCATATTTTAGGGCACCATTTAATACTTTTACACAATCTTATAAATTTGACAGAGACTGTGAATATATAAAAAAATGGATACCAGAATTAAAAGATGTTGATAATAAAGATATACATAAATGGTATGATGAAAAAATAAGAAATAAATATCCTGAATGTAAATATCCTGCACCAATAGTAAATCAGAAAGATGCTTCAAAAAAAGCGATAGAATTATGGCATCCTTAAATAGAATTACCATATCTCGATGGTATCGGAACAGGTGATAGAGATGTTTGAACTCCTTTAGAACGAGCTCTCAGACATGTTGATACTAGATTGAATGCTTCTTGTGTTTCATCTACATTGTAATTCATAGTATTATTGGCATCAATACCTAACTTATTAGCTTCACTAAATGCATCTTGGTTTGCACCGAGATACATAAACGTAACTCCTTTTTCTGTAAAATTTTTTATCATACATTTAATCCATCCAAGTGAATATTTACGAGAGCTGTTCTCTTCACCATCGGTAAGAATTATAACTGAAGTTGTTGTATCATCTTTTATATTAATTGATTCTAGAACTGTACCTATAGCATCAAATAAGGCAGTATTACCTCTTGGAATATATGTCTTATTATTCAATTCTTGTACTGAATTAATATCTAAATCAGCATATACTTTTTCAATTTCATTATCAAATAAATATAAAGACATTGTACCACCAAGTGACTTTTGGTCGTTGATAAACGCATTATAACCACCTATGGTATCGTTCAAACATAATTGCATAGAACCTGAACGGTCAAGAATAAATATTCTTTCAATAACTTTTTCCATAATCGTTAAATTGTAGCTACAAATTAAAAATCAAATTTTATTATAGTATGACTGTTGCTACATTTTTGATATTTATTGTTATTATTATACTTGTAACATCATTTTATGCTCATTTTATAAATCTTAACTACAAAGATAATACTAATGAGTATGAAATAAAACGATTTAGTTTAAAATTAAAAACACAAGATGAAATTCCTTCTAATAAACCATTCACTCACGAATTTAATCAATATGACTATGTAGGATGGTTATATTCTACAGATATGGGTGAAAAGAGTATAGTATTACCACTATTTGGTAAGAAAATGACTACATGTGATAGATATATATATTTTACAACATATAAACATTCTGTATTACCTGTATCATATGAAAATAAAACATGTGATATAGAGAATGTAGGATGTTCAATTATAAAAGATGGTGCTCATGTAACAATACCAGAATATGCAAATAAAGTATTTACATTTAAGAGTATTCGTTAATTTGAGAAGAGATTTTACATGTTATATCTTTGAAAAAACAATTAATTTAATTTATATGAATGCAATCTTTCGCGTATAATATTTGTTGCTTGATTAATAGATAATGTTCTTGTGTGAAGATCTGTATTTATAGATATAATATTTTGAATATCTGAATCATTTGACATAGCAATTGTAACACCTTGTTCACATAATGTATTCCAATTATTAATTGTATGAACTGCAGCATTTATAATGTTTGAATCAGTTTCAGATAAGACTGCATCCTGTAAAACATTACTTCCAGGTGATGCAAAATAATTAATATGTTCAATTGCACAATTAATTTCATTCATTGCATCAGTTAATAATAAAGAAGTATCATGTACTGATTTAGGTAAAGATACTGTACTTGTCGCAATAATTGTTTCTTTAAATTTTGCAAAAACTAAAGATAAATTATAAATTTTAGATAAAGCATCTACAACAGCCGTTAAAAAATTTGTATCATCAATAATACTTATATTTTCTAATTTATTAATAAAACCAGTAAATAATTCACTTAGAGATTCTGCAGCAGTACCAATTTCACTAAAACCAGATACATCTACATTTAATTGCATTTGTTTTGAGTCATTTGCAATACTAGATGCAGCTTTAAATATTTCATTATAATTATCAATAGTACCTTTTCCATGAAAAGAACTACATTTTATCTTACTTGCATATTCACTAATCTGTGAATAAAGAATACTTGATGCACCACTCAATTCATCATTATATGTATTTACAGTTGCTATTAAATTTTCATTTATATTTATTATGTTTGATGTATTCGTTGATATAAATGTTGTATGTGTAATTTCTTCATTACTAGTATTTGTACCTTGTTGATTTGTAATAATATAACCAGGTTGCGTAATAGTTTCATTTAATGTATAATTTACAATATTACTGTTATTATATTTATCATTATTAAAAATATTTGAATCACTCATTCTTCACTAGC
>RGCF01000194.1 GCA_009919265.1 Bacteroidota bacterium | reverse complement strand
AAATAATTAATTCTTTTATAAACACAGGAAAATTCATATCAGTTCATATAACGGAAACTGAAAAAGAATATCTTGAGCAGAATATAGAGAAAATAGTTCTATACACAGATGACCAAGATGCATATATGACTGCAATGATATACAAACGATAATCCAACTATGTCTAAAAACAAAAACGAAATATTTGAGAATCTATTTGTTCTTGAAGCTGCAAACAATCACTGGGGTTCAATTGAACGTGGTAAAAAGATTGTTCGTGAGTTTGCAAAAATAGTAAAGGCGAATGGAGTAAAAGCAGCAATCAAACTTCAATTCCGAGATGTAGATAACTTTATTCACAAAGATTTCAAGTCATCGGGTGAAGGTGAAGAACTAACGAAACTCCCAAAGAGACTTCGTTATATTCAGAAGACTGCAAAGACAAAACTTTCCTACGATGAGTTCAAGGAATTGATTGAGTACATTCGTAAACACGATTGTATTCCAATGTCTACTCCGTTTGATGAAAAATCTGTGGAATGGTGTGTTGATATGAACTTGCCGATAATCAAAGTCGCAAGTTCAGATATAAATGATTGGTTTCTTTTGAAGAAGATTGCTTCAACAAAAAAGCCAGTTATTATTTCAACCGGTGGTGCAAACGATAAACAAATTGATGACGTAATCAAATTCTTCACTAATAGAGATATTCCAATTGCAGTGAATCACTGTGTATCAAAATATCCAAGTGAAGATAATGAATTAGAATTGAATCAAATTGATTATCTAAAAGAAAGATACCCAAATCTCGTCATTGGTTTATCAACACACGAGTACCATGACTGGCACTCATCAATGTATATCTCATATGCAAAAGGTGCAAGAACGTGGGAACGTCATATTGATATTCCATATCCTACCGGTCACGAACAAAAAGAAGTTTCATCTTATTGTTCTCTTCCACATCAAGTTGATGAGTGGTTCAAGGCGTTCAACAGAGCTGCAATTATGTGTGGAGATACTCACGGAAAACGTCGGGTAATAGATGATAAAGAATCAAATTATCTCCACGCACTTTACCGTGGTCTTTATTTGAAGAGAGATATAAAGGCAGGAGAAAAAATCAGAGTAGAAGATTTGTATTCTGCAATTCCATACTTGGAAGAAAAAGGTCAAGTCTCATCAAGAGATTTTATTGAAGATGATGCGGTTGCTAAAGTTGACATCAAAAAAGATTCACCATTGTTGAGAGAAAGCATACAATAATGAAAGTTTCGGATATTGTAATTCAGTTCTTACAAGAAAAGGGAATAGACACAACATTTACAATTTCAGGTGGTGGGTGTATTCATCTGATAGACTCACTCAGAAAATCTAATATGAATGTTGTTTGTCCTCACCACGAACAAGCTGCTTTGATTTCTGCCGAAGGTTATACTCGTATGAGTGGAAAAGTTTGTGCGAGTGTTGTAACAACAGGGCCAGGTGGAACAAATGCAATCACGGGACTACTTGGTTTGTGGTTAGATAGTATTCCATCAATAATCATATCAGGTCAAGTTCCAACAAATCAATTATCAGAAGGAACCGGTTGTAGACAAATCGGAGACCAAGAGTTTGATATTGTGAGTGTTGTAAAACCGATGACGAAATATGCGACGATGGTAAAGAATCCAATGGATATTTACAAAGTATTAGAACAAGCATATTCAACTGCAACATCGGGAAGACCAGGACCTGTATGGATTGACATTCCACTTGATGTTCAAGGTGCGAACATAAATGAAGAAGAGTGTTATCACTTTGAAGTGATTGATACCGAGCCACACTTTATGTCCACCCATCCAATTGAGTTTCAAAAGATGTTGTCATCTGCAAAGAAACCACTCGTTATTGTTGGTAATGGTATAAGACTTTCAGATACAACAAACGAACTTCAAGACTTCTTGGATAAGACGGGAATACCAATTGTAACCGGTCCTCACTCGGGAGTTGATGTTGTTGATAACACATATCAGTATTATGCTGGAAGAATTGGAATACTTGGTCAACTAACATCAAATCAAATTGTTCAAGATGCAGACTTACTCATTTGTCTTGGGACAAGATTGCCTGTGAAGATGACTGGTTATAATATTCCAGAGTTCTCACCAAACTCAAAAAAGATTATGGTAGATATTGATAGGTCTGAAATTAGAAAACACAAATTCCAAATTCATCTTCCGATAATTGCAAACCTAAAAACATTCTTCCAAAAGATTTCTGATTTGAAATATGATGTTGATATTTCAGATTGGCAAAATAAAGTATTGGAACTTCGTAGTGGGCAAAAGTATTATCATCCAAAACATGAATCACTAAAAGAGTATGCGAGTTTTTATTATTTGATGGATAAGGCACCGAAGATATTTGGTGATACTCCAATCGTAACAAGTAACGGAACTGCACACGTAGTAACGCTTCAGAACTATCGTATCAATAAGAACCAACGTGTATTTACAAACGTCGGTTGTGCAAGTATGGGATATGGACTACCGGCAGCAATCGGTGCCTGTGTTGCTAACAATAACCAACCTGTTATTTGTATAGAAGGTGATGGTAGCATAATGATGAACCTACAAGAGTTACAAACTCTGAAGGGATATAATCTTCCTGTGAAGACAATCATTGTAAACAACGATGGTTATCTTTCAATCAAACTAACACAAGAGTCATTCTTTGCCGGTCAAGAATTTGCAAGTGGTAAAGAAAATGGAGTTACAATTCCTGACTTCAAATCTGTGTCATCCGCATTTGGATTACCATACAACTTAATCAAATACAACTCAGAAATTGAAGATGGTTTGAAATGGATGATGGAACAAACCGAGCCTTGTATTCTTGAAGTATTTACTCATCCGAAAGAAAGACACGAACCAAAAGTGACTCACAAGGGAATTGATGAGAACGGAAAGATTATTCCAGGAACTCTTACAGATATGTTTATATCGGAGACATTCTAATGAAAGTGATTCTCACAGGAAGCAAGGGTGGTATTGGTTCTGCAATTCTGAATGAGTTGAAACAAAAATCAATTGATGTTGTAGAAATAAACTCATCAGAAATTGATTTTTCAAAAGACTTTGATATTCATAGTGTTCCTGTTGATGGTCTTGTTTATTGTGCAGGAATAAATCACGTAAATGCGTATGATGAAATAGATGAACAACAAATGATTGATGTAATGAATGTCAATACATTTGGATTCATACGTCTCTGTAAGAAAATACAATTCAATGAAGGTAGTAATGTAATCGCAATTGGTTCTCTTTACTCAACGGAAACAAAAGCTGGTAGACTATCTTACACGATGTCTAAACACGCAATGTATGGTGCAGTAAAAACTCTTGCCCTTGAAATGGCATACAACAAAGTAAAAGTGAATATGGTATCTCCAGGTTTTGTAGATACTCCACTTACTCGTAAGAATAATACGGATGAACGAATACAACAACTAAATAATTCTATTCCGTTAGGACTAACTTCCGCTTCCGAAATTGGAAAAGTTTGTGTATATTTGATGACAAGCAATAATGCAATTACAGGTCAGAACATCATCGTTGATGGTGGTTATAGTTTAGTTGGAGTATGATATGCAAACGTTCAATATCAATGGTGTAGAACTCACGGCAGATGACGAGTTCAAATCTACATTCACAATAAATTCACACCCCGAACCTTACACGGTTCACTTCAAACAGTTTCAGAATTCATTTGAAGAAACAGATGTTGTTCTTGTTGATTCAAATGTCCAATTTCTTTATTCGGTAAACCACGATAAGATGATTATTGTTGAAGCAACTGAAGAAAACAAATCAATGGAAAGTGTGTTGTCTATTTGTCAACAACTTCTCCAATTCAATTTCAATAAAGGAAACCGACTTGTTGTAATCGGTGGTGGAATAATTCAAGACTTGGGTGCGTTCACTGCAAAGATTTTCAAACGTGGAGTTGATTGGGTATTCTATCCAACAACATTACTTTCACAATGTGATAGTTGTATTGGCGGAAAGACTGCATTGAACTTCAGTTCTTACAAGAACCAACTCGCACTTTTCTCTGCACCATCCGAGGTTATCATTGATACAAATTTTCTGAAGACTCTTACTGAAGAAGATATGACTTCTGGCTACGGTGAAATTGTCAAACTATTTCTTACTGGTGGTCAACGTTATGTTGATATGATTGACTCGGATAACATTGATGAACTTATCTTTCATTCACTCTCAATAAAGAAAGCCGTCATAGAGTATGATGAGTTTGAGAAATCAGAAAGACGTTCTCTCAATTATGGTCATTCATTTGGACACGTAATTGAACCTATGACTAACTACACAATTCCTCACGGTGAAGCCGTTATGTTGGGTATAGAAATAATCAATCAACTCTTTGATAAGAATCCAACAATAACAAACTTGGTTTCAAAGTTTACATCGTTGGAAAAGATTAGAGAACTTGATTTGAAGAAATTAGTTGATGGAGTAAAGACAGATAAGAAGGCAGTCAAAAACTTCATAACATTTGTAAGAGTTTCAGAACCAGGAACAACAATCTTTACTGATACAAAATTTGATGAAACTTTGGTGGAGAAAGTAAATGAAGTATTTGCTAATTGATTTCGGTGCTTCATTTCTAAAAGTTGTAGAGTATGATTCAGACACAGAGTTATACTCTAACAATTATTCAGTACCGTCGCCATTCAAACATTCAAATACAATGACAAAAGATGAACTGAGAAATCTTCTTCAATCAGTTGTTTCCAAACACACTCACATAGAACGAATTGTTATCTGTTCAATTCTCGGCGGTTTCTACAATGGTGATACATATCATTCTTGGAAATCAAAAGAATATGGGGTTGCAACTTCTTGTATGATTAGTGGTCTCTTTCACGGAGAAGAAACATTCCACGTTCACGAACATCAAGCAAAATCACTGAACATCAAAGACTATGAAACAGGATTGAAACTTCTCGGTCATTTTGATGGGAAAGAAATTTATAGTATATTAGGTGATACAGATTGTGTAATAAATTCTGTAAGACTTACCGAAAATGATGTTTTGATAAATATGGGAACAGGTTCACAAGTGGCAACAAAGAACTCTCGTAAATCATTCATACCAAGTGGACGGGCACTAAACGTATTCTACAATTTCTTTTCTGAACTTGGTATTGATATGTTTGAAGTTATGAGTGAATTATCTCTTGATGATTTGAACTCTGCAACTTTGACCGTTGACCTGAATGTGTTTCCACAATCACACAAATATAATAACGGTGGTTCTATCAATGGAATAAACGAAACTGGATTCACATCAAAGAATCTTATTTCATCTGTTCTGAAAAGTTATGTTGACCAATACCACGAGTTTGTTTCAGATTCAAAATACTCTCGTATTATTTTGACGGGTGGTATTCCTAAAAAGATACCAGTCATTCACGAGTATCTTTCTCTGAAGTATGAAGACAAGAAAGTAATAGTTGATAAAAATGAAATTGAAAATACTCATCGCGGCATTGTGAATTTTATTGAGGAGTATCTATGAGAATCTTGATTACAGGTGCAAACGGATTCATTGGTAGAAACTTGG
>RGCF01000193.1 GCA_009919265.1 Bacteroidota bacterium | reverse complement strand
CTGCAGTGCGAAAATCCCCAATGCTTCGTATCCCAGTCAATGCCGACAAGGCAGGTATAGACAATATCTGCAGGGTGTGTCCGACATGACTTTTGTCTTTTGGTGGAGAATGCCACACAGTTTGTCCATGGACACTGAGCGCATCACATTGAGATGGATTAATTCCCTTTTCTTCCAAAAATCGCATTACAATATCCGCATGGATTTTTGTAATCCTTGCTTGTGCATGAGAGACTTCTTCAATGGAAATTGTATCTTGCATGAGATGTGTTAGCTCATCTTTCACATCCAGCGGCATTGGATATATTGCTTTTTCCAATAAGTTGAAACAATGTTGTCCGGATGTATTGATTGAAAACTCTGCAAGACAGATATCAATTCCATCCAAAGAGGTGCCACTCATCATTCCGATGACTCGGCGAGGTGAAGAAAGCCATGATTGTTGAAATTCACGCAGGTTCATGATCTATGAAAATTGGTTTGATTGGTTATGGAAAAATGGGAAAGGAGATTGAACAACAAGTTTCAAACTCCGGACATGAAATTACGGCAATTTATTCTTTGGAAAGACTCTTTCTTTCAGATAATGCGCCTGATTGTGATGTATTCATCGAATTTTCTTTTCCATCCGCAGTAGAATCACATATAGAACACGCAATTCAACTCGGTAAACCAATAGTTATCGGCACAACAGGTTGGTATGAAAAACTACCATCCATTCGACAAAAAGTAGGTGATTCAATAGGTTGTGTCTATAGTGGCAATTTCTCCCCTGGCATACATGTCATGAAAAAACTCATTGCCGAGTTATCCAAAAATCTTTCAACCATTGGTGGATATGATATTTCTCTATTAGAAAAACATCATAGACATAAACTCGATAGTCCAAGCGGAACAGCACACTTATTGAGCGCACCAATTTTAGAGCATTTTACAGGAAAGAATTATATCACAACCTCTCCCGAAGAAGCAACACATGATATTCATGCACTTCATATATCCTCCATGAGATGTGGAGATATCGTTGGTGAACACACAGTTATGGCTGATTCGATAATCGACAATATCCAAATCACCCATACCGCGAAAAACAGAACAGGATTTGCTCAAGGAGCGATCTTGGCCGCTGAGTGGATACTCAATAAAAAAGGGTTATATGAATTTTCGGAATTATTCTCATGAGAACACTTCTTGTTTCATTTCTTTTTCTTTTTAGTTCAATACAAGCAGTTAATCAACCCGCTGACATCATCATTCGACCAGGTGAACCAATCGCATATTTTTCTCCTGACGAAGAAGGTGTGGTGATGGATATTACTGTATTGAACAAAGGTGGTGAGACATTAAAAATTCACGAAGTCAAAAGCTCTTGCTATTGTGCATCAGCTGTTGTGAATAATCCACTAATTAGACCAATGGGAAAGGGAAAACTAACACTTCAAGTTAGCACAGGAAGGATGCGCGAGGATTCATTGACAAGAGTTGATTTCACTGTGATGAGTAATGCCAAAGATTCAGCATTCTCTATTCCCCTTTATTTGGTGAATAAAAAATTCCTCAAAGACAATCAAGAACACTGATTAAAGGGAAACATCCAATCCAAGTGTGAGAATATTGAATTTGCTTACATTATAATCGAGGCAAATTCCTAATGGTCCAAATGTCTTGCTAATACCCATCGTAAACTTTACAGCATTATCCTTGAACACTGCATTTGTGTATTGGGGTCTTTGATCTCCGGGATACATAGGCGGTCTGGGGTCATCCGAATCGAGTGGTAATAATCCCAATTGTCTTTGTAATTCTTTTGGAAGGTAGAAGGTAAAGTCTGTATTGATGCTAATTTCTTCATATGCAAATCCGGAGTAAAATGTAAACCCTTTCCACTTTTTGGAGATTTGTACATTCGCACCCATGATTGTTGTTTTTGCAGACAATTGAGAATTTGTAGCACCAACTGTATTTTCAATTGAACTTCCTTGATATACAAATTGTGCAGCAATGTTAACCGGCGCTTTTCTCCAATATTGATCTACACTATGTTTAATTCCAATTCCCCAAAAAGAGAATTTTCCAACCACTGTATCATATTTAATTGGTGGAATATATCTGAGTAATAATTCCGTTCCCATAAAAGAACCAATTTCCACTTGAGGAACACCTGCTACAACCGTATTAACATTCGCACCACGAGCAAGTGTTAGATATCCTGGAAGACCGGTGATTGTAGACAAAATATTTTGTTGTAATTGAGGTGTGAGTGCTTTATACACGGTACTCAATAATGGATCATTTCCTTGTATTTGATCTTTCAAATACTCTTTTCCAATCACAAATTTCTCATCTCTATTTCCATATACTGTTGCTGCAGAATCAGGAAAAGAAAAACCACTATTGGGATCAGTCAATCCTTTTTCAAACAAATATTTCATGATAACAACAACAAGCCCGGTGGTGTCTCTAATAACAGACTTTGAGGGTTCCAACAAATTCACTTCGATAAGATCCTTATCATTTAATACCCTTTTGATAAACATATCCGAAGTGATTGTAGGAGCGACGGGTTTATAATTTTTTTGATCATCTCTCACAAATCCAAGCATTGAACCAACACCTATTCTGCAATAGAATCCGGTATCTGGTATATGCGCTGTTCTAAAAAACCTAGAATTTGCAGTTGCATTCAATGTTTGTGTCAATGGTTGCATAAATGGATCAGCATTTGGTCCAAGCAAGTCCACAGAAATTCTTCGTGAGATTTCAATATTCAAATCATCTTGCTTTGGTTGAGCAAGTAGCGTTATGCTAGAGAGTAAAAAGAGAGTAAGCCATTTCATATATCTTCTGATCCTGATGCTAATTCAAAACTTAATTCAATTGCTCCATCGAGAGCAGTTCCCTTTGGATCTATCACGGTGAAGTTACCACCTTTTTTAATTCTACTCATTAATTCTTTGGAAACCATTGTATTATTTTCCAATAAACCACCAAGGAATGACACTGTTTTTTGATTTCCAGGAATTACATTGGAAACAGCAACGATATTTTCATAGAGTCGTTCAGCAGCGTCTTTGACAATTGTCAAACACACTTTATCACCTTTCTCTGCTTCTTCCAATACCATTGGCGTGAGATGATGATACTCAAACACTTTATCCATGAATGCTGAAACGATTGAACGGGGGTATTTCAAATTGATTTGTGGATAGCGATCAGCGAGTGAATCAAGGAGTGAGGTTTTTACACCGCGACCATCGATTGCTTTTACACAAGCTGATAATCCTTTTTTACCAATCCATGCACCACTTCCTTCATCATCGATTTCAATTCCCCAACCACCGGATCGAACCAATTCACCTTTTGCATTTTTGCCAAGCGTGATTGTTCCTGTACCAGCGATGATCATAATTCCCGGTTCAGTACCAAAGGCACCACGAAGAGCTATTTCAGCATCACTCGTTGCAATCATGTCTTGAAGATTGAATCCGGAGTCTTTCGCGATTACTTTTAACAAATGAGCGAATCGTTGTCGTTCTTCTTCGAGCCAAATACCAGCAACACCCACAACAACCGCATCTATTTCAGATCGTTCTATGCCGGCATCTTGCGTAAGATCTGCAATGAGTTGTACAACGCGTTCACAAGCTTCTGTGAAGCCAACCACACCAACGCGAGTTGAGCCAATCACTCTTTGCACTTGTTGATCACCATAAACCAGGCGTCCTCTTGTTTTGGATCCGCCGCCATCAATTCCAATGACTGTATATTCAGATTTCACTGTAAAGCCGGAAAGCATGAAACAAATTTATTCCGACAAAAGACATCATCGTTTTAGATCGATGACCAATAAGGAGATATCCGTTGGTGAAACACCGGGTATCCGAGATGCTTGTCCTATTGAATGAGGTTTAATTTTCTTGAGTTTCTCTCTGCTCTCTTTAGATAGTGATTGCAATGAATCATAATCATAAGAATTCGGAATGATTTTATGCTCAAGCTCTTTGAACTTCTCAATATCCGCAAGATGTCTCGCGATATATCCTTCATATTTGATGTCTATGTCGGCTTGCCCTAATATGCTATCAAATGCCGTGCCTTTCCATGCATCAAGATGAGAAGTTTTTTCACGAATCAAAGAAAGTGTCATTGAAGGGCGTTTACACATGGTTGTCAGGAGCTCTGTTTCCCTCACTGGAGATTCATTGATTGCTGCATAAAGCATATTTGCTTCATCTTTTGGTACCCTTATTCCTTTAATGGTTTCTTCTAATTCTTTTCTGAGTGAAATTGACTGCATAATCTTTTTTTCACTTCCATCATGCAGGCCATAGATATGAGTTTTCTCAAAGAGTCGTTCAAATGCATTGTCTTGTCTGAGTAATAATCTATACTCAGCTAAAGAAGTAAAAATACGATAAGGCTCATCCGAGCTTTTATTGACTAAATCATCAATCATCACGCCGATATAAGCATCGGAGCGTTCAAGTATCAATTCCGGCATGTTTTTGATTCGAGCTGCTGCATTGATTCCAGCTATCAATCCTTGAGATGCTGCCTCTTCATATCCCGAAGTTCCATTGATTTGACCAGCGGTATAAAGTCTGCTAAGTCTTTTACTTTCAAGGGTATACATCAATTGATAGGGATAGAAAAAGTCATATTCAACTGCATACCCATATTTCTCAATCCGCATTTTTTCCAAGCCCGGAATAGTTCTTAAGGCTTGTTCTTGAATCTCTTTTGGAAGTGAAGTTGAGAAGCCATTCACATAGATTGTTTGTCCTTGAAGTGCTTCGGGTTCAAGCATGATTTGATGAGAACTTCTTTCATTGAAGCGGTAAATTTTATCTTCAATGGATGGACAATATCGTGGACCTTGTCCGGTGATCAATCCTGTGAACATTGGAGAATCAGTAAACCCTTGTTCCAATATTGCATGTGTATTCGAATTAGTTGCAGTTGCATAGCATACGATACCATTTTTGACCGAGGTTGTTCTATGCGAAAATGGCTGTGGATTTTCATCACCCGGCTCAATGCGTACTGTAGAATAATCAATGCTATCAGCAAAAATACGAGGTGGAGTCCCTGTCTTCAGTCTCCCTATTTCAAATCCATGTTCAAGCAATGAATCAGATAAACCATTGGCCGCCTTTTCATTAACGCGTCCGCCAATGGTTCGTTCTCTTCCTGTATACATTGCTGCATTCAAAAATGTACCGCCACATACTATGAGTGCTTTGCAATGAATGATTTCACCATTAAAGATGATGCCAGTAACCTCGCTTCCTGAAACAATAACTCTTTCTATCGTTCCTTCAAGAATGCTTAAATGAGGAGTTTTCTTCAGCAATTGTTGAGCATATCCAGGATAGAGATACTTATCATTCTGTGATCGAGGTGACCAAATAGCAGGACCTTTTGAGGTATTGAGCATTTTGAATTGAATACCACTTCGATCCGCAATCAATGGCATAATACCACCAATAGCATCAATCTCCTTGACCAAATGTCCTTTTGCAGAGCCACCAATTGAGGGATTACATGATAATACACCAATAGTCCGCACAGACATGGTAATCAAAGCAGTTGTACAACCCATTAGAGCTGA
>RGCF01000192.1 GCA_009919265.1 Bacteroidota bacterium | reverse complement strand
CAAATGTAAGTGCCGATGATATCTTGAAGAACAACCCAGATCTCGCCAAGCAATTTGCGGCAGCGGCGGCGAACCAGGCAGGTCCCGGATTTGGGAACTTTATGAATATGGCCATGAACGGGGCTCAACCCCAAGGGGCGCCCGTCGGAGGAGGAGCCTTCTTTGGTTCTTCTGCGCAAGCTGCATCCCAGGCGGCACAAGAGGCCCAGGCGCGCGCAAGAGCCGAGGTGAACTTCCAGCAGACCGTTGGTGGAACTCCTATGAGTCAGACTCCCCAGGCTGTGGCGGCGATGGAACCTCCTAGACAGGCCGCGCGTAGGGAAATGCGCGGCCCAACAGGTGTGGATGATATTCTCCAGTCCTTCGCTGAAGCCAGGCGGAATGAATCAATGGAAGGCACTGCGTTCCCGGATATTCCTATGAATCCCCAACCCGCTGTTGCAGCTGCTATAGAGATCCAATCCATGGTATCCGGTGATGATATTGGCAGCACGACCGAGTCTCGCACAGGTCGTGGTCGGCGTCGCAGACAGCCCGTTGGAAATACCATTAGTTTAGCGATTTAATATTAGACCGATAAAGAGTCTAATTTATGAATTGCTGCAGGGCATTCATATTTTCTTTATACCAATTCAATACTTTATCATTTGGCTCTTTGGTCACTTTTCTATCGAGTTCTTCGGTGGACTTCACACGGCCTACTTTATCATGGAGGCGTTTGTAGATCTCTTGTTCTTCGGGGGTGAGACCTACTGTAGGAGGGGGCGCAGATGTAGATGGAAGTGGCAGTGGTTCCCCAAAAAGATATAGGGAGCTGTGTTCATTTAGGAGATATCCAATCACTAGAACCAATCCTATACTGAGCCATAATGCCGTAAAGACATTACGAGTGGCGACGAAGATAACCACGAACAACATTATACGACGAATCCAAGGATTTTGGAAGAATTTATCTTGTTCGGATGTGAGTCCCGGTGCGAGGTGACGACCGCCCAAATTCAGAAGAATCATACTGAGTCCAATGAGGTATGTGTTTGTATTTAAGCTAGTCAGCACAGCTTCTATAGGATTTAAAGGACCTGTGGCGGCCATTATAGGTGGCGGAAGGCTCATCTCTACCGTGATGTGCTGAAATTAAGAATACCGTGAAGTATCAAAGTTAGTTACACCAAAGAGGCAGTGCTAATATGTTGGATACATACACGACACGGTCGTTACTATTTAATTTAATTGTAGTGCAAGTAAATTAAATAGTAAGCGTTAGGCTCTATTCAGCGCCATTTATGTATTGTTACTTCCATATCCATCACGTAGAAAAAGGCGGTAAATGCGAGCATTATGCCGACAAAGGGGTCCCACATAGCACCAACAATCAGGGCAATAAGGAGCATGAGACGCCAAGCAGCGATAGGGTATAGCTTGACAAATAAACGAGGATATTCGTTCTCAAAGATGGCACCTTCTATCACGTTCCAGCCTAAAAAGAATGCTGTGACAATGATTTTCATATACTTTTCCAATGTATCGGATACTTTTAAAAGACCCTTGATCTTCATCCTACCGTGACACAAGCTTATTTTGAGCTCGTATTGGAATTACTCGCATTTGAATTGTCTTGTATGGCGCTTGTCATTACACGGTCCTCTTCAAGACCGAGAGGGTCTTCTTTAAGGACTTCTTCAGACCACCATTTTTTCTTTTGATTTACAATCTTTATATCAATATTTGACTTGTCTTGGAATGCTTCTAGAGTCCGGGGAGATAACGCGATACAGAGAACAGCAAAGATGGCCATAAGAAGAGCATAGATCCATGAATACATATCTGCTATGACGATTGTGAGCGTGAAGAGAATAAGGCGACCCACGAATGTATTGGCCCGGAATGTTATTGATTTGGGAATTTGACCAACATAGGTTATGAGTAGCACGAGTATGATTCCTACATACACATTCAATGGTTGCGCATACTTTTTAAGAATATCTAACATATGTTCTCGGGCACCTCCTTTTAGTATGGGCGGACTATTCATTCTTCTCAGGGCGAATATCCTTCCGTAACATTTCTTTGATTGAAAACAGAGTGAGGCGATGGACCTCTGTTCATTAGAAGATGCATTTCCAAATATTGATACGGGGTCTGTTCATAAAGCTATGACGAATAGTTCCGGGTTTCCGTTTGTGGGTGGGACGGATGCAAAGCCCAGTAAAGAGGAACGTCGGGCGGCTAGAAAAAGGGCGAAGAAAGTGAAAGGACCGGCACTGGCGTATTTTGATTCTATGGCGGGAGACTTGCCTCCGACAGATCCCGATCCCGACAGACCGGCTGTGAAGCGAATGGAGCCTGTTGCCGCTATACAGGGGCAGAAAGAGTCGTTTGCGATACCTGTATTGCCAAAGGCGAGTTGTTTGTTTTCGGATGCTGGCACACCTGCCTATTTTGGAAAGGATATGGATGATATGGAAGAGGGATTTTCAAGTTTTAGTCTCGTAGAGGGTGATAATCCGAATTATATGTTACAGGCTGATATTACGACGAGCCTTGATTTGAAGGGAGTAGATAAAGCGAGTGGAAAGCTCCCGGAGCCGAATGTGACAGATACTTGGAAGCCGATGAGTTCTGGCGGGAGCTATACGGCATATACGCATACGGGGGAAAATGCCGAACCGACATGGTCTATGAATACGGAGGAACGTGTTCGGGCTGTTCCTGCTGAAGTGAAAAATGATGCGACGAAGGATATGTTGATGAATCGCGTCAATGAGCTTATGGGGCGGTTGGAGACATTGGAGAAGAAAAGGGCACAGGACTCGCAAACAGAGATTCTCATGTTTGTGGGAACTGGGGTGTTTCTTTTATTATCGTTTGAACTTCTTACGCGAAGATGATCTTGACTTTTTACGATGCGATTTAGTTCTGGACCCGCCTTTCGCTTTTCGAAAAGTACCAGAACCAGGCAAACGTGTAGACGAAAAAGTAGGGCTACCGCTTAATCTTTCCTTCTCTAACTGTTTACGTTTAATTTCTATTGTTTGCTGTTTCAGTTTTTCAAGACATCCTTGTCTGTCTGCAAAATTCTTTCTCTTCCTACAATTTTCAAGGGTCAAAAGCGTTGAAGATGCGGTCGAAGAGCTTGAAGGTGGGGTCGAAGAGCTTGAAGGTGGGATCAAAGAGCTTGAAGGTGGGGTCGAAGAGCTTGAAGGTGGACTCAAAAAACTTGAAGGTGGGATCGAAGAAATTAAAGGTGGGGTCGAAGGCCTTGAAGGCCTTGAAGATGCGGTCGAAGGCCTTGAAGATCTTTTTGAACACGATTTATCGTTAATATTATGTAAAGCCTTTACAACATTTATCACTGAATCTGCATATACACGACAGCCAGATTTAAGCTCAATAAAATATAGGTGACCTTTACGTTTATGCTTTCTATCAATTAGAACACCAACGCCGATATCATCACTATTTTTTTTTTTTCACCCACAGGGTTAGTTTCGAATTTATTTATAACATCTTCCGGAGATTCTCCATACAGCCGCTTACCATCTGTAGTATTAATAAAAAATGCAGGTTCACCCGCAAGAGCACGGTTTCTATCAACTAAAATACCAACGTCGTTATGTGGGTTTTTTGTTTTATATTCAGTATCAAAATTCATTGGATCTGTAATACTCGCCATTTTACTAATAAGACCATGTAAATACTGCCATGATGTTCCAAAGTTAAGAATTCTTTTAGACCGCTGCGGATTTTAAACGAACGTTGTTAACACTAATTCTAATTAGCTTTAACCAGAGCCGTTAAGTCATCTAATAAATTTTTACTACCGGGAAGTTACCACGGCACTGTGGTTAATTATTTAATTTAATTGCACTGCAATTAAATTAAATATTAAGCGGTAAGGTTCAAGTGCGCAACCACTTTGGTTAATTATGCAACATTTCGCTGCAGTAGGGAATGTACATTCGCTGTTTTCTTCAAGGGGCTAGATAGCTTGAACATATCCCTCTGCCGCTTTCGCACCCATTTGTTGTTGAGTTATTTCTTTATTTATACCATCTAATGATTTCACCGCTTTGCTTATAGTTGGTAGCATATTCTTTATAACTGTTTTAGATTGCGGATTTACACTCGGATCAATTCTTGCATCAGTAAAACCAGTCTGAACTTCTATTGCCTCGTTTAGGGCATCACCAACTTTATCTTGAAGCCCTGTAATATCTTTTGCAACTTGATATAGACCCATTTCTCCTTTCAACAGCTGTTCTTTTGTATTTGTATTTGTAATTTGTTTTAACATATCATTATAATAATTGGGAGGTTGTTTAAAACCTGCTTTTGCCTGTTGCGCTAAAATTGTAGGATCTTCTGTTGGATGTCTAAAACGATACACCATGTCATTCCGTGTTTTATAATCACAATAAACAATCATCCCGTTCCCATATTTTATTCGATTATTACAATCAATCTCGTCAAGGCCTAGGGAATCATCCACGAATGATTGTTCTTCACTTGGGGTTAACTTATACATTGGTGGTGGATTGCCTGCCTTAGCTGGCATTCCTAATTTGTTAAAATCAAACATGATAATTCCATTTATTAGATCCTGCCCAGGCCCTTTTCCAGGCCCTTTTTCAGGCCCTTTTTCAGGCCCTTTTCCAGGCCCTTTTCCAGGCCCTTTTCCAGGCCCTTTTCCAGGTACTTTTACAGGAGGCCCTTTTCCAGGTACTTTTCCAGAAGGCCCTTTTCCAGGCCCTTTTCCAGGTACTTTTACAGGAGGCCCTTCTTTAATTTGTCCCTTAAATAATTTTCTTAATTCTGGATGTTTCTGTATTTCATTGTATTCTTCTGGTGTTATAGTTCCATTAAATTTTATTTCGTAATCTGTTAAAGCACCACCATACATTTTTCTGGTTATTCCACCCCCTTTCCATGGCTTCTTAGTTGGTGTGGGTGGTTTTTTCTTTACAGATACAACTTTATTACCCACAATTTGTTGTAATAAGTTTAGAGTCTTTTGTGATATAGGCTGAGCTGAACGAATAATAAGTGTTTTTGGATATGTGACTGTGCCTGTGCCTGTGCCATTGCCATTGCCTGTGCCATTGCCATTGCCATTGCCATTGCCTGTGCCATTGCCCGTGCCATTGCCCGTGCCATTGCCTGTGCCATTGCCTGTGCCCGTGCCATTGCCCGTGCCCGTGCCATTGCCTGTGCCATTGCCTGTGCCTGTGCCCGTGCCCGTGCCTGTGCCCGTGCCATTGCCTGTGCCTGTGCCTGTGCCTGTGCCCGTGCCCGAAGTGTTAGCAGACGAATATAACGTGCATGATTTACTAGAAATACCTTTTGGAAATTTAGAACCCGTTAAAGTGTTATTAGATATACTAATTGTATCTACAGTAAATTGATCACTAGTAGTCTTTTTAAAGATTCCAGATGTACATGCCACAGTAGAACCAACGGTAATTTCCTTTCCTTTGATATCTGGAACTGATTTTGTATTGTCTGCTACCTTGCAACTAGACGCGGCATACGTAAGCTTTTTCTTTGTTTTTCTATCAACTCCCATTACTTTATTACCTACTGAATCAATTTCATTAACAATAAAATCTGCTTTTCCAGCAATCGTTGAGCATACGACATGTGTTCCCTTATTAATTACTTTAGCTGTTGGTTTAGTACCATCCATTACTGTT
>RGCF01000191.1 GCA_009919265.1 Bacteroidota bacterium | reverse complement strand
ATTGGGAATGATACAACTTGATGATGACCATTATTATCCAGCATGTTCAAATGATACAATCCAGCTGGAAGAGCAGATATAGGGATCGATAACATTATTTCTTTTTCATATAGTGTTTCTTTCAATGGTGCTGATACCTGTTTGCCTAAATGATCATAGATACCAAATGAGACTGAAAGAGGAGAATCTTGCATATTTCTCTCTACAACAACGACTATATAATCTCCAGTTGCAGGCATAGGGAACACAGTCGTTTTTACTTGTGATATTTTCGAGTCATCAATTGCATTAAAAGAATCTGCAAAAGCAAGAACTCTGACATTTCTAATGGCGAACCCATTGAATTCTGCACCATCATCAGATAACATTCCAAATCTGAAACGAACAGACTTTTTTAGTAGTCCACTTAAATCAGCTTTTTGAAATTCCCACTCAGGCATATTTCCTTGAAAACCGAAACCATTGCCGTCTTGCTTGCCACCTGAAATACCACTTCCTTTGATCATGCGAGAAGTTTTCAGAAATTCCCAAGTTGCCCCTTTATCTGTACTAACTTGTATGATCCCAAAATCACTCATTGGTTCAATGTTCCACTGCGTTTCCAATTGAAGATGTGCTTTTCTAAACTCTGATAAGTCTAGATCATTCACATACATTGCATAATTATCAGTCAATGGCTTATACATAAAACCTGGACTATCTTCAAGAATTGCGTCTTCACCCGGACGCACTATTGTATTCCAAGTACCTAGTTGAAATGAACCTTTATCTGTATCTCTGACAAAGACATCAAAAACTGTTGGCTTATATAATGATATAATAGCCGTATCTATTCTTGAAATGCCGTGCTGCATTCTTGAAATAACAAAACGAGCAGGATCCCCATTCCTATAATTTTTTAATACTTCAAATCTGATAGTCCTTGAGATTCTTTCACCTGACGCAATACTATCAATTGTAATAACTGAATCCAATATCACAATATCTTGTCGCAATGACTGTATGCTAATGCTCGATGGTTCTTTAAGATGTAATCTGCCAATATTTTGTATGTCGATATCAAGCGCTCCAATTGACGGATTTGCAAATGATAGAGAGTCAATGCTTTTTTCCGCCAAACGAATACATAGATTAGATCCTGAGCTCCACAATGCTTGATAATTCATGTGAAGATTTTCTTTCGCATGTGGTATGATACGAGTTGGAGATGGCCAAAAGCCATCTGTTATAGCTCCAACTTCCGGAGTAAAAGCAAGGGCTTTATACTCATTATAAGCCCAATCATCCGAATTACCTCTTGTTGTATAACCAACCGTTTCCAGATCTCTTCCTGCAGAATAGGCATTGAATCGCGTTGCATCAGCAGCAAATCCACGAAAAGTTGAGGAGTCTTCTGTCTCACGGCTCAAGGCCGCAAAAGGATAAATCAACAAATTGCTGTATGAGTGATAATTAAAAATGCATCCAAATGCATATTGTGAGCAAAGTGTTTTGATTGCTTGTGTTTCTGGCTCAGAAAAAGGTGCATCGCCCCTATATAAATCACTATTTGCTTCTGTTGAAGAACCACCATTGTTTGCATTCCAAAATGATTCCGGACCATAATTTCTATTGAGATCTACACCGAATGTTTTTGCATCAATAATTCGCCTATTTTTTCTCCATAATCCACCACCCTCGGGTCTTTGACTTTGATTGAATGCATAACCATCTGGATTGAGACATGGAACGATTACAAGCTTTCTTTCCGACATCAAGTACATTGCTTCAGGATTTTTCTCAATTGCTCTTTCAAGTAAATCCCACAAAAAATACAATAGGGTCGTTGCACCACCTGGTTCTCTAGCATGATGCAAAGCGGTCAATAATGTACTTGGTTGTTTTTCTTTTTTTGAACTACCGAATGTCCAGGCAATGATAGGCCTTTGTTCCGAAGTTAGTCCAATCGTGTCTTGAGAAACAAAGTACATATTTGCAAACTGTACAACTCTGTCCATTTCTTTGTATATCTCTTCCAATTTGTAATAGCCACCCATGCTACCAATTGCGAAGTTCTTTGGAGCAAGTATAGACTCACCATTGAACTGTTTTAACAAAGCAGGATATTCTTGACGCAATCTTGATGCATAAAAATCCTCCATATCAGGAACAATCACTTGAAATGGGATTCCTTGTTCTTTTACTTTCTCTCTAGCATATTCATCGGCAATACTTTCATACCATGCTCCATTTTTATGGATGCCATGGTCATCTTCCAAACCAAGAGATTGCAAAAATTGAATATTGGGTATAGATTTGACAGGAATTCTGATAAGTTCATAAGTATGTTGTGCATGAAGTGTCGCAAATTGTAGATATATCATTGGAAGAAATACGAGGCACATAGCCCTAAGAAATGTTATGCGGCGAGGTCCCTGAACATTTGTATTGTTGAGTATCATGATATATACATCAATTTGTTATGGTTAATACAGCAAATTTACGGGTAATTACCGTAATTTTGTCTCAATGACAGTGGATTTTTAGATAATATTGAGTTTGTTTTATGAGCGCATTTACAAGCAAGAACCCGGCTGACTATGATATCCTTATCCGCAGATATGATAATGGAGCAAATTATGCTAGTTATTGTCCTCAATTGGCACACATGATCAAAGGGACCGCCCATGAAGAAGTTGAACAAGCCATGAAAGATCATGTATTACAGCATATTGCCGCTTTACAAGACAAAATGGATTGATTTCTTGTCACAAACCGTCATCATACAAAAACCTTCCAAACTTCAAGATTTACGATTTCATTTCATGGCTCATGAGGTGTTTTGGGGTCTTACAATAACAGCTTTCAATCTGCTAATTGCCTGGATATTCCCTGAAGTATTGCATTATCACATATTCATTGAGTTGGTAATTGCTTCGGTGATTATCCATCCGGGTATGATTGGTTTTGACACGAAGGCATTCGATATAGCATTTCCTTCGACAGTAGTACGGGGACTCCTTTTGGGATTCTGCTATGGATTCTTACAGTATGACCTGCAGCTTTCAATATTGCAAACAATGAATCTCTTTTTACCCCTGATGGCTAGTATTTTTTTCTCTTTAGGATTTTTTTCTGAATTCATGCGAAGAAGGGGGTTCAGTGATTGGATCAATAGTATATGTACTTCCATCATTATGTGTTTATTTGTATTCTTTTTACTGTCAGAACTTCCCAGTTTATTATATGGAATCTTACTTTTTAGTTCGATAGCATTGGCAGCATCTATTCGATTACAAACAAAGAATGTTTGGGATGGTATACTTGTCTTACTATTTCTTTATATCATCACTAGTCAAGCAGAAGTATTGTTTCATTTATTTGCAACTGTGAGATAATCATGTCCATATTACGCATAGATTTAATTGCTGCAGTTCCGGATATTTTTCAATCTCCTCTAGAATCCAGCATTCTGAAAAGAGCGCAAGAAAAAGGATTGGTCACGATCGTAACACATAATTTGCATGATTATGCTAAAGATGCCTATAAGCATATCGATGATACACCATTTGGAGGTGGAGCAGGCATGATCCTTCAATGCGAGCCTATTTTTGAATGTATTGAACAACTCATGTCAGAACGAACGTATGATGAAATCATCTATACAAGTCCGGATGGACAAGTATTCAATCAAGACATTGCAAATGAATTATCATTGAAAGGAAATATCATCATTTTGGCAGGTCATTACAAAGGAATTGATCAAAGAGTAAGAGACCATTTGATAACACGCGAAATATCCATCGGCGATGTAGTATTAAGTGGAGGTGAATTACCTGCATTAATGATTTCAGATGCGATTGTAAGACTTGTGCCTGGGGTCCTTGGGGATGCAGAATCTTCACTTTCAGATGCATTCATGAATGAAGGATTATTGGATTGCCCTCATTATACTAGACCTGCAGTATTTAGAGGAATGGAGGTTCCGGAGGTATTGCGGAGCGGGAATCATGCATTGATTGAAGAATGGCGGATTCAACAATCAGTAGAAAAAACAAAACAATTAAGACCAGATATCTTTGATAAATACAAAGAACAATAAAAAAAAAGCCCTCCAAATGGAGGGCTTTTGAATTGTTATCTGATGCATTGAAGTGGTATCATATGATGATCATTTCCTATTCGAATCAGAGCATACTGCATAGCCGATTGATGGCAAGGAATGAAGAATGTTCCATTAGCCTTCGATGTACCAATCAATCTTCCATCCAAAGTATATGAAGTGATTTCAAATTCTTTTTGATTAGATGATAAGAGCACGCCGCCATCAATAGTACTATACACAATACCAGATTTCATCAAATCTTCAGCGATGCTATTCGATGATGATATGGTAAGCGTAGAAGTTGGACCGAATGGACCATAACCCATTTCATGATAAGCCTTCAGACGCCAATAATATTTGGCACCAACTTTTAGGTTACCAATAAATACCGTTGTATCACGCAAGAGGGTATCTTGTCTAAAGAATGTTTTGAACTCATTGTCTTCAGACAATTCAAACCAGTAAAAGAGTCCTTTCGGGAGGAAAGGATTATTTTTCAATTCCTCTGTATCCATATAATCTTTCCGCCAAATGAAGCGGATATTCTTATTGGATGTTGAAAAACCATTGGCCGGTGCAACAGGTACAATTCCTGCAGGCACTTGAACTGTATAGAAAATACCGGGATCTGTAAATTCATTCCACAAATCACCATTGGAAGATTTTACTCTCCAATAATATGTCATGTCATAATCTACTTTGATTTTCTTGGTAGTATCCACAACATTTGAATCCTCTAGAAGAATCTCTTCAAAATATTCATTAGTGGAAAGTTGTACCCAATATCTAATCGCAGATGGATCATTCTTTTTCCAGGTAAGAGACAAGGTGTCTCTATAGATAGCTTCAAAATCGGTTGGAGAAATAATCTCGCAATCTTTTGGATAAATGCGAATTTGAAACATGAATGGTTCTGAGAAATCTCCCCAACCAGCTTGTGTTTTTGCACGAACTTTCCAGTAATAGTCCTTTGCATTTTTCAATGTTTCTATGACTGATTTCGAAGTGTCTGTTGTTTCAATGTCTATAATGGGAGCAGCAAAAGTATCATTGTCAGCCAATACAAAGTTGTAGGTTGTTGCGCCTAAACTTTTATACCAGGTAAAATTAATATCCTTTGTTACTTCAGTCTGCTCATTTGGAGGTAATATTAATGACACCATACCTGGAAGAGCAGAAGTTATGTCAACTTTCACGTTTTGGCCCTGAAGAGAAACTGTTTTGGTAACAACACCGCCAAGGCCAGGGCCTGTTGCAGTTACTGTGACTGAACCGGTTAAGCCTGTAACAGGTACTGCATATCCTCCAGAAGTGGATGTTACAGCAAAGTATGTACCTTTTGACAATTCAATCTTGACATTCGGCAAACCCTCGCCCATATCGTAAAAACCATTATTATTATTGTCTTTATAGGCCACTCCAGTTACATATCGTTCATTTCTTGCGCCAAAATTATGTGTGACAATATATCGTCCAACTTGTGTACCAGGATTATTGTCTTCCAAAACGCCAACACCAATTTCAGTGAACAGCGTACCTGCATAGTTCATGATATTTTGACGATGCCCCAACGAAATTTGATTGTCAGCACCCCAGTCAATGTTAAATCCAGCATGAGCATGCCACATGCTCTTTGCATATGAGAATACATTTTCACCAATCCCAGTCCAACCTGTATAACCAGCTTGATTGATTCTGTCTGTCATTGTGCTACCGTTTGAGCCATTATGACCTTG
>RGCF01000020.1 GCA_009919265.1 Bacteroidota bacterium | reverse complement strand
GTACCATTTGCAATGATTTTAGCACCTCTATTGATAACGAGTGCGGAATTAACTCCCACAGTATCACCAACAATAATTGTCCCAGCTTGAATAGTCAATGTTGCTGGAGAAACAACATGCACATATCCTTTCAAACCGTAAATTTTTTGATTAGATAAGAAAAGATTATTCGTAATCGTTCCTGATAGAACGGAATCTATTTTTGTTGGTGTTGGTCTTTCTACTACTATTGGATTTGAGGAAATACCAAATCGTGTCGTATCAGAAATAAGCACCATGCGAATATACCCGGTCAGGGTTTGAAGTGAGGGTGCTCTGAAGCCACCATTGAATCTTCCCCTTCTGTTCGTTGAACTCGCATTGCTATCCAGCACATTAGTAGCACCTGTTAAATCAGTCCATGGTCCTGATACCGATGTTCCAAATTGAAAACGGAAGCGTTGCCCTTGTGTTGTAGTGGTTGTATCCCACACCAAATCATAAGAACTACCTGCTCTGTAAATTTCAAATTGTGCACCCCCAGGTGACAATATCTTTGGATTCTGTGCCAATATGGCTGATGACAATGCAATGATTGCCAGAAAAAAGGAAGCTATGTGTTTCATTGTGTTAAATGAAATAGTAAAGAAAATGTATTATTGCCATTTATATGAAATGCTCAATGAGAATGTGCTTCCAAACACATTTGATTGAACGATTCGATCGCCTTGCTTCCAATAGAGTGTTTGATTGAGAAGATCGCGTACAACGAACTTCGCATCAAACATTGATGAGATTGACTGAGCAATGGAAAGATCTACAAGATCTCTTGGTTCTTCATACCAATGTGGTGTATTTCCATTGCCTTCCAAACCTGGGAATCGACCCAATTGCGCTACAGACACAATGCGTCTACCAGCTCTATTATATGCGAGATTTACTGAAGTACCTGTTTCGGGATTCATATAATACAATGAGGCATTTACTGAATATGGTGATTGACCCCACATTGGTCTTGTCTCTTGTGAATTCCCTTGACTAATGGTTAGTTGTGAATTGATATATGTGATATTGGTTCCAAACATGAAGTTTGAAAACATTGGACTGATGAATCCCAATCCTTTTCTCAATTCAAATTCAACACCATAGTTATTTGCATATCCATCTTTGATGATATTGCCGAGAGAATCACGAATCGCTCCACCATTCTCCCATGTTCTATCTGGCTTACCACCTGTTTCTCCGCTCAATGTTTCTTCTATTGGATTTCGGAAATTCTTATAGAATCCACTCACTGAGAATACTTCGCCAGGACCCATGAATGTTTCGAATCTCAAATCATAATTTTCTACTTGACTGCGATTAAGCTTTGTATTTCCACGAACATTAACCAAATCATTGAAATTGTAAAATTCGAATGGTGCAAGTTCACGGAATGTAGGACGAGTGAGTGTTTGTGAAGCAGATGCTCTGATATTGGTTGTCTCATTCATTTTGTAAATGAGATTCAGTGCTGGTAAATAATCGAATGTGTGATAATCAACTGTTGCAATTTGACCATTGGAGAAAAATCCATTCAAATTGATGGTATTGTCTTCAATGCGCAAACCGGTAATCACACGAAATTGCTCAGACCCAATCGCAAATGGAGCATCAACCATTGCATATCCTGCATATAAACTCTCAGTGCCACTATATCCATCACTTGGTTTTGAATCTTCACGCATGTATAATGTATCACCACGCTTGTCAAAATTTGCTGAGGTGAAGAGTTTATCAGGAGATGTTGCAAAAAAGTCGGTACCCAACAATCCATTTGCATCATTGGATGCAAGTGTGAATGATCTCGCACTAAATCCACGATCGCGTGTTTCTGTTAAAGCACCTGTTTTGACTTTGAGTTCTGCAGTGACAGGAATGGTAAGATTGAATGATCCACCATTGACTTTATCAGTCAAATTCGAGAAGAATCTTCCGGCAAGAGTACCATCACCAAGTGGCTGAACATCTGCTATGAATGGTGCATCGGGAGATGTTGATTGACGTGAATAGCGGAGTCTTCTAAAATCAGGTTCATCTCTTTCAGATTGAGAATATCCATATCTCCAATCGAGAAGCATATTGTTGAGTGGTAATGTATGCTCACCACTCACTTGTGTTGAGAACAATTCTTTCTGAACGAATTGTGCGCTGAATTGTCTGAAATCAATCCCTTGTGTAGAATCAGCTCCTTGCAAAAACAATGTTTCATCATCGATCGAACGATTATAGATGTTTTTGAAACTAATGGAGTTCGTTGTACCAATTTTATATGAGAGATTAAATAGTCCACCTATACCTGCTGATCTATTAGATACTGAACCACTGCTCTTTCGCTCATAAGAACCATCACCCAAAAGAGTATTTCTGTCTGTCGCAGATTTGATTCCATAGGAATTTCCATGCGACAATGATGCAATCACTCCGAGTTCATTTCCGGCTACTTCAAAGATATTTGTATAGGCAAGATTGACACTTGTATTCGGATTTGCTGAACTTGAATCCTTGTGCCATGATTCAGATTTCAAATCGCGAGCAAATTGCTGTAATCTATTTTGTGCATCTTCTTTCCCTGCATATGCATCACGAACCAATCTATCTGTCTCTGCTCTATTGGTAGGTGCGCTGGATGGAAGCGTTCTTAATCCATCATCAAAGCCAAGCCAATCTGATGAACTTCCCGGTGTGCTGAGAAATGCATTATTGCGAAGTGTCGTATTTGTATTGAATGCACTTGAGATTGACGCTTTTAAAGAAAAGCCATCGGGAAAATCCACAGTGTTCAATTGCACCAAACCACCAACGAAATTCCCTGGTAAATCCGGTGTGAAAGATTTTGCAACATTTGCGCTTTGCAAAAATTCAGATGGGAACATGTCGAAAGCAAAAGAACGCTTATCAGGTTCTGTTGTAGCTAATCCGGCACCATTCAATGTTGTGTTATTGTAGCGATCACTTACACCACGCACATAGACAAATTTGTCACCCACAAGTGTCACACCTGATACACGCTTCAATGCTTGGCCAGCATCACCATCAGGAGTTTTTGAGATTTCTTCTTTTGAAATTCCATCACTTACTTGAGCGGCATTTTTTCTTTGTGCAAGAATTGTTGATTGTGCATCATTCGAACGACGTGCTTCAATCACCACATCTTCCGTCTTTTTGGATTCAGGGGATAAAGTGGCATTGATTGTTGTGGTTTGCCCTGCTGTCACAATCACGGATCCAACAGTTTTAGAAGAAAATCCAACAGAGGTAAAAATGATTGAATAAGTGCCAGGTGCTACGGCTTTGATTGTATATTTCCCTTTCACATCCGAAAAGGCACCTTTCTTTGTGTCTTTGAGGCGCACAGTGACGCTTCTCATTAACTCACCGGTTTCTGCATCTTTTACGGTACCAGTGATGATTCCATCCTGGGCAATTGCTGAGTTCAGCATGCCGCCACATACTAGAATAAGGGCGACAATCAAGGTTTTGAGACGATTTTGCATGAAAATCTGTTCGAAAAATGGTACAACACACACGAGAACAGTACAAAAGTACCGGCGTGATATAACCTGTATGTTAAGAGCATGTTAACAGTTGGTAATGTAGCCGTCCTTTTCCCTAACTTTGTGGAAATACTTGGAGGAATTATGTCTTTTGAACTCTTGCAAACACTCTGCAAAACCCCCGGCATACCCGGTCGCGAACATGATTTTCGAGATTATGTGACTTCAATTCTGGCTCCTCAATCAGATGAACCATTGAAGACAGATCCCATGGGTAATCTTTTTGCTGTGAAAACAGGAAAAGGTACAGCACCGAGATCCATTATGCTTGCGGCACATATGGATGAAATCGGGTTTATTGTCAGATATATCAATAAGGAAGGATTTTTATATGTGCAGCCTCTTGGTGGATTCGATCCTAGAGTATTGATTGCACATCGAGTAACCGTTCACACAAGAACAGGTCCAATGAATGGAGTGTTTGGTTTTAAACCAACACATTTTACTACGCCTGAAGAACGCAATAAAGTGGTTCCACTTTCTGACTTATTCATTGATATTGGACTATCTGAAGATAAGGTGAAAGAATTGGTAAGAATTGGCGATCCAGTCACAATGCAAAGTGATTTGATGGAAATGGGAAATCTGTATACGGGAAAAACACTTGATGACAGAGTAGGTGTTTATGTGATGCTCGAAGCATTCAGGAGATTTAAACAAAGTGAAGATCATATTCATGCAGTTGCAACCGTTCAAGAAGAAATAGGTGTGCGTGGAGCAAGAACTGCATCATTCGGATTGCAACCTGATATAGGTATTGCGCTTGACATAACAATTGCAGCGGATATTCCCGGAGTCGAAGAGCGTGATCACTGTGTCAAACTTGGGAAAGGGGTAGGAATTAAAGTGATGGACAGTTTGTCTGTATCACACTATGGTTTATATCAATTTTTCTGTGAACTCGCAGAACGTTTTGAAATACCACATCAATATGAAGTATTGCCAAGTGGCGGCACTGATGCAGGTGCAATGCAGGTTTCAAGAGATGGAATTCCGGTGATCACATTGTCGATACCATGTAGATATACCCATACAGTTGCTGAAGCCGTTCATAAGGATGATATCGAAGCAACGATTCGATTGCTCATTGCATTTCTTGAACATTCACATGAATTTCAATTCTAACAAAAAAGGCTTCCCGAGGGAAGCCTTTTCTTAATAATTACTTCATCAGTTAAAAATCGACTCTGATGATTCCTGTTGTTGCATTGAATGTTACAGGGAACTCTCTCAATGTTTGTGAAGGACCACTTTCCAACACATTACCGAAATTATTTTCTGCAACAGAATACTTTGCCTTCATTGGACATGTTTCACAAATGATACCTTTGTCTTTGGGGTCACCCAAAGCAGGTGCAGGTGATTTCTTCTCGCAATTTTTTGGACATGCAACTGAAATACATCGATATGTATTTTCATCAGTTTTGATAATGATAATTGGATCACCATTATTGTTTGATCCATATGTTCTTCGTACAAAACCATCAATATTTCCCAATGATGGTTCATTAGCCAGTTTTAATTCTACTGAACTATCACTTGGTGTTGTCGAATCCGAACAACTAGACAAAGATAAATTCATGAATAGGCCAGCGGAAGCCAAAGGGGCAATGCCCAATGCCTTCAATACAATTCTTCTTTGCGCATCTGTTAACGGTTTTTGCTCTGCCATCTTTTTACCCATTTTAATTGAACAACAACAACGACATAAATTAAATAGAAAGCATACATGTTCAAAATTAAATTTTGAACTAACTAAATAAATGTCAATGAAATATCATCAATTTATTGCAAACTTAGATAGAATGTACGCATAGATCCTCTCCCTTTAATCTCCATTGTTCCCCTATCTGTAATGACAATATTCCCAAATGGCAGGGTATGGATTTGTGGAACAACTTGATGAGCAGAAATGGAACAAAGGATTCTGACGAAGTCTTCACTTACATGAACCTCATTTTTCTCCCCTTGGGATTCCATCCTTGACGCTGTATTCACTGAATCTCCCCAAAGATCATAAGTATATTTATGCCCTCCAATCACACCTGCAATAACAGAACCACAATGCAGCCCCACCCTAATTTGTATAGCGTCTTGTCCTGGGAAACGGTGTTTTTTCGATGCTTTCAAAATACGAAAGGCAAATTCTGTCATTCTGATTGCATGATCTTCTTTTGCAGTTGGTATACCACAAGCACCCATATAAGCATCTCCCAGTGTTTTGATCTTTTCGATGCCTAATTCCAATGCAAGTGAATCAAATTCTGTAAACAGATCATTCAATGTTCCAACTACTTCACCTGGTTTCAATCGCAAGGCAGTTCTCGTGAAAGAAACAATATCTGCAAAGATTATGCTCACATTATCATGCTGTTCCGCTATCATTGTCTCACCGGACACAATTCTATTAGCGATTTCAATTGGAAGAATATCATGCAGAATACGCTCCTTCTCTTCGAAGCGAATCATTGTTTCTTTATTCTCTCGTTCTATTTGTTCTATCTTTCGTATGAGTTCAAGTTCAACCGCTTGTTTTTTTGCTTGTTCATTCATCACTTCCTTTTCTAATCCATGATAGAGCTTAAAATGATGGAAAGCTTCATGTATTCGATCAAGTGACTCATATAGATTGGATAATGAAAGATGAGACCGGTACTCTTCTCGCTTTTGACCCAATTCTATATGGACCCTTAAAGCATCTTTCAATAAATCTTCTGATTGTTCTATATTTCGATGTTCAAAATCCGTATTACCAAAAAGATCGCCCAATGCAGATTTCCAACCGGCTTCTTCTGCTTTAATCCCAAGTTCATTTGCAAGTGTAATCGCTTCAATAAAATGACTATGAGCTTTATCATATTCATTGATAGAAACATAAAGTAGACCAAGATTTCCAAATGCTGATGCAATCTCAGATTTGGCGCCAATCTTTTTAGCTAAATCCATTTGCAAAGTGAAATAATGAAGTGCATTGGGAATATCGCCTAAGCCTCTATAAATCTCACCCAAATTTTTTGCGATGTGCATTTCTTCATTTGGATTATGAAAATCCTTAAGCAATGCCAATGCCTGTTCATTATACTTGAGAGCTTGTTTAAAATCTCCTAAATCTTTGTTGATAGTTGCAATATTCCCTAACTGCCTAATAACTCCAAGTGTATTATCTTGATCTTCTTCAATTCTTAATGCTTTTTGATAACAGTCTAATGCCTTTTGAAAATCAGATATTGATCCATATACTACCCCCATATTTCCATAATATTTTGCATGATTTTTTGTAACCCCCAACTGCTCATCAAGAGTCATTGCTTTAGTATAAAACTCAATAGCTTTTGTATATCTTCCAAGATTGCTGTATACAACGCCAATATTACCCAATAAGCTTGCAATTCCAATTGCATTCCCAAGTGCCTCTTCTCTTTTTAATGCGGATTTATAGTAAAAGAGAGCTTGCTCATATTCCGATATGCTTACATATGTGATTCCCATATTGGTTTCACAGCTAGCAATTTTTCTTTCATCACCTAGCTGAATTGCAAGATCCAAACCTTGTTTATAACATGAAAGTGCTTCCTGATAATCCGCCAAATAATAATGGAGCACACCAAGGTTCATTAAATATTTTGTCATTCCTTCTGTATACTGATCTTCAATGCACAGTTCAAGAGCATGCTTGATATATTCACTTGCTTTTTCAAACATGCCAATTTGCATATGAAGAATTCCGGCATTGCCATAAACTTGTGAGCTTGATTTCTTGCTCCAGTCTGAACCATGTTCATTCATCAATTGTAATGCAATCGCTGATGCAATTTCTCCTTTATTTCTATTGCCCCTCCGCCAGAATGACTGCGACAACATCACTTGTGTCATTGCAATTAATTCATGAGAATATGATTTATCCGATTCCAGTATCTTAGTACACTCTTGTTCAAGTTGCTCAAAATGCCCCAAGTCAAGCAATGATTGCAAAGCTTCTATTTCTGTTGAAGAATGATATGTATTTGTTACTTGCATCAGAATGTAATTGTTATCGTACCGGCAGATTGATTATATGTCACTACAAATGTTTGTGCGGTAGGGCTAGACTGACCTCCGATATTCTGCGCGAAATTACCTTCGCTCAAACCAAATTCCGCACCATGTTTTGAACACATTGCTTTACTTCCGGTAGGATTTCCAATGGAACCACCTTCATGCGGACAATAACTTGACATTGCACGAAACTTGTCTTGTGCTGTGCGAACAACGATGACAGGTCTATTGGAATTCATATTGGCACCAAAGGCTCGACGAATTGCGCCACCATTACTTTGTAATTCAGGTTCATTTGCCAAGGTTAATGTCACCTTCTCACCAGTCAATGGACTTGTGGATGATTCTTCGGAACAACCCGAAGTGCACATGCTCATCATGACTGCACCTGATACTATTGGCAATGCACCCATGGTCCGCATGAATTGTCTGCGATTGATAGTCGAATCCTCATTCTTACTCATTACATCCTCTTTGTGATTATTGTTTAATGATTGCTTGCGAATGAATCAAAATACCCGATTCATCATGTAATGACATAATATAGACGCCTGCAGCAAGATCCTTCAATGAGAATTCTTGACTTGATTGCACAATATTCAATTCTTGAACTTGCACTCCATTGAGCATAGACAATACAAGTTTTCCCTTTCTTGGTATATTGCTTCCAAATTGGATAATGACATTATCATGTGCCGGATTGGGACTAATTGAAAAAACTTCTTCGACAAAATCTTCTTTTGTAGATAAAGCAACAGAGCAATCAGCACCGGCTACAATTCCTTCATTTGGTTTTTCATTGTATTGGTACTCAAGAAGAGTGCATCCATCCTTTCCGGATACTGCTATGCGCATCCATCCATAATGAAATGCATCTCGTACTTGAATCCGAAATCCTACATATCCTGTTTTCCCATCCAATGCTACATGATCAGGAGCATGCAGGACGATTGGTGCACCTCCTTGATTCCATGTTGAGCTAGGACCAATGACTGTTCCCGGTTCTAGAAATACAGCTTTTGAACTATTGGCGGATTCAGTAATAAATCCGCGACCATAATTCTCAATTGCATATACATCGCCATTCTTCCACATTCCAAAAAATCTTGGATATAATAGTGCCATCTTCATTCACAGATATTTGCTCTTTCAGTCCTTCAGGTAATTCAATAGGTGAATAATGCTCTCCCGCAACAAGCGTCTTTCCTTGCATTGCAAAACGAGCGCCATTACATGCATGTATAATGATTGTTCCATTTGCCAAACTTCCATCATTGAGAAGAGATTCTTGTACATGTTCCGTTGTATATGAGACATACGGTGATTTATAGCATGTATCTGTACTCGTCGGTGATAATAACCCTGTTGCCACCAGATTATAAGGAGTCCATAGTGTACTTCGCGCAGGATGCTTCATTGCTGCATCCATTCTTGCAACTTGATCAATGGTAAAGTTCTTATAACACGTTGTATTATAATCCATGTAATTTTCACCATTGATGATTCCATTGCAACGATTGCCTTCACAACCACCTGCAGCTACATCAGTTGGTGGTGTATCATCACATAAATCTCCTTGACCGGTGCAAGAATTACCATCAAAAGTATGTCGTAAATCAAGATAATGTCCGGCCTCATGCGTAAAGGTTTGATTGAATTCCAAATAATTATATGAAGATCCACCTTTGCCGAGATACACATAATTATATACCATACGTGCAATGCCATTATCACTCATGAACGTTGAAGGATACCAGCATACACCGGAATTATTGAATGTGTTATTTGCATATAAATCAAGTTGAACATAAACATTGAGATATTTATAATTATCCCATGCATAGGTTCTGATTTGATTCTCCCATTGTGGTCCAATATTTCCAAAACCTCCTTGACGATCTGTGTAATACACTACACCATTTGTGCTTCGACCAAAAGGATCGAGTTTGGCTAAAGCAAATCGAATCGTTGAATAAGATTTTGCATTAGCAAATAAGGGATTCACTGTGCCAAAATCTGCATCGGTACCAGCAAATGTTCTGTTTAGATCATCAATTGCAAATTCCAATTGAGAAAGTGGAACTCCCTCTGCTCCTTTCGGATGAAACACATGAAATACAACCGGGATGGTATTTCTGCAACTCGTATCTGGCATGTCCATCGCTTGTAGTGATTGCTCACTAGTTCTTTTGACAGTGCATTTTGGGATAGGTCTATATGATGGATCATGCTGTTCTTGATGATGCAATGCTTCGATTTCATACATCATGCCATGATCATGTGATTTCAATCCACCCTGAATTGGTGCTTTGGGCAGATGTTGACCAAAGACCATTGTATTGAATAAAAGACAGACAATTGAAGTACACAATATCTTCATGAGCATTTCTCATATATTATACATTGAATACCCAAATTTAGAAAAATTGAATGGAACCGGAAACCTAAATCATGGGTTTCACCTTCATGATTTTACATTCTCAATCATTATTGCCCCATGATGGCGAAGCACTGTATTATGCGGAAATTCCGGCCTTCGTCAATCAATCTTTTCTGGATATCTTGAGTAATACTCTCAATTGGAATTCTGATACAGTCATCATGTTTGGAATTCTTCGTGAATTGCGTCGTAAAAGCGCATGGTACGGAGATCAACATGCTGTCTATACCTATGGTGGAATCCAGAGAAATCCCCTGCCATGGACACCGGAACTGCTTCACATAAAGCAAACCTGTGAAGAATTCGCACATACCTCATTCAATTCGGTGCTTTGCAATTACTATCACGATGGCAATGATGGAATGGGTTGGCATAGAGACAATGAGAGAGAATTGGGCCATGATCCAATCATTGCATCCGTTTCATTCGGAGTCTCTCGACCTTTCGCCTTCAAACATCGCATCAGCAAAGAGCGAATACAACTCCAACTCAATCATGGCAGCTTATTAATCATGCGCGGACAATGTCAACAAGCATGGTTGCATTCCCTTCCCAAAACCACAAAAGTGAAAGAACCTCGCATCAATCTAACCTTTAGAAATATTCTCATGTGAACAATATCATCATCCTGAAATCAGCAGAATTGCATAGTTTGCAAAGCACTCAAAACACTACCTCATTTCACAGTCATGCAAGAAAAAACAACAGTCATAGCTATCATGGGTTTTCAGGAATCACCACCTGATAGTTCCTATCCATTATTTCTGTCTGGCGTAAGTGCGGGTTTTCCGTCACCTGCAGAAGACTATATCGACAAAAGACTTTCTCTTGATGAATATCTCATTCAAAATAAGACTGCTACTTTTTTTGTACAGGTTAGTGGAACCTCTATGGTGAATGCCGGTATTTATGATGGATCCTTGGTTGTTGTGGATCGTTCACTGAAAGCGCAAACAGGAGATATCGTCGTAGCGATTGTGAATAATGAATTTCTCATCAAAAGAATTGAAATGCGTGGGACTGCATGTTTTCTTCATGCGGAAAACGAACGCTATGAAACTGTTCAGCTCAATGAAAATTCCGGTGATTGCATTTGGGGCATCGTAACTTCCTGCATTCAAAAATTCCGATGAATCATGGCACTGGCACTTGTTGATGGAAATAACTTTTATGTGAGCTGCGAAAGAGTTTTTCAGCCCGAATTGAGAGGTATACCCGTCATCGTCCTTTCAAATAATGATGGATGTGCCGTTGCAAGATCTGATGAAGCAAAAGCACTCGGGATAAAAATGGGAGATCCACTCTTTAAAATCATGGATATTGTTGAAGCACACGATGTGCAAGTGTTTTCTTCAAACTATGAACTCTATGGAGACATGAGTCATCGTGTTGTTGAAACACTCTCCATGTTCACTCCCACTATCGAAGTCTATTCGATTGATGAATCATTTTTAGATCTCGAACATATTCCTGCATCCGATCAGGTTGAATATTGCAGAGAAATGCGAAGAACCGTCATGCAATGGACAGGTATTCCTGTAGGTATCGGTGTTGGACCTACACATACTTTATCGAAAATTGCGAATCGTATTGCTAAAAAAAGAAAAGAATGCGAAGGTGTATTTGTGCTTCCTGAACATCTTGAAGACCACGATGAATGGCTTGAACAGATTCCTGTTGAGGATGTATGGGGAGTTGGATATAGAACAGCACCAAAAATGAAAGGTGCGGGAATCATGAATGCAAAAGATTTGAAATATGCTCCGCAAGAATGGATAAAGCAAGAGTTTACGATCGTTGGCTTGCGTATGGTTCATGAATTGAATGGCATACCATGCATCAGCATTGATGATTTACCCCAGCAAAAAACAATTGTCTGTTCCAGAAGTTTTGGTGAATATGTCACTGAATTGCATGAATTAACCGAAGCAGTCGCAAGGCATGCGGAAAGCGCATCTGTGAAATTAAGAGCGCAAGGTACTGTCTGCGGAGCCATCTCCATCTTCATTCGCACAAATTATTTTTCACCAAAATATCCGCAATATTCAAATTCTACCACGGTGAAATGTGAAATCCCCACACAATATTCACCAGACTTGGTGAAAGCTGCAATCGAAGGAGTAACACGAATCTATAAGGAAGGTTTTTATTATAAAAAATGTGGTGTGATGCTCCATGATATTTGTCCTGAAGAAAGTGTACAACAATCATTGTTCACAGAACAAAACATTGTACGAAATTCAGCAGTGATGGAAGCAGTCGATAGTATCAATTTGCGGTTTGGGAGAAGAACAATTCGAAGTGGGGCTACAGGAGGACCTGGAGGGAAAAAACGAAGATGGAATATGAAAAGAGACAGAAAATCACCTGCCTTTACAACTCGTTGGAATGAAGTACCTCATCTCAATGTCGATCTTCCACCAAATAAGATCTGATTCATTTTTTGCGGCGGTTGATGTGCTTCAATCCAAGAACGCATCTCTTGTACTTTTACCTGATTAAGTCGTACCCAACGATCTGGCTCGGAGTCTTCATTCAATTGTGTTAGACTATGAGCATATGCTTCGCAATGACCGGAGGCGTGTAAACTATAAAATGTTCCTGCATATAAATCCGACCATAATGGATTCCCTTTATCAGCTACAGATTCTAGAGAATGAAAGAATTTGCAGAGTAATTCCGGAAATGATTGTAGTGTATTGCCTTCTTTTTTTTCTGCATTCAATGATTTGTATAAGTCTGTAAAAATGGAATCACCTGCAAACAAACCAACATGTAGTGAATCAGCCTTGGAGTCAAATAAGACAGTGACTTGCTCCTTCAACATTGTTGAAATTTCTTGAACATTGCTCTGCTCGGGGTTAAGATACAATACATAGGAAAAGCATAAAACAGATTTGATATTATCACCCCTGGCGGCAGCGACTTTTCCAAGCAAAATATGACTGTTTATATGTCCGGGACGCATCTGCAAAGAACGATACAAAGCTTCCTCTGATTTGGACAAATTTCCAATATCGAAATACGCCAATGCAAGATTATAATGTAATTGATGCAATCCACGGAATTTTACCAAACCATCTAGGTATGCTTGTATGGCTTCTTGTAATTTGCCAGACATACTCAATGCAGACCCCAGCATCAAATATGCGCCCTGTTGCTGCTTACTATCCAGCGATATGACCTTTCTGCTATAATCAGCCGCCTCATCATAGCGTTTCAAAGCCAATAGTGTATAGGCGATCTCATAGTGAACAATACCCGAAATGCTATCGAACTTCAATGCTTTGTAATAATATGCAAGGGCTTGTTCATAATTACCAACATCATGCTGGGCATTGCCTTTGCGAAGCAATTCCACCAATTCCTTTCCTTCATTGGCAAAGAGACCTGTTACCGAAAAAAGAAAGGTAAACAACAATGCTAATTTCATGTGCTCAATCCATCGTGGTGCAATGGCAAGGAGTCTACAATTCAAAAAAAGTTACAATACTCCTTTTTAATAAGAGTAATGAGATGTGGAAAACCTTACATATCTCATGAAAAAAACACCAAAAATATTGAAGGTGTGCATGGTTATGATTCGGTGAAAGAAGCTCGATATTGATGGTAGTACAAATTGGGGCGTTCAGGAGATATTTCCTTACTCATGATTCCTCTCTTTCATAGATTCAAATTGTGTAATTTTACCAATCATTTCGGATAATTCAGATGTCAGACAAAGAACAAAGCACACAATCCAGATATCGCTTTCCTGCATTGGAAGCGATCTTGGATATCAGTATGGCTGCCGAGTTTCTACGTCAGCAGGTGGATAAGGCATGTTCTCCACTAGGCATCAATGGTGGTCAGTATACAATTCTACGACTCCTCAAAAGGGCATATCCCGAAGGTATGTCCAGAACGGAAATCGTTAAGCATCTTATAGAAAAAACCACCGATGTCACTCGGCAAATCGATGGCTTGGAACAAAAAGGCTTGGCCGAGAGGATTCGTGTTCAAGAAGATAGACGCCTTTCTCTTGCTCGGATCACTGAATCAGGCATGGAAGTCATGGAAAGAGTTGAACCCTTATTCATGGCAATGCTTTCTGAAATCAGCAAGAGCATAACCGAAGATGAATGCAAAGAAGTATCCATTCTTTGCAAAAAGATATATACACCAGATAGTAAATGATAAACACAATGTTGTTGTTTCACCCAATCCGATGAGCATCATGAATAGAGGACCCATTTCCCAATTTATTGAATCCAATTTTCTGCATTTCAATGCTGCTGCACTTATTGATGCGGCAAAAGGATATGAACAGCACTTAGCCGAAGGTGGCAAAATGATGATCACTCTTGCAGGTGCCATGAGCACGGCAGAATTGGGAAAAACACTGGCTGAGATGATTCGCCAGGATAAAGTGCATATCATTTCATGCACCGGGGCTAATCTTGAAGAAGATATCATGAATTTGGTTGCTCATTCACACTATAAACGCGTCCCTCATTATCGAGACCTTTCTCCGCAAGATGAATGGGATTTATTGGAGAATCATTTTAATCGTGTCACTGATACTTGTATTCCCGAAGAAGAAGCATTTCGTCGTTTGCAACAACATCTTCATCGCGTTTGGCATGATGCAGACTCACAAGGAAAGCGATATTTTCCTCATGAATTCATGTATCAAATGTTGCTCTCCGGAGAACTGGAACAATACTATGAGATTGATCCAAAACATTCTTGGATGCTTGCAGCTGCGGAGAAGAATCTCCCAATCATCGTTCCCGGTTGGGAAGATTCAACCATGGGAAATATCTTTGCTTCCTATTGTATCAAAGGCGAATTCAAAAGTACAACCATGAAGTCAGGTATAGATTATATGATGTGGCTCTCTGATTGGTATATTCAGAATTCAACCGGCAAGGGTATAGGCTTTTTCCAAATCGGCGGGGGTATTGCAGGTGATTTTCCAATATGTGTAGTTCCAATGTTGTATCAAGATATGGAAATGCAAGATATTCCATTCTGGAGTTACTTCTGTCAAATCTCAGATTCAACAACAAGCTATGGATCATATTCAGGTGCCGTGCCCAATGAAAAAATTACTTGGGGTAAATTGAATATTGATACACCGAAATTCATTGTGGAATCTGATGCAACAATTGTTGCTCCATTAATATTTGCTTGGCTTTTGAAACTGTAACACATTTCTTATAGCATGAAAAAAAGAGGATTTGCTCAGATCGTCATATTCCTGATCTGCGGTGGGACGAATGCACTTGCGCAATCGATGGGTCAAGGTTTGGTGGATTCCTTGAAACAAGTGACCAATCAATTGAGTGATGCTAAAAAATTACAGGGTTGGCACTATTCCGGAATCACAAATATTACATTCAGCCAGGTTGGACTACTCAATTGGACGGCCGGTGGAAATAGTTCGACTTCAATCATCGGACTTGGAATGTATAAAGCTCAGTATCTTCATGATAATGTTACATGGAATAGTTATCTCGAACTTGGATATGGTCTTTCAAAAATAGGAGATGTCGAATTCCGTAAAAGCGATGATCGCATCATCTTAGTTTCTCAAGCTGGCATTGCTGCAAGACAAATGATGAGTTATAGCTTGCTAGTTGATTTTCGCACGCAGTTCACAAATGGTAGGAATTATGTTGCTGCATTCGATTCAACCCTCGGTGATTATCCTCTGACTTCTACTTTTCTCGCTCCAGCTTTTTTGACAACTGCATTGGGTGTAGAAATAAAACCTTTGAAAGGGTTATCATTACTGTTTGCTCCGCTTACAGGAAGAACAACCATTGTGGCTAATCAATTGCTGTCGGAACAAGGTGCATATAATGTTGTAAAAGGAAATACTATTCAATCATTTCTTGGATCACTCATCAATGCACAGTTTTCAGATGAAATTGTTGAACATGTTCAGCTCAATTCACGATTAAATCTGTTTTCACCCTTTTCTTCTCCAACATTAATGGTTATCAGTATGGAAAATTTACTTTCAATGAAAGTAAATAGTTTTATTAAAGTAACATTATCACTTGATGCATTCTATGATGATCGAATCATCATTAAAAGAGCTGATGGTACAAGTGGTCCATCCGCACAATTAAAAAATACCTTTGGTGTTGGATTCGGATACACCTTCTAATATGAATCATTCCCCTAAACATATTGCGGATATCCTACATGAACTCATCCACGAACATGGCTGGGAACAACAGATAGCTGCACAGAAGATTCCTGAATTATGGAATGAAGTCCTTGGTGATAAAACTCAAAACATTTGCACGGTTCAACGCTTTGATGAAGGGAAACTTTTCATTCATGTTATGAGCGCACCTTGGAGAAATGAATTGAGTCTGCGTAAACAAGAACTTATTACAAAACTCAATGAACGAATTGGATATTCACTCGTGAAAGATATCATCTTTCGCTGATGTATTACCTTTTCTTATTCAGTAATAAAAGAAAAAGCCGATCCTTTGCAGGATCGGCTTTTCTTTTTGTATGTTCTTTCGAATTACTTGACGAAGAGCATCTTCTCTGTCAATGATGTACCGCTTGTAGTCAATGTGTAATAATACACACCGTTTGCAAGACCAAATTCGGTTGGTACGAAATTGAGAGTGTGGATACCTGCGTCAAAACCTTTAGAAGCAAGTTGTGCTACTTCGCGACCGAATACATCGGATACGCTCAATGTCACATATGCTGGCTTAGGCAATTCGAAGCGGATTGCTGTTGAATTTGCAAATGGGTTTGGCTCATTATTATAAAGCTTAAGACCTTCTGCGATGATTGTTTCATCAACACTTGTTGTGAGCTTGACAGCAACTGTCATTTCATCAGACTTTGTAGTACCGCAGAAGTTTGTTACTTCGCAATAGTACTTGCCTGCATCTGCATTTGAAGCATTGAATTTCACAAATTCATTTGTAGTTGCACCAGGAATTTCAGTTCCATTGAAGAACCACTTATAGGTTGTTACACCATCTTCATTTGCATTAACTGTCAATACAATCTTCTCACCAGTTTTAGCATCAACTGTTGGTTTTCCAACAACGATTGTTGGTTTTGTTGAATGAGTGATGGTTGCAGTTGATGAAACTGTGCCACAAGCACCTGTTGCATCGACTGTATATTCACCTGCTGAAGCTGCATCCATGCTTGCTATTTCATAACTTGCTGATGTAGCACCTGCAATGCTTTGACCATCTTTCTTCCACTGATAAGTCATGTTTCCACCGCCTGTTGCAATAACAGACAATGTTTCTTTTGTACCATCACAAACTTTCTTGCTTGACAATCCGGTTGTGATTTGAGTTGCTGCATACAAGCTAAGTTCTACATCAGCTGAAGCTGAGATATTAACCGCTGGTGATGCAGTTGCAACTGCTCTATACATTCCTGCATCTGCAGGATCTGCATTTTTGATAGTCAAGCTATTTGATTGTGAACCAGCATACTTAGCACCATCAAACAATTGAACATTGCCTTTGAACCAGCTATATTCAAGATTCAAGTTTGGTACTGATGTGCTTGCATTTACTTTCAATGTTGCATCAGATGATTGACATGCGTCAACTTTAGCTGCAACTGCTGTTGCTGTAGCTGTTCCAAGTGTAAGAGTAAATGTTTGCGATGTTGCTTCACCGCAAGATCCAATCACTTTTACACTGTAGTTACCAGCATCACCCGCTACAACATTCTTAATGGACAATACAGGTGAAGTTGCTCCACCATAACGACCATTATCACTGATTGCGGTACCATTCTTTGTCCACTGATAACGAACAGGAGAAATTCCAAAGCTACCAGTTGCTTCTGCAGCTGCTACTTCAAATTTTGCTGTTGAACCAGCTGCTACAACTTGACTTACAGGTTGTTTGTCAATTTGTGTTCCTTTCGCTACATAGACGATAGCATCTTGTGTATACACAACTGTATCTGCAGCTGTTGCACCGCAAGTTGTGCGAATGCGACATGTGTAACGACCTGATGCCGAGAAATCTGCATTGCGAATTGTGAGTACATAATTGTTTACACCTTCAATTGCTGAAGCGAATGGGTAAACAGTATTTGTTTTCAACAATTCACCATCTTTGAACCACTGATATCCAATTGAAGTACCACGTCTTGTAGTAAAGTTCAAAACGAAATCACTTCCCTTACATACAACTTGTGAAATTGGCTGTCTGCTAATTTCAACAGGCTGATTTACGCCAATTTGACGAGTATAGTTTGATTGTGTAAGGTCGATACCATTGTATTCTTTTGCACCATCATTCAATGTTGCAACACAAGTATAGGTTCCAGCATCATATTCATCTGTGTTAAAGATTGTCAATGTTGGAGTAAAGGCACCAGAGAATTTTGTACCATTAATAACCGGACGTGATGTTGTAGATGCCCAAGTGTAAGATACTGAGTTTGAAGGTGCTAACGTTGGGTTTGCCAAAGGCAATACATATTGATAAGGCTTCATTGATGAAATAACCGGACCAGATGCTACGATTGATGTTGTGTTAACACAAGTACTATCAATTGTTGGACCTGAGAATGCAATAACAGGAACCAATTCATGAGCACCCATCATTGGAGGATTACGACGCAATGTACTATCAATATCAACATTTGTATTACCACCATTGATATTGTTGATAGCTTGAGTACCACGAAGGAACTTATTGATATCACCGATATACATATCATAAGGTGCTGGCAAAAATGTTGGCGCACTATAACGCTGAAGCTGATAAGAGTTAATATCTCTACCAGTTTGTGAATACCAGTAATATGGTGCACTCGCTGCTGAAAGATAGAATCCTACATTTGTTCCAGTAAAGCCACTAGTATTACTACAAGTACTATTACGGATATTGTTAAAATCTGATTCTGCAGCAGGGCTACCTGAAGTAATGCTATAAGCATAACCATTATTGGTATTATTGATGATGTTATTATACACTCTTGTACCTGTTGCACTTGCATTTTGCAAGTTCAATGCAGCACCAAGTGTAGTAATTGGAGCATTTACCAATAGTGTATTATAATAAATGTTGGTATTCAGGAAGTTTTGTGCAGTTAAAGCAAATGTTGTGTTTGCAATACCGTTTCCAACTTTCACCATGTTATTGGTGATTTCAGCTGGCGAACCAGCATTTGAATTTGATGCAAATCTAAATCCTGTACCTGTTCTGTTGAATGAAATCTTATTACCAACGTATTTTCCACCAGAAGCATTTCTTTCAACATCCAATGCTGTTACAGGTATTGGATTCACGGACAAAGTTGTCATTGTGTTTTTGGTTACGGTAGGCAATTGAAGATTGCTCATGTAAACACCGCGTGAATTGAAATCTGTGAACACATTGGATCTAATATTTGTGTTTGTTGATCCACCAGCAGTAAAGCCACCATCCAACCAGAGGTGAACATCACCAAAGTTGAATCTGTTACTTGTGAAGAATAGACCATCTGTAATGTGACCGGCATCAGTCATGAACAAGTAGTTATCAGTACCAGCCAATGTTGTGTTCACACCATTGAATGTACAGTTTTGGAATACAAGGTCACGAGTAAAGTTTGTTGTACCAACATTGGTCAACCAGAAGTAACGAGCAACAGTTGCAGCACCATCTGCTTGGAATGTGATACCATCAAATGTTGTATAAACATTACCAACAACTTTATACATATAATTAGTAGCACCTGGACCATTGTTTGGCGATACAAATACTGCATTGCCTGGTTGTGCAGGATCTCTTCTAATCACAACTCTTTTGGTTGGAGAAGCACCTGGAACACCTTGAACAGATGCAGTTACTTGACCAAGTTGACCTTGTGTTGAAGTGTATGAACCTGGACGCACATTGAATGTGACAGGGCCAAGAATACCACCATAAGTCAGTGCTATGGTAACAGATGTTGGATTGCTGAACCAGTTTGTAGGAGTTTGTGTACCACCTACCCAATATTCACCACTGTTCAGAGCAGGACCAACGAATGCATCCAAAGTATTGTTATTTGGATTATTATCGCCATTTGCAAATTGTCCTTTAACAGATGCAGCAGGAATTGAAACCTGAATGCGATAAGGTTGCAATGGATCTGTAATATTCAGATTAGATACCAATGGAATCACAACTGCACCGCTTGCAGCAATTGGTGTTGCATAAGTAGCAGAAACAGGAGGTACAACATTGCTACCATCAGATACTTTCGTTACAGCAGCATTATATTGACATTCTGTCATTCCTGAAGAACCAAGATTTGCTAATGTAAAACCAACATTGTATTGACCAGCTGGAACAGGTGAAGCAACCGGAGAACCATCACCGGGATTAGTTACAGACACTGCAATTGGTGAAGGATCAGAAAGAGGTGGAAGAATTTGAATCATATAATCTTCCACTTCACCATAATAGCTATAGCAAGGGGCTTGTGAATTTCCTTCTGGTGGTCCTACTGCTTTAAAGCGAGCCTTATACATACCTGCAGGTAAACTTGTTGCAGGAGTAATCGTAAAAGTACGAGAATTGGTCGTACCATTACATGGCAAGCCAGGAGGGTTAATCAACTCATTTGCATCGAAATTATAATTGTTATTATAATCGATCCAAATATTAAGTGGAATCTCTGCACTGTATGGCCAGTCACCAAATGTTTTAGCAGTAACAGTTACAGTATTTGCCATTCCAGCAAATAGTTTAAATGGTATTGATGTACCATAATCTGTCCAACCGGAACAGCCGGAAGTATTTGTTACTGAACCAATGGTGATTGCCGTAAAACTTGCACCATAGGGCTGGTTACAAGCATAACCCCACTCGGTGTATGAGGGGTAACACCACTGAGCATTTGCATTTTGCGAGATTGAGAACAACCCTGCAATAAGCACAGCTAAAGTGGATAAAGAGAGGCGCAAAACATTTCGCATATAAACCTCAATAAAGAAAAAATATATAATGAATTATTACTAGTTCTTATGTGCTACGGAGATCATACTGCACAATGGCAGATTTACAGAACTCTGTGTTTTCGTTTATCATTTAGACACAACAAGCGATGAACACCTAAGTGGGGTTCACGCCAATGAGTACAAATATACACCCAGAAGTCAAAAAAAAAAGCAAAATATTATGCGAAAATTACAGAGAATATGGTCAAATACAGAATTTTAAAGAAAAACGCCATAATTGACTTATAGTTTTGCACATTTTTAGTCTTTTTTTCTACATTTTTCTGTCATTTTATAGTATTCCATATGTAATGACAGTTTAAATGCCCTCATTGTATCAAGAGATAATTGTTTTTCTTGTACTTCCTTCCATTTATCTTTTACCATCAACTCTAAATTGACTTCCGCAATTGAATCACATGCTTTTCCGGTTGATTCTGTATCTGATTGTTTCATGCATGAGCACCATTCATTTGCAATTTTTTTTGTTCCTGTTGCAGAGGCACATGATCCAAAGATTGCGCAAACAGAAATCAATAATAGGATGTGAATTGTCTTCATGATAATTACTTTTTGACAGTTTTGACTATTGTTGAATGATGATAGAATGTAACTGAGATGGCATCTTTATCCATGACAACAAATTTTGATTGCTGCGAATAATATCCGAAGCCATTGAAAAATTCTATCAATTGTTTTTTGCCTGATTTGTATTGAACGATTGCATGTGTTGCCACTTCCTTATCATCCAATTGTATCAAAGTTGATGTTGAGGGTATGGTATAAGAAAATGTTCGTATTGTATCTTTGCAGGAAGCTACCATGACCATGAGCTCTTTTCTTTCTTTATTTGGAATTGTAATCATTGAGCGAGCTTCACCTGGAACAAAAAAACCGGTTTGAGTATTTTTCACTGCAGTAAAATTCCCTTTTCCATCTCCGGTAAGTACCTCACCAATACCAGCATCAAATCTCCATGAATCTCTATCGGGACCATAAAAATTGCCTGCATGAAGAATATCTATATTGCCATCGGCATTGATATCCATCAATTGTGTACCATATATTGGTGCTGATTGAGAAATCACCGGAAGCTTCTGAATTGTGAATGGTTTATTTCCATTGTTGATCAACACTATACTTGTACCCATTTCAGATTTCAAGTAATGTGCCTTCTTTAATATCGAATCTCCGCCCACAAGTTCTTCCAAACTTATTCTTGCTATATCCTCGATATTCAAATAGGTTTTTCGTAGAGTTGGAATCTGTGATATCAAACTTCCAATCACTCTGGAAGGGAATCGTATCCCATTTTCATAATAGCTTTGGATATAATCAATGCTACCATTGTCATCGAAGTCACGACAGAACAACTCAAATGGATATGCAGCAGATGGTTCTTCATAGCGCCGATTGATCCCTATATTCCCAAGGACATAATCCATATCACCATCATTATCAATATCTCCAGCATTAATGCTATTCCACATTCCTGTTGTTGTATCTATTCCATAAGCAGCAGATTTATCAAAAAACACGCCTTCACTATTTTGAAGCAAGAGAATCTTCATCCATTCACCAACCACAATGAGGTCTTTATCGCCATCACTATCGAAGTCTGACCACAATGCAGATTTTACTCTACCTGGTTTCATCAATGGATTGGCAAGAAAATTTGTCACATCAGTGAATATACCATTCGTATTGAGCAAGAGATAGCTGCGTGGCTCTTTTGAAAAAGCACCGGGAATATTTCTTCCACCAACAAAAAGATCGATATCGCCATCATTGTCAATATCATTTCCGATCACACAAGATTTTGCAACAGGCATATCAGGAAGATATCTTCTTGTGAATATTGCCTTTCCATTATTAATGTATAATCTGTCTTGCAATAAATTTGGTTGTTCAACTGCAAGTTCATTTCCACCACTTGCAATGTAGATATCCAAATCTCCATCCAATTCTGCATCAAACAATAATATTCCTTGATCTTCAAAGAGTGAATCTGCTTTGAATACATCCTGAATTTCAGCCTTGGAAAATGCACCGGCGCTTTGTTGAAGAAAGATTGATGTTGGATATCCTTGTGGTCCACCTATCACTATATCGGACAAACCATTGCCATCCAAGTCACCTGAAGCTAATGCAGGACCATTAATTGATAATTGATTTGGCAATAATCGTTCAGTATAAAAATCATCAAAATCATTTTCTTTATGGAGAAATTTCACGGAACCAGAATCTGATTGAGTAATCTCTGTAAACATCGTAGGAATTTTTGCGTTGTTGTTCTGAACTTCGACTGCATTTGATTGATTCAATATCAAATGTTGATTAGATTTTACTTTGATAAGTTTTTGCTGCTTCCCTCCCGGCCAAGTGACAATGAGCTCATCGATCAATGTTGAGGTGCCAAGTCCAAAATGTGCGATGGGTGCAACACCTGAAGCGAATCCACGTGTAGCAGCCAATTCAACCATTTGTGTTTTACCACCAATGGTTATTTGAATTCTCGCACCCAAGCCCTGTGTATTCTTTGTATTGCCAATACAACTCACCTTGAGATAATTATTCTTTCCGGTATTCATCATTGTATTTTCATACAATACTGCAGTGGTATCGATATTATTGAGAATCAAATCAAGATCACCATCATTGTCAAAATCTGCATAGGAGGATGAACAGGTATTATATGGCAATTCCATTCCCCATTCATTTGTGACTTTTGAAAATGTGAGATCGCCATTATTCTTGAAAAGATAATTTGGCACGCGAGTTCTCTTTACTTCTCTAATGAGTCTTCCAATGTCGAATTCTTCTGCAATTTCTCGCATATCACCTTTAGCTTTTGAAGACTCCGATAATTGTTTGTACCCTTTATCATGTAATTCCTGCATCATTTCATGCGTTACACCAAGTCGACGCAAGTCTTTGTCCATGATATCCCAATTCAATCCATTTGCCACAAAGAGATCTTTATTTCCATCAAGATTGAAATCTGCAAAGAATACAGTCCATGACCATTCAGTTGCATCCACGCCGGACATCTGAGCAATGTCTGTAAATCTTCCATTACCTCTATTTAATTGAAGTGTATTTTGAATGAATTGCGATGAATCAAATGTTGTATTGAATGTATTGAAATTGTCAAATTGTGAATTCAATCGAACATGTACTTCAGGAAGCATATCCACTACTATGATGTCCATGAGATTATCATTATTGAAGTCTGCAACATCGTTGCCCATTCCAAACATGACAGTATGTGGTAATTCTTTTCTTGTTTTTCGTTCGAATCTTCCATTCTTCGTATTGATGTATAAATAGTCTTTCTCTTCAAAATCATTTGCGATATATAAATCAGGCCAGCCATCATTATTGATGTCTGCAGCAGTGGCACTCAATCCAAATCCTTTATGATCAATTCCGGAAGTTGATGTTATATCAGTAAAGGTATTATTTCCATTATTCTTCATGAGGATCGGCGTGACACCTTCATGCTTGAATCCAACTCTTGACAATCCATTATTGACAATCAATACATCAAGATCTCCATCCAAATCATAATCAAAGAATGTTGATTGAATGCCATTGCCGATTGTTGCCAAACCGAATTCTTTTGCTTTCTCAGTAAATGAACCTTTTCCATCATTGATAAATAACTTATTAGGTTCATGATTATATTTTGTCACAAAGATGTCCAGATCACCATCTGCATCAATGTCAATCATTGTTGATCCAAAACCATAACCAGCGGTATCTGTCACACCTGCAGACTCAGGGGCAGGTTCAAATTTGAGTTTTCCCTTATTGATGAACAGAGTATTCTTCCCAATGAAACTTGTCAAATAGATATCGATTAATCCATCTCCGTTGACATCCCCCACGGATGTTCCACCACTTGCTATCGTAAATAGTCTGCTTTCTTTTTTTAATTCAGGAGGTCCGGGTGTGAGATTCATAAACTTCACACCTGAAACTTCAGGATCCACTTCTCTGAATACCGGTCCACGCACTTGTGGTGTTGTAGTTTTTTTTGTTTGCCCAAACAATGTGATTTGGGTACATGTCAGACTACATACGATACACACAAACAAGCATATTGCTGATATGTCGAATTGTTTGTTTGATGATAGTAACCGCATGGCAAGATGTTTCATTATGTGGTGAATAGTAAATATTATGTTTCAAAAATAGAGACTATACAAACAAGATAAAGGATGGCATTATTTATTCTGTATCAATTGTATCGCCAATCACACATGGGGTAGCATATTGATGAGAAGTAAACATTGTAAACGGATATTGTGTCGACAATACAATTCCATTACCACCTTGAAGCACATGTGCATATTCGATTCTCAACAATGGTTTGCCGATTTGCATGGATCTTCCTTCTGCTAAAATGAGCAAGCCACCGCCAATAGATGAAGTCCATACAGTCTGTGCAAGTGATACTCCTTTATTCCAAACTGAGCCCATATCAACAAATGCTGAAAAGCCCAATCGCAATCCCGGAATCAATCTCCATGCTTCTTTGGCAAGCATAACATTGACAATCGCTACATTGTTTCCAATTCTTGCATTAACCGGCATTCCTCGAATACCAGCTTGATTGTCCAAAATAAGCTGTCTAAAATCATTCCAATTCCAAGATGCTCGTATCATTGCATTAACCATGAGAGCACATGATGGATGTAACAAATATTGTGCCTTCGTTGTGGCTTCCAATGCGGTATTTATGGCATTTCCTCGCAATAATCCACTTCCGGCAGACAATGTAGCTCTGAGATATAAGGCATTGTTCAGGGTTAATTCGCTTTGCTCTACAAGGCCTCCCACATAATAGTAGGATTCCTCATTTCTTTGAGAAGATGGCATTATTTTGCCTAAAACGGCACTTCCCCATGCGCCAATAGGAATTTCATCACCATTGCTGATGCGAGTTCGATCTGCCAAAGAGCCAAATCCCAGCAATATGGATTGTGTATTGTCAAATGCTTGGATAGTTTTTATTGAACCTCGATTGGCTTCTCGGATGGAAGCTTTTGCACTGAAATACAGATTATCCTTTCTTGGTAATAGCCATCCGCCCCAAACAGAGTATTCTTGAAATGTTTGTGAAATTCTTTGCGTAGATGCATTCTCGAATAAAAAATCAATTCCTTCTTGGGATTTCAGAGATGCTCCAGCAAATGCTCCACCCATGGGATGTGGGCTCATACTTGCTTGTACGGAAAAACCCTGTGTGAATTGATGATAGTGAAATCCGATACCGAGACCAATACGGGATTGCATGATTTGTTTCAAATTACTCGAAAAGATCAATGCTGGTCCTATGCCATGTTCTGTCTTATTAAGAGCTTGAGCATGAAGATCAATGAGTGAACCGGAGAGGTTTTTTGTATCATATATCCCGCCCAAAGATGCGATGGATCCGCCTATGTCGACATATAATCCCGGTCCCTCTTTGGGCAATGCCAGTTCATGAACAATATAGACGGTAACATTTCGAGCATCGAGTGTGTCTATCTCAATGTGAACCTTGCTGAATATCTGAGAGGTCCTCAAAGCTTCTTCAGCTTTCTTCCATTCGAATTCACCGGCTTCTTGTCCGATTTTCAAACCCGATAGATGAATGATATCTGCTTGGCTTGGATTTCCCACTGTTTCATATTTCCAAGAATCCGGAAACATTTGGGAAGACTTCTTCTGTTCTATGATGATGGTGTCAATGGTCATCTGGGCAGACAATGGCTGCATCAAGAAGAGGAATATACCAATCGGGATCAGTAAAATGGAATATTTGGTCTTTCCTTTATACATAATAGACTGTTTTGGGTCGGAATTGCATTAAATTCGTTAAGACTATAGTATAGCGATCATTTCAATCTGCAAAATTGATCAAATTCATCATGCCTAACTTCATTCTTCGATATTTCCTTGTATTGTTTTGCTTGTCATCATTCACTTCTGCTTTGTCTCAAGTAGGTGGAACGAGCAAAGGAAAGGAGTTTTGGCTTACATTCATTCCGAATATTCATCGTGGTGTTGGGGCTTTGCCGGGATCCCAAGATGATCAAGAACGTCGATCGGATTCCTTGTACATATTCGTCGCTGCAGAGGTTCCAACTACTGGAAAGATCACTTATCGCGACATTTATAACAGACAATATGTTCGGAATTTTACAATCTCAAATCCTTCGCAAATTTATTCATTCAGTGTGATGTGGGATGGTTTTGAATTGGTAGGGGTAAATTCTGGAAGTGAATTACTCCCCGATGGTGGGCAAACCGAAAAGAGAGCGGTCCAATCATTCAAAGTTGAAACGGATAATGATGTCATGGTCTATGCATTGAATCAAGCATGGACAACGAGCGATGCTTTTTTGGTATTGCCAAGACCTGCTCTCGAAAGAGATTATTATGTGATGTCATATCCCTCTGATAATATCGTTGACGATAGAACAGGTCGTTTGTCCATTGGTAGCACTCCATCACAATTCGCGGTCGTGGCAGTAGAAAATAATACGCGTATCACTTTTACTCCAACAGCCCCCATGCTGTTCGCAGGAAGAAATCCAAATCCGGTTGTATTGAATGCAGGAGATGTATATCTCGTTCAAGCATTGCCTTCCACCACCATAAATCATGATTTGACAGGAACTGGTATTAGTTCAGATAAACCTATTGCAGTATTTGCAGGACATCAAAGAGCGCGCATACCTCAAGATGGGGGTTTTGATTTGACTTCACGCGATTGCATTGTTGAACAAATGGTGCCAACCACGAATTATGGAAAAAGCGCATTCCTCACTCCCTATCCATTACCCCAAGATGCATCTCCGGTTGGTTGGGATGTATATCGTGTTTTAGCAGCTATTGATAGCACTCCGATATTTGTTGATTCAGTTCGTGTTACTACGCTGAATGCAGGACAATACTTCACAGGTAGACTCACAAAAGCAGCTGAAGTATATAGCGATAAACCATTCATGGTGGCACAATACAAAAAAACTTCTTCGACTGGAAATACAGGACTTGCAAATAGTGATCCATTCATGATGATGATTCCACCCTATGAGCAATTCTTGCCTTCATATCGTTTTATCAGCGCACAAGCCGTTCAATTGAATTCAAATTCTGAACGAGTGAAGGTGTATAATTTTCAATATGTGAATGTGGTTGCACCGGTAACCGTTATTGACAAAGTAGTTCTTGATGGAGCCAATGTATCGCAATCTCAATTCTCTCGCATCGGTGGCTCACGATTTTTCTATGCTACCATTCCTGTTACTGATGGAGTACATAATATCTCCGCTCCTGAACCCATCGGCATTTATGTCTATGGATATGGTCCGGCTAATTCTTATGGTTATATCGGTGGAATGAGTTTCACATTATTTGACTATCGTCCACCACATGTGATTTCAAAACAAGAATGCTATAAACTTGCGGGAACAGTATTCGATTCTTCCGCAAGCGATTCTCACATTCAATCAATCATTGCTGAAAATCCTGAAAATGTCAATGTCACTATTGATGCATTCACAGGATTGCCTGATTCCGTTGCATTCAATGCAGAATTGATTGATCCTTTTAATGATGGCTCATTTACCTTGACAGCAAAAGATTCTGCAGGATATACAACAACAAAGAAATTTGATATCCCAGGATTTACTGTATTGGTAAAAGGCGATACAATACCTGTGGCAATTCAAAAAGATGGTCCCATCAAAAAGGAATTCTGCTTTCCAATCACAATCACAAATGAAGGTAATTTTCCGCAAACGATACAAGCAATTCGAATTGAAGATGCAGGTCCCGTTCAAATCCGACTCAATACACAGCTTCCAATTACCATTCCACCTGGTCTTTCAAGTGATATAATTGTATGTGCCATCGGAGATTCAATTGGAAAAAATTCAGCAAAGATCTTTCTTGAAAATGATTGCGTCAAAAGACATGTAGTAAACTTGCTTGTTACAACAAATGCAGATCTCACTCCTCCTACAATCATCACAAAGAAGAATGATTGTGGTCTACCCGTGACATTTACGATTAGCGATGAGACATTGATTGATTCAGGATTGGACAGTGTTATGATTGTGGAATCGGAATCTATCAATATTACATCAACCATCACAAGAAATGGAGACAAAGCAATAGTGAATATTTCCATCATTGATCAATATCAAGATGCGAAATATACAGTACTGATTACGGACAAAGCAGGAAATAGGAGGGTATTGTCTGATTCTGTGCCAGGGTTGACAATTACTGTTTCAGATCTCAAAGGACAGAAAATATCCGCATTGGCATTCGATTCCACTGCGCTTGGAACAACATCTTGTGATTCAATCGTAATTGAAAATACGGGGCGTTATCCAATTTCATTCTCGCAGATTTTTATGTCAATCAATCTCGCATTTAGTGTTCCGGTTTCACAAATACCATTCACCATTCCTGCAGGTGAAAGGAAAACACTTGCTGTTTGTTATCATCCACTCATTGCGGCTAATGATATCGACACTATGGAACGCGATACACTAGGATTATACTTTGCTTGTTCTGAAAAATTGATCAATCTCACCGGTTTGATTGCAGGACCATATCCTCATCCAATACAAGATCGTGGAACAATTGAAATAGGCATTAAAGAACAGGGTCATGTTAGCATTCACATACGCAATGCATTCAATCCTATAGATGCAATTGTTTTACATGATCAATTCATGATGTCAGGAAACTATACCATTTCATTCCCAACAACGGAATATTCTTCAGGATTGTGGATCATGGAAGTGATGGTACATGGGAATATGACAACAATTCCGATACTGATTAATAAGTAATTTTCTATTTTCGAAAAAGGGAATGCCATCTTGCATTCATGGGAATAGTAATAATTTGTGAGGTGTTTATGAGATTGATATACGCTTTTTGTTTTTGTTGTGCAATGATGCTTTCCGCATGTCCGGAACCTGATGCAGATCCTAAACAAAGCATTGATTTGAAGAACTATGAATCAACCCTTGATCGTTCTGAAGAATTGACTAGAAAAGAAAAAGAGTTGGAAGAACGCGAAGCACAACTGAAACAACAAGAAGATCAATTGAATCAAGGTGGTATTCCACCAACATCCACTGATGAATATACTCCTCCTCCAAGCGGAAATAGAAATACAGGAGCAAGAAATATTCCAGGTGATTATCCAGAAGCATCCACTGTCCTATTGCAACCAAATGAATTGCGAATGACTTCAAAAGAAGTCTTATTACTCATGAGAAATGAAATTTTTGCAAGACATGGATATATTTTCAAACGCGATGATTTATACAATCATTTCGTCCAGAAACCCTGGTATAATCCACGATTAAAAGATGTGTCACATTTGCTATCACCAATTGAAAAAGCAAATATCAAACTCATCAAGCAATTTGAAGACTTATGATTGAGTCTCCACATCACCATTGAGTTTTATTCACCCATTCAACTGTCTAATGAAATCATTTTTCTTGTTCATTCTATCGATATATGTTTTTTGTGTTACCATACAGGCGCAAGTTCCTGAGCCCGTACGCAAGCTCATGAAATATTATCCGCAAATCGTGAAATATGAGCAGAACAGAGTGTATTGTAAGAATGGTGAATCATTCATCTATGATGATGGGAAAACAAAAAGTCCGCAAGAATTATTGGATAATCCAGACATACAGGACATGTTTACCTATACATATAAGCGCGGTGGACTAAGTGCACCAATTGCACGCTATTATGATCCGGGCAGAATCAGACATGAGGGTTTATTCAAAGCCATTTATGGAAATTCGAAAAGTGCTGTTTCCAAAAACTTGACAAATGTTGTATGGTGTCCAAACATTGCAAGACAAATCATTCGCATTTCAACGGTGAATGATATTCACAAACGCGTGATGGAAGTATCGAAGGAATTGGATGAACATCCTGAATGGAAAAAATATGTCACGAATATTGGTGGCACATTCAATTGGAGAAATATCGCCGGTACGAAACGACTCAGTTTTCACAGTTTTGGAATAACGATGGACATCAATACTTCACATTCACATTATTGGCAATGGGTATGTGATTGTACCGATGAGAATAAAGTGCTCACCTATCGCAATGTGATTCCACAAGGCATTGTGGATATTTTTGAAAAACATGGATTCATTTGGGGAGGACAATGGTATCATTTCGATACCATGCATTTTGAATTCAGGCCGGAACTTGTGTGGGGTTAAGGATTAAAACTTACATCTTATTGTTGGAGCTCTTGATTTAATGTATAGGAAACTTGATCCCAGTGGACAAAACCCCTTGAAATTACCCTAATTCCCCCGTGTACCTTTAATAGTAGTGCCGGAAAGGATTCCACCCCAAAAGCCTCAGCTTCCTTGAAATCTTGCCTTGCAGCATCCATATATTTCGAATCTGATACAAAGTTAATAAAAGATTGAGGGGCAAATCCCATTGTTTGTGCAAGACGGGCATAATCCTTTGGTTCTGCTGTTTGCAAGCCATTTATGTAAATGTCTTTATGTAATGCTGTCAGAAAAGAGAATAAACTATCCGGCTTTTCTTTTTTACAGATTTGTATTGCTATGGATGGCTGTAGAGAAGTGAGTATTTGTGTTCCTTGCTGAAGGATCGTATCCAGAAACAATGTGCTAAATTCCGCACCCGTATGTTGTTTGACTAGTCCCGTTGCTTTTTTAAGAAAGGGTGCCACTTTCCCAATTGGGCCAACTTTTTCATCGATGATCATTCCACCGGTAATAACGGTCATATTCACTTGTTCTTTATAGGTCTCATACACCTTTTGCATAATGGGCGAGAACCCATAGCACCAACCACAAAGCGGATCCATAACATAGATCAAGGTTGGTTTTTCTTGGCTATACACTATTGATGCAGAGAAGAATATGATGAATGAGATGAATATCTTCATTGCTGACTCCATACATTGAATTTCCATTGCAAAAATGGGTAAATTGTCAACATGAACATGCAAGCATATAAAGAACTACTCATATCTTTTTTTCGTCATCCCGAGACAAAGTTTATACTTCCCTCTGCTATCTTGTATTGTGGCATCATGATCTTTGCCGGTTCATTGATCATGGTTGGATTTGGTGTTGCTCCTACAGTATTCAAAGTACTCCCAAGCAAAGATTTGGCAGGTATGGCCAATCAGTCGATACTATTGCGCATGATTATTCTGCAAGGTGCAAGTTTACTGATCATGGCTGTGGGATTACTGCTATTGAGAACATGGTCAAGTGTCACTATACGAAAATCCATGTGGTTTGTTTATGGATTGATCATGTTCATTTTTGTGATATATGGCTTTTTCATTCAGCATACAATGTTTTCCCTCATCCCTGAAATTGGATCTTTCGATCATCCATTGCCTTCGGGAATTCACGCATTGGAACAATTTTCTTTGCTTCATAAACTCTATTCATTCCTATCATCACTCGCAGCCATGCTTGCATTCGCATTGATGATAGTACACATGTATGCAAATAGGAGAACTGTTCCAAAAGAGCAAGACCATTGATTCTCTTGTCTATGCAAAAAAAAAGGATTGACACAATGTCAATCCTTTTTCATGTTTTCTCTGTATATCATTTTTTGCCGGCTATAAGATTCAAAGCACTACCCGCTTTAAACCATCCAATTTGCTGTTCATTCATTGTATGCTTCACAGTAATTGAATCATTGCTGCCATCTGCATGTGATATGTGCATGGCAAGAGTTGCACCCGGAGCGAGTGTTGTAATATCTATTGAAATCACATCGCCTTCTTTGAAGAGATCATAATCTGCTCCATTAGTGAATGTGAGTGGCAACATACCTTGCTTCTTCAAGTTTGTTTCATGAATGCGTGCAAATGATTTAACGAGAATGATTTTCCCGCCAAGAAAGCGTGGCTCCATTGCGGCATGCTCACGTGATGAGCCTTCGCCATAATTTTCTTCACCCACAACAACCCAATAGGCTCCGCGTGCTTTATAATCACGAGCAACATTCGGGACTTCATCATATTCACCGGTAAACATGTTTTTGATTGTATTTGCTTTATCATTCACATAATTGATAGCACCAATCAACATATTATTGGAAATATTATCCAAATGCCCGCGGAATCGAAGCCAAGGACCAGCCATGCTGATATGATCTGTTGTACATTTTCCTTTTACTTTGATAAGCAATGGCATGTTTTGATAATCATCTGCATTGGGAGCATTGAATGGCGACAATGCTTGTAAGCGCTGTGATTCAGGTGCAATCACAACATTTACTGAAGAACCATCTTGTGCAGGAGCAACAAAACCATGTTCATCAGGAACAAATCCACCATCGGGTAATTCTTTGCCTCTTGGCGGATTCAGCACAATGCCATTCACTGGTTCTTTTGTGAAATCAACCGTCAGATCACCAGTCAAAGCAAATCCGATAACTGTTTCAGGTGAGGCAACGAATGCATGTGTATCCGGATTGCCATCATTTCTTGCAGTAAAATTTCTATTGAATGATGTGATGATTGAATTTCTATCACCTTTTTGAACATCATGTCTTTTCCATTGTCCAATGCAGGGTCCACATGCATTTGCCAATACTTTTCCGCCCACTGATTCCATTGCTGTCAATAAACCATCGCGTTCAATGGTGGCTCGGACTTGTTCTGAACCCGGAGTTATGGTGAATTCACTTTTTGTTTTGAGTCCTTGTGATGCAGCATACGATGATATCTCAGCAACACGACTCATGTCTTCATAACTTGAATTCGTACAAGAACCAATCAATGCTACGCGCAATTCAGCGGGCCAATTATGTTCTTTGACTGCTTTTGTGAATTCGCTGATTGGCATTGCTCGATCGGGTGTGAATGGACCATTTACATGTGGCTCAAGTGCATCCAAATCAATGTGGATCACTTGATCATAATAGTGTTCAGGATTAGCAATTACTTCATCATCGGCACGTAAATGTTCCATCACGCCTGATGCTAAATCTGCTATGTCTGATCGATCTGTTGATCTAAGATATCTCATCATGGATTCATCGCATGGGAAGATTGATGTTGTGGCTCCAATCTCAGCACCCATATTGCAGATTGTTCCTTTGCCAGTTGCACTGAATGAAGCACAACCATCGCCAAAATATTCAACGATTGCGCCGGTACCACCTTTCACGGTCAATATACCTGCGAGCTTCAAGATCACATCTTTTGCGGATGTCCAACCACTCATCTTGCCGGTTAATTTCACGCCGATAAGTTTTGGCATTTGCAATTCCCATGGCATACCAGCCATGACATCAACAGCATCTGCTCCACCAACACCAATTGCGACCATGCCGAGTCCACCTGCATTTGGTGTATGAGAATCTGTACCAATCATCATCCCGCCAGGGAATGCATAATTTTCCAAGACAACTTGATGAATGATTCCCGCACCCGGTTTCCAAAAACCAATACCATATTTTTGAGAAACAGATCCGAGAAATGCGAACACTTCATCATTCTCAATCAGTGATTGTTTCAAATCATTATCTGCACCATGCTCGGCACGAATCAAATGATCGCAGTGTACGGTTGAAGGAACTGCAACGGTTGGAATTCCTGCACTCATGAATTGAAGTAATGCCATTTGCGCAGTTGCATCTTGCATTGCAACACGATCAGGATTGAAATCAACATATGATGCACCACGCTGATGAGGCGCCGATGGCATTGCCGTCATATGCGCATATAAAATTTTCTCGGCAAGGGTTAAAGGCCTGCCAAGAAGTGTTCTTGCTTGTTGAACTTTCCCCGGAAGTGCAGAATACACCTTCCGTATCATCTCAAGATCGAATGCCATGATATCTAAAACCGTTTGGTGAAACAAGAAGCTGATATATTGTCTAAAGACAAAACGTTTACAAATATCGGTATTTGACAACAAAAATCCCCTGTCGATATCGCATCAACAGGGGATTTCGAAATAAAATTTCGGAAATGCTTTATTCCGAGAGCATGATTTGTTCTGTTTGAATGTACTTAGCTGTTTCCAAACGAAGAATATAGGCACCTGAGGCAATGTTCAAGTCGGATAAATCGACATCCAATGCATATTCACCTGCCTTAATCTCATCATTCAACAACACAGCAACGCAATGTCCAAGGGTATTATAGATACCAATCTTTGCATGGCCATCCAAACCTGTACTGAATGGAATGGTCACTTTGCCTGAAGAAGGATTCGGATATGAACCTTTCAGTGCATATTGTCCGGTTGCAAAGCGAACACCACGGATATTACCTGCACAATCAAAAATCAATGCGATTTTTCCAGGGCGATTCTCAATGCGTGTATAGCCAAGCTTCACCATATCTTTATCGCCATTGTCATTTAGGATTGTCAAGTTAGAACCCAATGGAGTGTTCTTATTAGTATCAAGATATCCTTTCATCTTGAATTTGAACAAAGTGCCTGTACCGGAAAGTTGTGTTGGACCGCTCATGCGTACAACAAATTCTCCTGGTTTTACTATTTGCGCGCTATTGATTTTCCAATTGCTTGTCATGCTTCCAACCAATAAGTCATCTACACCAAGCAATGGTTCAGCAACGGTAGGATTATAATTAATTGTTGCTTGGAAATTTCTGACTTCAGCGCGATCAAGATTTTCCAATCTTGCAATGCTTGCTTCTTTATCACTCAATTCCAATGTCAACCAATCGGAAATACCACCGGGCTTTACTGTATAACTTTCACTACCAACACGAACCAGAGATACAATCTCATCGGGTATACCGGTCAATGTTGAAGTATAGTCACCTGCATTTGTTGTATAGCTAATTGTTGCAATGTCTTGCAAAATTGCATTGTTGACATCGGTACGAATCATGCTTGGACTAAATGTCACATCTACTTTCAATGCACTGCCAGGAGCAATTGTTGCAGGAAGCGGCATTGTTGAAGCTGCCTTCCACACGAATGCACCATTTCCTTGAGGATTTCCTAATGATGTCACGATCATTGGTGCATCACCGATATTCTTCAATTCAACTTGGCCAGTTTTCTTCAATGTGATGAATTGCTTCAATGTAATGTCTGTTGGCTCACCTTTTGGCGAACCTTGTGGTTCAACATATGCCTTGAGTTCAGTTTGCACTGTCTCAGGTGCATCAGATTCAAGAACAACTGTTGCATTGAATGTGGTTGGCGCTGTGACAGTTCCTGCTGTAAAGATGATAGGCAATGACAATACATTTGCACCATTTTCTTTAACAATTGTTAATGGATATGCTCCGGCATTCACAAAGAATGCTGGATCAATCGTGAACTTACTTGCATCAGGTCCGATGATAGTGATACCACCTTTTGTATTCATCAATGTGAGATCCATCGTTCCATTGGATGTGATTTCTGCATTGAGTGATTTGTTCGCACTTGGCAATACTGTACCGAAATCAATCGATGGTGTCATTGCAATATGCGGTTGAATACCAATACCTTTCAAAGTGGCACTGACTGATTTGTCCATGCCATTATCTTTTCCGGTTAATGTAAGTGTAAGTTCATACGGTCTTTCACCTGCACGACTTCCTTTTACCCATTCAGGCATGAAATTCACATCAAGTGATTTGAACTCATTCTCGCCAAGTCTATTAGCAACTTGATTTGTTGGCACAGTGAAATATGAGCCATCAGATCCGGAAATAGTCATGACAATATCAGTCAATGGTGTTGAACCGGAATTTCCATATTCAATTGTTGCCTGATAGCCATTTGCTTTTGTTGATGGTGCAACGAAATCATCCAAAACGCGACGCTCTTTCCAATCATATCCATTGAGAATCGGACCGGCTTCAACTGCCATTCCTTTCCAATCGGAATAAATTTTAATATCATCGGTATTGCATGTGAGCATTGCTCTTGTTTCACGCTGTACATTTGCTGATGCACCTGGTGTAAACACAACTTTGAATGGGAATTCACCATTTGCTTTGATGGTCAATGGGAAATTCTCAATCAATCCTTCAACTCGTGGGAAATATTGTTTGTCTGCATCCGGCCAATTGATGCCGGTGACAACGATGTCAACTTTGCGGGTATTGCGAATCAAGACATCTAACTTGCGTTCTGAATTGACAGGCACTTTACCAAAATCAGCATCGCCTGTATACACTTGTGGTTTGATTGGAAGTAGTCGTAATTCAGTAAGTGATACATCACGACATTCCAATTCAGCAATCAAAGAATCAACAATAACACCTGACTTAACTTCCAAACTTGTTGCAGGTACATCAATTGTTCTTGATGCCTGAGGTGCCAATGTTATTGGGAATATTCCTGTTGGAAGAAGAAATTCTTTGCTATCATATTTGAGTTTGAGTTTCTTGATGACTGTTGTTTGTGTCTTGCTTGGATTTGTAAGCGTAATCAATTGCTTGACTGTATCTCCAACACCAACCATTCCATAATTAACGGATAATGGGTCAGCAGACAATTCTTCCGGAGTATATGTATATGTGCGCTCAACAAATTTGCCTGAGCGTGTTGTTGCACGAATGATTCCTGTTGCAGGTTTTGACATGTCTATAACACTGAGCAAGAAAGTTGATTCTTTCAAGCCAAGTACATTGTCATCGGGCAATGTGAGCTTCATGTTTGAACTTTTTTGCAAGTCAAGACGAATATTGAGCAATGCTGCACATTCGCTTTCAGCAGGCAATACTCCCGCCATACCATTGATGATACCACACTTTGGATCACCTGAAATCAAAACTGAATCTTCACAAGGCATGGAAGCATTGACAGCAACGGGATATGCATATGCATAGTTTTTAAATCCGCCGGATGGATCATCCCAATGTCCATAAGAATATGCTGCAAATTGTGCGCCTTCAATGATATGACTTCCAATGCCGACTTCTTTATTTGCAAAACTGTATGGTGTTCCTTTATATTCTTTGATTGAAGAACCAAAGAATGTTTGGAATAACTTTCCATCAATCTGCAATTTTCCAACATCTTCTGTGCGGAATGTTACATACACATAATTGTTATTCTCTGGTGGAGAATAAAACACAGCGCTTGATGGCCATGCATGAAGTGGAGTCAATGTTGTGAGTTCACCATTACCAGCAAACACATGTCCAAGTGGGCTTTCGCCTTTATCTGCTTCATAAAAATGCTGAAGCCAAGCCTTCATGTATTGTCCAACAATGATTGGCTTATTTGATTTATAATAACCTGGATCAACCAAACTGAGAATGTCAAAATATTCGCCGGCTTTCATCGGAACATTGAGTTGTTTCAAACCGGTACCATCTTGACGCATTTGACTGACAATGGTTCCATCTTCAGTTGCTACAAATCGAATCAATTCACCTTCTTCTTGTGGTCCGGTAAATTTTCTATTTGGTGTGAGCTTGCGTGGCGCAGACATAAATTCTGTACCGGATGCAGTGGTTGGCATTAACATTTCAACATATGCATTGCGAAGCATATCTGTACGAATGCCATGGAATGTTTCTTCAAAGCGTGGGAATGCTCCTTTTGTATGACCACTCACAACACCAATCGGCTTATTGGATTCAACCAATGAACCAGATAAATCGCCTTTTGAATTGTGATGATACAGCGAGTCAATCTCAGCAAGTACAAGAAATACTTCGCCTTTATTGAGAACTACTGTACCAACACCTTTTTCGGTGCGCGCTCTTGCTTTGATTGTGACTTTTGTATCATCATATGCTGCCATGATGAGAATTTGTCCGGGATGCATTGCATCATCACGATCCTGAAAATTATTCAAGGTTCGATATGATTTACCCCATAATTCAACAGGCAATGCTTTGTATACAGCACCTGATGATCTCCAATTGTTCGCAACCGTCACTGAAAATGGATCTGATGCAAATAGTCGTACACCATGTGGACGCGCAACTTCACTTTGATCATTCACAAGTTCACTTGGAAGATTGACAATCTTTACGGTATTAGCCGAAAGTGCAATTGTTGTTTCATATCCAACCCCTTCTGCTTTGAGCGTGACCACTGTATTGACTTTTGATGAAATCCAAAGTTCATAAGCGTTTTGGCCACCGGTCAAAATATCAGCCGGATATTTTTGACATGCTGGAAGTCCGATATAATAATCGGTTCCATCACTAACATCTCCGCTTCCCCTTTTTTCATTATAATCAGTCACCTGAGCATTCAATGAAATGGAAGCAGAAATAACAAGAAATAGAGAAAGTATTCTCCACATGGAAGCAATAATCATGTGTTCTCTTTCCTTTAAAAATGTATGAGTGTGTTAACTAAATTCAAGGTTTCTGAAATGACATCTAAATCGTCATTTCATCACATTATGATTGAACCGGAACAACCTTGAATGAAGAGGTGTAGTTCGGGAGGAAAAACAATGTGCTTTTTACACCGCATATTACCACAATAAATCCATATTTCAAGCATGTTTTGGAGGTTTTTTTACCCTGTATCCGATTGTAGAATACTAATCACGCTGGAAGGTCCTTGAGCTTTAAGAATACATGCTAATGAGAATATAAAAAAACGGCGTAATCTTTGTAATTACGCCGTTTCCTGTATTGATTTTTATGTAGAGACTTAAGTCAGCACCAAGGTGTTACTTGATCAATATTGATTTAACATATCCTAATCCATTGCTGCTCAGCCCTTTCAAGATATATACGCCTCTGGGATAAGCATCCACATTAAACTGGATATTCTTGTCACCGGATGGTATGTCTCTATTAAACACTGTCTGTCCATTAATATTTACCATTGAGATGGTAATGATGTCATCACTCATCAATGCATTCACCACAGTAGCATTGTCAATAATTTCTGGGATTGTAATCCATTGACATTGTTCTTGGTCTGATTGAATATTCGTCGTTGCAGATTCTATCACAAATGGTGAGGTCTGCGAAATGATATTCATCGTTTCTGAATTGTCAACAATTCTTATTCTAAACATACCTTGCAATTCAGATGGGACATTCCAAAGATACATTGCATCAGATGTTGGAACTGAATCTGCAATCACATACCAATCTGAACTTCCAATAATGCCATATTGAATATTCAATGTATTTGATAAGGTTGTATTCCATGTAATCTGCTGGGAAATACCAGCCTTAATGATGGTTTGTGCATCCGGCTTCATCACAGATAATTCATCTGATGCAGAAGCTCCCGACATCAATGTCTTTACTATTGAAAATGGTATGTCATTGATAGATAGAACTGTGGTATCAGTTTCGGAATTCAGGCGAATAAAACCTGAATTTGTTAATGTATCCGGTGCAATCCATGAAAATGATTGTGCATCTGCAGGAACTGATGTCGCTATGATTGTCCATGGACCTGTTGAAGAAACGGTACTCCAAGAAATTGTAAGAGCATTCGATGTACTTGTTGAATCATCGCCATCATCATCGCCATCATCATCGCCGTCATCATCGCCGTCATCATCGCCGTCATCATCGCCATCATCATCGCCATCATCATCACCGTCGGCATAGGCAATATGATCTTGATTCATTGCAAATGGATGAATATTCTTGATGGAACCTGGAACATAATTCCAAGTAATATTGATTGGATCTCCAACAAAATACACTTCACCTTTTACAGGCGAAGTCAGAGCAAGCTTTTTTTGTAGTGTGATGGTATCTGAAATTGAAAAAGGAAATGTATTTGTCGTGACAAGATTTCCAGAAACTTCCTTCAATCGAATATAGCCATTTGAGGTAGGTGTTTGTGGAATCACCCAATTGAATGATCCAAGATTTGCATCAACATTTGATGCGATTGTTTTAAATGTACCATTAAGTCCATCAAGAGAAACTTCTATATCAATAACAGACACCAAACTTGATGACCATGTAATAGCAAGATTTGTTCCTGGCTTGAATGTTTCATTTCCTTTTGGTACAAGCAAATTGACACTTGGTGTCGTTGCATCTTCGACAATGATTGAAATTACTGAGGCATTCCACAAATCTTGAGGACCATCAGATCCATCGCCATTTGCAGCCAAACCTACGCCTCTGAGATAATATGTTCCCGGGGTGCTTGGGGCTGTCCATGAAAATTCATAGGAAGCACTCCCATTTATCAGTTTCTTCGGACTTGATTGTGTTATTTCACTATTCGAAACTTTCACACCGGACATTGCCATCAATGTTCCGACATTTGTTTTTCCGGTTTGATCTGTATTTACCGATACATTGATTCCGGAAGTTGAAAGGGAATTATGAGCAACGATTGCCGTGAAATTTGTACTTGAATTTGGTTTGACTCGGATTGCGGATTGAACTCCCTGAAACGAAAATCCAACAGAAGATGATGGAGAAGAAGAATGACAATTACATCCACTACCATTCGTTGCGGTCTTTCCGGTTTTGCCACTGCTACTTGCAGACATCGTACCTGTTGTCGCAACAATTGCAAGAAGGGCTATCAAAAAAGTATGCAATAACTTTTTCATACATCTTTCCTTTGTAAAATTCAATCTACTGACATGGTAAAATCATGCCATATAATAACTTACATAAATAAAAGTTACAAAACACCATGAAAAATTGGAATTTCGAGATACTATTCCCCTCTTCAAGCCCAAAAAACAAAAAGTGCAATGAATTCATTGCA
>RGCF01000190.1 GCA_009919265.1 Bacteroidota bacterium | reverse complement strand
AAGTTAGCAATAGAAATAAATAATAAATATTAAGTTCTAGAAAAATTGAATGGTTGCTTCATACCCAGGTGAAGTTATAGCAAGCTCTTTGGAAATGTCTCGTTTTAGTATTGTATTAGCCGATAACAATTTCAAGGAATATGATGTGACTGAGGTTTCCTTATTGATAGTAGCTAAAGATACATACATACATTTCAAAGATGGTAATACATTTGCAGCATTTGACAGTGGGTTTAGGTATGATAGTAAAGATGTATCACACCTTCACTATCATTCATTCTTGGATGCCATACTGTACTTTGTAACTATCTCAAACATTTCTACCCCAGAGATGAGGGTGTATGAAATGCCTAGTTTTAGCGAGGAGGAATGGAAGAATAGGTTTGCACAGTATGAAAAAGATACGAATATAGAGGGTTGTATTGGTTGTGGAGAATCGTACTCTTGTGGAGCACAGGGATATTGTGTACCATGCTGGAAAGATAGGTATGGAGATGGTAATGAGGATGATGACTATTATTAGGGTCTAAACCTTCCGTATATATAGTCAAACATATGGGTCTTGTTGAATCCACATTGAGAACACAGAGTGTAAAGCCTCTTGTACGACCTGATTCTAGTGCACCTCTTCCATCATTTAGCCTGGAGTCCGCCAAGTTTTCGAATAGTAAGTTCGGATTTGTTGTCACATATGTGGATATAGCAAAAAACACGAATATTTCTACATACGCCGTTAAGAATATAGTAATGAAGAGCACGAATGAAATTGTATATTCCTGTGAAGATGACTCCATTTTTACGTTTACCACGGATATCATTACAAACAAGGTATTTTGTTTTGTACAGAGGACTGGTATTCCTACAACCGTGGTACGTCAATGTGTTACTAACTATGAAAATCTGGATGATTCATCCATTGATCTAATTCAAAGACTGTATTCTAAGAATCAGACAACTTCAAATCTTTTTGCTATTGATGTGAATGGTAGTTGAGACTCTAAGAATTTGCTACAGTCGCCTTCTAAATTAGCATATAGGTCATCCCATTGAAGCGTGGGTGGCATTCCTGTTGGTGGCGTTATTCCGCATATATATGCTCCGAGACATGTTTTGTTTCGCAGCATATATGACAGATGTTGCCTTAGCGCGACTTCCGTAGTCTTACCGAGTCCCCTGCCATGTGATAGTTCTTTATCTTTCGAAGGCCATTCATCAGGTATATCATCCGAAGGATATGAGAAGTATGTATTATAGAACATTTCTTTATAGGTGTCACTTTTCCATTGGCCATGTTCCATGTAGTCATCCAGGATGATTTGCCAACAGTATGAATCTCTGAGATTCGCTTCCAAATTGTAGTGTATATCCATTAGCGCAGATTCTTTCATAGGGAGACTACTTCTTTCACATGTATATGTTATGGCTTCTGGTCGGATAGCTAAGCATCTTCGTTTCCTTATGGAATTCTCCTCGTCCCAGTCAGATACTGTAGTCAATAATTCCGATGGTATTGTCACAGGCTTCAATTCAGCAATAGATGCTTTCAAGATGGCATCAGGTATTGCAGCCAATACAAAGCATGTAGCGAGCCTTACATGCTCTGATATATTGAGTGATTGGATTGTTTTAGTTATAGAGTCCCTATAGGAATTATTTGGTATTTGCTTGTATATGATATCCCATTTGTCTTTTGGGCTCATGGCACGACTTAGAGTCCAGGCCTCTAAAACCTTTCCTCGTTTCAAACAATCATGTATTGCCATTTCAACAGTCTGGTATACAGACGAATGTGGAAATCGTACGGTCCAATTTGTAGGAGTTACGGATCCCCGGATGAGAAGTTGGGCAACAGTGGCATCAGGTGTAACACGAGACCACATATAGAGCGTCTTTACCAAGTCATCCCTATCGATTTCTGAATGATTCATTTGAAGAAGTACTGAATAACAATTTGGCCCGAAGCCTGCATATAGAAGCCATGATTCTTGTAATTTCTGAAATATCCCATCCATCATACCACTGTCATAGAGTTCAAGTGCCCAGAATACTGATTCTGTGTACTTTCTTTGTATTATACACCATATTAAGGATGAAACTACTTCCTCATATCTATAGAGATGGATTGTAAGAGACTTTTGAGGGTATTCCATTATTGTTGCCCTAGATTTGTACGCGATTCCCTTTCATTTTTACTCCTAGAAGCAATAAGAATGGAAGGGGTGCCAGATGCTCATGAGATTGTTTCAGGAATTTGGTTAGGAAATAAGAGAGCAGCTTTGAATGAGAAATGGCTCAAAGAGCATAATATAACAGTGGTATTTAATGCCACCAAGGATGTACCCTTTTCACCATCTATACGGAAACAGTATAGGATTCCTGTAGATGATAACCTAAAACCTGAAGAAATTCGTAATATGACACTCTGGTCTCATGAGATTGTATATAATGTATTGAAGGAGCGTCATGAAGGGAATCAGATTCTTATTCATTGTATGGCGGGGATGCAACGCTCTGCTGCCATAGTTGGATTGTACCTTATTAGTACGAGGGGACTTACTTGGCATCAGGCAATTCAATATATTCAGTCCATTCGCCCTATCGCATTTCGCCCTAATGCAAATTTCAAGGATAGTTTGATAGCATTTGATAAGTCGTATCACGAGGAGATCCTACCGAATATAACAAAGATGGAATGGTAAAGGGTTTTGGTTTTACTAGGGTATTATTGATAACGTCTCCAGGATAACCATACGGATTACAGAGTAGGCGAACTTGTGTTGGTTTAGCCATAGAAGAACTATAAGGAATGGAGAAATCATGGGACTGATGTACATGCCCAAATATCCATGTATGGAGAGGATATCGGAATATATATTCTAGATCTTGTGCGTAGTTGAATTGAGATATTGTATTTCTGAATTCAGGTATGATTACACGGAGTGTAGGAGGGTAATGTGTCACTACGAGAGTCGGTCGTCCTTTTGAATTAGTGAGAGATTCTTCAATAAATTCACGGTCCTTTCTTCCTTCTTCAGATATGAGATTGGACCAATTAGTATTGTCTGGTTTTGTAGACCAGCATGTGGCTCCTACAATCTGAACACCGTCGCAGATATCGCTGCGGCGATAGAAGAAATGAAAATTATCCCACTGCTCGTCTAATTTATTAAACCAGGAAAGGACACTTGCGGGCGTTTTCTTAGAACCGGGTACTCTTAGATAGAATTCGTGATTTCCAGGTACGTAGATCACTCGCTTATATTTATTGCGCGCAATATCTAAGAACGTATAAAGTGATTTATCATCTGGATCACCGATATCACCTGCGAGAATAAGATTCGGTTCTCTTCCTGGAAGCATATGTAGATAATCGGTTGCAGAGTATTTCCATAGGTTTAGATGCGTATCACTTAATACTTCACCTTGAAAACTCATCTAGTTTAGAAGGTGAAATATCATTAGGTCTTGAAATTATACTGCGTTTATTATGGCGTTACGTCTTATACGTAATCTAGACATTGAACAATATAAATACATCATATTTAAAACAAATATTATATATATAAGATTCTGAATGTCTACATCTGATCTCCGTAGTTCTAGTGGCTCACCTGGAATACTATATAACTCGTCCATATATTACATACGGGCTGGTATTTTAGACCATGGATTCTAGAGATACATCTGTTTGAGAAGCACGCTGGGCGGCAGCACGTTGAGCGGCGGCAGCACGTTGTACAGCAGCACGTTGGGCTGCGAGACGTTGGGCTGCGAGACGTTGGGCGGCAGTAGGCTGGGTAGAAGTACCTTTAGTAGAAGCTTGAGCAGCAGCTTGAGCAGCAGCTTCAGCTTGAGCAGCAGCTTCAGCTTGAGCAGCAGCTTCAGCGGCAGCTTGAGCAGCAGCTTCAGCGGCAGCTTGAGCAGCAGCTTCAGCTTGAGCAGCAGCTTGAGCAGCAGCTTCAATAGCCGCAGCTTCAGCAGCAGCAGCTTGAGCAGCAGCTTCAGCTTGAGCAGCAGCTTCAGCTTGAGCAGCAGCAGCTTGAGCAGCAGCTTCAGCTTGAGCAGCAGCTTCAAGAGCAGCAGCTTGAGCAGCAGCTTGAGCAGCAGCTTGAGCAGCAGCTTCAGCTTGAGCAGCAGCTTCAGCTTGAGCAGCAGCTTGAGCAGCAGCTTCAGCTTGAGCAGCAGCTTCAGCTTGAGCAGCAGCTTCAGCTTGAGCAGCAGCTTCAGCTTGAGCAGCAGCTTCAGCTTGAGCAGCAGCTTCAATAGCAGCAGCTTGAGTAGCAGCTTGAGTAGCAGCTTGAGTAGCAGCTTGAGTAGCAGCTTGAGTAGCAGCTTGAGTAGGGGCAGATGCTACTAGAGTTCTTAATGGCATAGGATCTTGTATAGACCATTTAGTATTAGACAATTCTTTGAAGAATGCGTAGCCTTTGGGGTTGCGTTGCATCATATAAATAAACCTATCTAACGAGTTTGAGAAATCTAGAGCCGCGGCTTGGACTACTGCAAAAATCTGAACCTCTGCCAACTGTTGAAAGACTAAAGATGACACATCAGATGTATTGAACTTACTAAGACTTGTAATTTTCCAAGATGGGTCGCATACCTTTTGAAAGTCCAATACCTTCTGATAATCTGTAGACATCACGTATACATTTAGTTTAGGCTTCTTTGACTTTTTCTGATATTCAGATATAATATTTAGGTAATACTGAAATGACACAGATGTATTACCTGCCAGGTGTATGGCGATATCAAAAGCAGTACGAATACCTGCTCTATCCAAGAGTTGTAGAATGCCCCTGTTGAACTCGGGTGTATATTCAAAAAGAGATGCAGCGAATTTCTGTATATCTGAAAATGGGAGGTTTTGTGTCATTTGAATGATGGAATTTAGACTAAGTGTATTCGTATCTTCAGGCAAATCCTTTAGAAGTTTTAACTGGGGAGTAGAACGGATACTTGCGCTGATAAATCCATTTGGATCGTACACGGAACACGCATCATTTAATTTACGACTGTAAATATAGGCTCCGAGGAGTTCTAGGTATGTATTGGCAATATCCTTTGTGTTAGATACATCGTAATAGTAGGATATGGTTTTCTTGGGTTTTGCGTATAATTTTACACCACGAAGCCAAGAAGACATATCCGGGGTAATTCTAATACATTCGCCGGGTTAATACTTTATATTTATAGCGCGACTGTAGATAGAATGTCTGAGACAAGAAAATTACGCCTTCCCAAATCATTTGATATATATGATATTCAATATAAGGAGCCTACTCGTAAAGATATGGCGGTGTGTATTGTATATTTTAATTCTAATAAATCCAAACGCATTTTGATGAACTGTTTATATATTCTTGAGATGCTGAAATTAGCCAATATACCATATTACGTGGCAGAGATGTACATAGAAAAACCTGATATCAAAGAAGCCTTCCATTACAAGACTGATATTATATTATTTCAGAAGGAACGGTTATGTCATTTGATGTTGGAAAAGATCCCTACACAATATACAAAAGTCATGTTTATGGATAGCGATATTGTATTTGATAATCTGAACTGGTATAATGAGATGTCTGATAAACTGGATACTTACGATGCCGTACACGGTTTTACTAAGGTATTGCGCTTAGATATTACATATAAACGTGTGTTGGATGAAGTACTTTCGTTCACATTCAGAAAGAAGTACGGTAATACAGTTCATAAAGTGGGTCCACATACGATGGGATTCGCTCCCGGGGGGGCGTGGGGATTCAAGCGTGAATGGTTTAATAAGATCGGCTTTTTTGAAAATGAGATTCTGGGTGGTTCAGATACATATAGCGTACAGAGTTGGGGGATAATAGAGGATACATATCATTATCCCGA
>RGCF01000189.1 GCA_009919265.1 Bacteroidota bacterium | reverse complement strand
TTAAATAAGTACTTATGGAACTCACTCCAGGGCCCACATATCCAGAAGGCTGGTTTTGCCAGAACCATTTTAGGGGAGCATTCGAATCATCTCCAAAGACACCTGCCAGTAAAGGGTCTGGATTATCTATGCTATATGTAAATTCAGGTATTCTTTCTCTTGGTATATATCTATAGATTCCAGATTGTATAAGAGTAGAAGCATTTGGTGAAAATAGATTCTTATAAATAGTATTTACCGTAGTGCTTACCCCTGGAGTAATTGAAGAATAACTGCGACTAATAGAACTATAATTTTGTGATACGATTGTAGAGTCGTATTCTAGACTTGAGAAATAGCTAGTAATTGTACTTGCGCGTATATTATTTATTACAGCTATGTTTGAAGTGTTATTCGCAATACTTGATGATAATGTGTTGGTATTAAGATATACAGATGATGACATAAGATTATATTCCCGTTGTATAGACGAAATGGAACTCAAGAATATATCGCCATTAGAATATGTATAGAATACATTTACAAATAATTGCCCAGTTGGCTCATTTGTCCATTTATGAAATGTACCATAACTGCTGACTACAGGTACATAAGACAACCCAGTTGACAGAAATGACCCTCTATTATATAGTGTCACTACTGTCAAAGTATCTAGTTGTAGGCTTGTTTGAGACAACGCCATCTAAGATTACGAATGTTTAAAAATATTAATTTAGACGGGATTCCAGTGTAGATACATGTGCTTCTAAGCGTGTTACTGTATTTAGTAAATACTGTGTTGCTCCGAATTCAAGTTTAAATATTTGGTCTGTATCGAGTGAATGGAAATCATCTAGACCATATTCTTTAGTATAAGATACACTCGTGGGAAGTACCTTTTTGACTTCTTGTGCGATAAACCCGTATTGTAAGATATCACTCGTTGCAGTTTTTGCTTGAAATGCCTTATTGAAACTGTAGGTGCGCATGGGAATTTCAGATACCAGTTTTGCACACGATAATAAATCTACAGATTCTATACAAGTCTTTACACGCGCATCACTTGCCGTAACCCAGTTTGTTCCTGCTGGCTTCCTCGCATTACCAACTGCAATATCAAGCGCATATTCGGGATACGTAGTATTGATGCCAATATTTGCGAGTGTCTCATTGGGAGGGTCTTGTTTTCGTATTGTGAGGCTTCCATCATTGAAGTAAATTGTAGAATGAATAATATTCAGGCGATGCTTAGAATTCATCATGACCGGTATTTCCTTTGAAAAAATATCAAAATTAGATAATTGAATGGTGGGTGTCGTATTTGAGGCAAATGCCATTTTATTTATCTTAGATGTTGTGACACCAATATTTAATGTAGACCATGTAATTAAATCGGAAGATTTCAGCAGTTTATTGAGTGTCCCTGCTGTTCCAGACACATTCCAGTATTTCCCATCCCATGTAATTGAATTGATTGTACTTACTTCTTTTATGGGGGTATAATTCCAGCTAATACCGTTGTAACTATATGCGAGATTAGACGCATTTCCATTAGAACCACCTACCAAAAAGATGTCTCCATTCCATGTGACTGCGTTAGCAGTACTAAGTTGCGGTAGATTCACGTTCCCCCAGAGATATCCATCCATACTATATTTCATTTGCGATCCACCACTTCCCGTTGCTACCCAAGTTCTTCCATTTGTCGCAATATCTGTTCCGCCTATTGTAAATGTACTAACTGCGTTTTGCCATGTGGCGTTTTGGTCAGTGTAAAGAATAGTCATATAAGGCGGTGTAGTATTATTTGTTCCAACCGCGACCCAATTTAACCCATTCCACGCAAGGCTATTAATAGAATCCAATTTACTGGTTGTGGGAGGGGACGCATCTACCCATGTAATACCATCTACACTTCTTATAAGTTGACACGTTCCACTTGTTCCAGCAAGCCAATATGTACCAGACCAACGAACTGTATAGATACTAGTGAGACCAGTAGGTATGGTTGTAGCGGCAGTCCAGCCATTTATTGGATTATTTGTGTAATATATTGATACTATGGGGGACACATTCATATTCCCAACAATAACCCATGTATATCCATTGTAAGCAATATCTGTGGCTTGATTTGTAAACCCAGGGTCGGGTGTCATGTAGGTATAAACATCGGCTACGGTTGAATTCATGAAGGATGTACGACCGAGACTATTTGAACCGACTATTATCTTGTTAATGGTAGGATCTGTAATATTTAAAATCTGTACATTCCCCTTTATAGATACAGTATAATTAGCAGTAGTAGAGGTTTGTATACCTATCGTTGATGCGTAGAGGGCTGAATTAATTGTTAAATTAGATGTTGTTAATATATTCGTACTAAATGTAGAAAATGTTGGAGAAAATAAATTTCTTTCAACAATACTTGATAAATTTGTGTAACTACCTTGAAGTGTACTAACTAGTTCATTAAAACTCATTTGCACACCATTAAGAGATGATATATAAAGCCGCGCAGTTATATTTGCAAATGTAGATGCATTACTTGTTTGACTTATATATGGTTCAATGGCTATAGGGATATAATTTGACAAATCTACAATCTGGTTACTTAGTGATGTAATTTGAGATGTAGGGTTATTATTTGAATATGTTGCTGCATCTAAAGTACTAAGTGAATAATACTGCGTCATTATACTAACATATCCTTTTGTGATAGTCGTCACAGAATCATTTAGTTTCGTATAACTACTATATAGATTTATAGTATTAGAACCTACGTATGTAGATAAAGTACATATTCCTGGGTCGGTACGTAGAGATGATATATTATTTACGGAATTAGAGAATGATGAAAATAATGTAGTTAAGGATGTACTAATAGAAGAGAAATTAGGATTCACGTACGTTGAGAATGAGGAGAGCCCAGGTCCGCAATATATTTGTGGATAAACTGTTGATATATACTTATTCAGTGTAGATGAATTTGAACCGTCAAGAGTTGAAAGAACCTGTAGAGTGGAATAGGGTGTTTGAGCATTGAATAATAGATTGATAGTTGAATAGACAGAGGGAAGCATAGTAGAAAACGATGAAAGGGTTGCAATATTATTATAATTTCTTCCAAATGATGTGGATAATGTGGATAAAGATATACTCACCGATTCTTGTTGTAATATGAGATATGTGTAACCCACAGTGGAGAGCGCAGTAGTGAATGTATCAGTTTGTTTTTGGAGAACCGTGGAAAATGAAGATATAGTGTCATTTTGTGCAATACCAATATCGGTTGAAATAGCGCGTAGAACTGTTGTGAGGTATGTACTAATAGAGCACAGACCAGGTGTACCTGCGATCCTTTGTGCGTTTAAGATACTAGATGTGTATTGTCTGTTTATATTTGTTGAAATTGAGCATATTCCAGAAATCCCTGCTTCTGAAATAAAATAGGATGATAGCGATGATATGGCGCCATCTACATACGTGGAAAAATTAAGTATTCCTTGGGTTGGGTTATAATTTATGATTGTATTTGTTAAACTGGCAAAGGTAGATGTTATAATTGTAGATAAGGTACTAACACCAGGTCCAGACGCTTGTCTAATAAATTGTTGAACTTGAATATTATATCCAATAAGCGTTGAGGCATCTGCGTCAATAATATCAGTTATAGTTTGCCCAATGGTTGTGCTATAGGTTATAACTTGTGTACTGATCGCATCATAGTATTGCGTTATATATGTTGAAATGGTTGATAGAGAAGGTCCTTGGTTAAAGGTATCTTCAAGTGTGCGACCCAAACTGGAAAAATTTGGAGCAAATTGACTTGAAACAGTTGATAAAGATGTTCCTAGATTTATGACACCACGCTGTAGGTTAAGTGTTTGTATATTCTGACCTTGTAATGTGTTATAAGAATTAATAAGTTGTGTGAAAGAACTATAATATAGTGTAGAAATCTGATAGCCAAGGAGACTATTAACTGTGCTATTTGTTGTTGAAATACTGGTGCCTACCGCAGATGATATAGTACTGAGCCCGAGATTCAGATTACCTTGACTTGTTGAAAGGTACACGATTGCATTTGAGATATCTGGTATAGTGGAAGGTGTAAATGTCAGATTCGCAGTGCTCAGAACTTGCTCAGGTGTGAAATATTGAAAAACTTTATAGACGTTGCTACCACCAGGTATCACGGGTATTGTATAAGATGAAATCTGATATTGTGTCTGCGATTTCAGATATAAATCTTGATATGTAAGTGTATCTATATCTAATGTACGCTGTGATGATGCCATCCCTACTATGGTCACATATGAAAATATAAGCAGATTTATGCGCAATTATATATAATTCATTATTCTATTGATGGTGTAGATGGTCGGTCAAGGCGGGCTTTTACAATTAGTTGCCGTTGGAAAACAAGACGTGTTTCTAACGGGAAATCCCCAAATGACATGGTTTAAAATGGTATATAGACGTTACACAAATTTTGCAATTGAGAGTCAACCCATGTATTTTGACGGGACGCCCGATTTCGGGAAGAGAATTACGTGTCTGGTTCCACGTCGGGGGGATTTATTGAATCAAGTGGTCTTGGAAGTAACTCTACCGGCACTCACTCTGACAGATGGAACACCTATATCGTATGTCAATTCAATTGGACATGCTCTCATCCAAGAAATTACACTTGAGATTGGAGAACAGGAAATAGACCGACAGACCGGTGAATGGATGGAAATATGGTCCAACTATACCACAACGAAGGATAAGCAGACTGGCTTTTATAATATGATTGGGAAAGTGGATGGTTATTCTCCACCTACTTTATTTGGGCCTTTGAAGTTATATATACCATTACGTTTCTGGTTCTGTAAAAATCCTGGTATGGCCTTACCTCTTGTTGCCCTTCAGTACCACCCTATTCGCATTAATTTGACTTTGAGACCATTGAATCAATTATTTTTCTCACAGGTGCTGACTACTCCTGCATGTGTGAATTTGGAGACTAAGCCTGCCAATATAACGGATCTTATGTTGTGGGGAGATTATGTATTCTTAGATGTTGAAGAGCGCAGAAGGTTTGTGAGTTCTACACACGAGTACTTGATTGAACAGGTACAATATACGGCTCCTATTCCTATTGCTCCGGGTGCCACAAGTGGTTCTCTACGTCTAGAATTTAATCACCCGGTCAGAGAATTATTTTGGTATATTCAGCGTGATATTATGAGTCGGTATCATGAATTTTTTAATTACAGTAGTCTTGGAACGTTTGAAGTTGGTAGTCGTAAGGACATTTTATTAAACGCAGTTCTTCAAGTTGATGGATTTGATAGGTTTCAAAAGAGGGACGCTGGTTATTTTAGGCTTGTACAGCCATGGCAATATCATACAGTCATTCCTGAAGAAAACTTTTTGTATTCATATAGTTTTGCTCTACGACCAGAAGATATTCAGCCAAGTGGTTCTATAAATGCGAGTCGTATGAATTCAATTATTCTACAAGTGGATATTGATCCTACCCTTGTCAATACGATAGGTACTCTTCATTCTAGAGTCTATGGCATAAATCACAATGTGCTTCGTATTGCGGACGGTTTTGGTGGCGTTCTCTTTACGATATAATAGGTAGAGGCCTAATGCCGTTAATAGACGTAAGAATTACACAAGGTGATTATTGGAAGGGTTCTGGGAAAGGTGGTGGACAGGTTGGATACTGGGTATATATTGTATTTGTTTGTATTTTTGGAATATTAGGATTGGACCATTTACTATTACGTAGCCCTATGACCTTTTTATTGAAAGCGCTAACAATGATACCTCTTCTGGGGTTTTGGTGGTTGTATGATATCGCTCAGGCTACGGGAGAATGGGAACTTATAAAAGAGCATGGTATCGGAATTCCTATCTATGGCCCTATGGGAATTGGTAAGGGAATTTTTATAAATGAGAATTCTACGAATGTATCTCCACCCGATATTCCAAGA
>RGCF01000188.1 GCA_009919265.1 Bacteroidota bacterium | reverse complement strand
TCCCACCTATAGAGATAGTATCAATCGATGAACATTCCGAAAAGGGTAAAAAACTACTTGATATTATAAAAAAGGAATTTATTGAAAAATTTAAAAATGAAACTGAGATTGATCTACTTAATTCCTAGACGCTTCTTACCCCAAGAAATTGTCTTCTTCAACTTCTGTTCACTCATGGGTTGTGAATAGCCACGAACATCAAATAGGCCACCCTTGAAAAGCTCAGGCTTGTTCTCAAATTGAGAAGATCCAGTCATCCAGTTATTTTTACCAAGATAGTTATTTTTTGTTACTGCAATCTGAGGCATATGTGTTCCGTCTTTCTCTGCCCTTTTTTGACCATCAATCCATATTTGTAAGGCTGGGCGAACACCGTCACTAGATGCAGTAGTAATACAACAATGTGTCCATTCTTTTAGCTTAAATGCTCCTAAGACATTCACATGTTCCATACGAAGTTCGCCATTCCAGACTTCCCATATCAAAGTAGCAGTATCAGGGGCTTTCTTAGAAGCCTTGACTTTCTGCTTCAAATTCATTGGCATTAGATGAGGTAAATCGCGGACTACAAGCTTTTTATCACATATGTAGTCATTTACATTCGCAGTAGATAACATGAGTTGTTGAGGAGACATATCGGGAACTGGCTGAGGTCCAGACTTCCCAACAGGTAAAACATTATTCAAGTCAGATGCATTACATGCATCATTTCGAATTGTTGCACCATTGTCCATCGATGGATCTCCACGACCCACTATACCCACAAAGACGTTATCTTTTCCTGCACCATTTCCAAAATCTATGATGTGAGCATTATTTGTAAATTCATCGAATTTTACCCAGAAACAAATACATTTCATTGTTGGTAAGATAATTTTTTGACCAAAAGACATATCGGGTGAGTCACCTAGACGAATGAATTGATTGAGGCCATTGAATTTCAAACCTTCTGTAACTTGTACACGTTCATCTAAGTTAGTATTATCTTGTTTACCTCCTTCTAAAAGCTGTGATGGTAATATCTTGACATTTACTTCATCTATTGCTAGACTTCCTGATGTATACGTAGTCAAATTCTCAGCATAATCTTTCATGTCATCTATGAAACGGAACCAGAACATGATACCTTCATAAAAGAGGAGAACCTCTCCAATATCTGGAGGTGGGTCTGTGTCTATAAATTGTCGGGTATCAAATGTGGTATTCATTGCTCTATAGCACTGAGCCTCAAAGACACCCCCCTTCATTTTAACTACTGCACAATAATCAGTCTTACCATCCATATCAGCATCTCTCATGTAGTCATCTCTACTTGTCTTGAAACCATGGGCCACCGTAGGAGTCCTGTAACTTGTAGATGTAAGTCCTTCTGTTCCTGCTAGAGCACATGCAAAGAACATCTTAGATTCATCACCTGCGTTAGTCCCTTTAGGAACAAGCATTCTACAGAAATCATGGTTAACACCTAGGCCCTGGACATCAACATATCCCATGACATGTCTATTATCTTGTTCATACATAGCATCATCTGAACCAAATGAAATATCACCCCGACGAGGAAAATAACCCATCATGAATTGATTGCTACCGGGACCCGATGCAAAGCCTTCTAATACGTCTGAAAAGGGTCTCCATATATCAAGGAATAATGTAACAATTAAAATTAAAAAGACAACAAATAACAATGCCTCCCAAGACATTTCCTATTCGCTCCATAGGTATTTTTAGAACCATTAAAACTTCATATAAACTAGATGTTCGGTGGCAAGATTCGCGGACAAGGAACTTATGGATGTATTTTTCAACCTGCGCTCAAGTGTCGTGGTAAGAAAATAAAGAATTCAAATACTTCAATGGTGGGTAAAATAACATCCAAACAAGATGCAAAGAATGAACTTGAAATTGCAAAAATTCTATCAAATATAGAAAATTCATCTGAGTATGTAGTTCTTACAGAGGCAACTAAATGTATACCTCGATCTAAGGAAAAACAAGATGATACTGATATTGGAGAATGTGGACTTCTTAAACATGCCAATCTTGATGATACTATTCAATTAATGATGCCTTGGGGTGGATATCCACTCAGTCGTATTAATTTAGATCCATATGTCTTTGATTACTTTCGTTTCGTAGAACAGATTTTAGCATGTGGTGCCTTTTTAGTTTTAAATGATTTATGTCATTTTGATATATGGGGAAATAATTTTCTCTTTGATACATACAATAAACCAAAATTAATTGACTTTGGATTTACATTTCAAGCAAGTAAACTTACACTAAATGATATATCAAACCGCTGGAGAGTTCTAGGAGTTGATCATGATACTGAAACACCCGAAGTTACATTAATGCTGGCTGCACATAGCAATCTTCCAGTTGAGCGTATTATAAGAGGACTTGAAAAAGAGAAACCCGCTGTTCAAAATTTACAAGCATTCTGTGATGTAAATCCAGTTCACTGGGGAGGTGAATTATATCAATGGTCTTTAGATTCCCATAGTTTTCAACAACATGATTGGTTAAGCTGTTGGAAAGTATATTGGCCGGGATTTGATGCATGGTCTATTGGTGCTATGTTGCTTAGTGTGCTTGAGATAGAAATGGCTATACCTGCATTTGTAAAATCAAGATCGTGGACTGAGAAAGGAGAACTTATAAAAAAAGTTCTAAGAGGATTGTGTCGTGCACACCCTGCATTCAGATTAGATGCAGTAGAGGCACTCAGTCTTTTAACCGACGGGAAACACCCCTTGATTTCCTCCGGGTCTGCTGGTAGCGAGTGGATCTCCGAAAAACAGAAGACACGTCCAATGAATTAGGCCAGATTTCTCCACCTTTCTGTTTTATCTGATTACCTCCATCTTGTCTTGCATCTGCCATTAGGTAAAGTGGTTTACCACGGGGAACACAATAGTATCCACAGAATTTTGTGTATCGCAAGGGATCTTTATGATTATTATATATGAAAAGTGCTCTGTCAGGTCTTAGAATAGTTCTGCCAGATGCATCTAATGTAGTAACTTCCATGGCCCCAGGTTTATGAGACCACATTCCATTTGAATCTTGTCTTAAGAAATGATAATCACGCTTAGGATCCACTATAAGAGCTATCTTACTTGTCTTACCAGGACATCGTTCTTCAAATTCAATTGGTCTAACATCTGGATTATCTCCCCAAAGACGAGATACCATGTCATTACAGCCTTTTTCATGTTTTTCTGAGAAATGCCCGTATCCAGAGGCATATCCAGGTTGGTGAAATCCAACATTACAATCTTCTGTATCATTACAATCCTTGATTAATTTGTCGTCTATAGAATTCATTGCATACGAAAAACAATTATGACTTTCTTTTAAATTTAAATTTTTATTCCACGCTTCAAGGTTTATCTTCGGCTCCGCCCCAGATATCGGACTCTTCTTGCACGACTTGAATGATCGTGTTTTTTGGTATATTTTCTGAGGAGCGTGATTCTTGCAATACGGGCTTCCTGGAAGAGGAGATTCCTTGCAATCCTTTTCGCACTGGCAAAGGGGTTTCCTCGGGAGATTCTGAAATCCCGGAATTTGTGGAGACACTATTTCTCCCATCTACCCTTGGTAATATATTACCAGGCCTTCGCTGTAAACCTAACATATTTGAATTCATATCTTCAACCCAGCCTTCTATTACATTTTTTTGATATTCTGGCAAAGATGTAATGGCCCCCTGTTGTACTTGAGGTGTTGGTGAGACAAATGGTGGTTTTTGATTTGTTGCATTTCCTACACCAGATGTATCTGTAAATTTCCAGTATTCTTCCTCCACTTGTCTCATCTTAATTTTTTCGGCCATGTGTGAAAATAACAGAAACTGATTGTCATGTGTTGCAGGAACTAATGCATCCTTTCCAGAATACCGACCTGATAGACCTGCATACTGCCATCCCTCTGAATATAACATTTCAAGTGTCGTATGTATGAAAAAATATTTTTTATCTAATTTGAATAATGACATAATTCCATTTGATATTGTAACGGATAATGAAATGATCCATGTTGTCCAGTATATCTGTGTTTGTGCTGTAGACCCCTGAATAGATAAGAAAGCTGGAACTAAAATACTGCCAATTGTAACTATAAGACGAGTTGCATAAAACATTCTTTCAAGTCGTTTTGCTCGTATATGAAAATTCCGTAAAACTTCCAAATATCTTTCTTGTAAAAATGTTTTCTTATATTGTTCTACTTTTAATGATTGGAATATGTCAAAAAGTGATTGTTCCGGCGTTTTTTTCCTTATACATAACATTTTACTATTTCTAACTTAGACTAGAGAGATGAAAGATCTCACAGATACCCGCATATACTATATTAACTTGGACGCAAGGAAAGATAGAAAAGAACAATTTGAATCACAAGTTGCACTTGAAACAATGCCACCGGTGGAACGAATTTCAGGAATACATGGCCTTTCAGTAAATATTAAAAAAGATAAAAGAGTTGGTGTAAATACTAGAGTTCACGTTATAACTGAATACAGAAGATCACATTATGAGATACATAGCCGCGGTGCTATAGGTGCATCTTTATCACATTTAAAAGTATGGAAAACATTTTTAAAGTCTGGGGCCAAATATGCGCTTATATTGGAAGATGACGTGAAGCTACCAGCAACTTTCTCGATGATGGTCCGGGATTGCGCTAAAGACTTACCTGCAAACTGGGATGTCTGGATTTTAGGATGGAACCATACACCTGTAGATACAGGTAAAAGTGGACAATCGCCTTTCAAGCGCATTTTACATTTTGTTGGTGCACATTGTTATATAATAAGCAGGCAAGCTGCAAAGATTTTTGTAGATGAGGCATTACCCATTGAAACACATATTGAACATTATATGAACAATGTAGCATTTTTACATGGACTTTCTATTGTGCGCGATATTAGACTACATCTACCTCAAGTAGATCGCATCTTAAATATCTCTGATGTAAGAAAACCTGAAGGATGTCCTGCATGTAATTTAGATGACAAGGATGAAGCATTAGAAGCTCGTCGAGCAAATATGCAGTAAGGCTACTTAGCCATGCGTTTTGGCTATTTGTATAACTAATAAAATTGAAGCACTTGACCTTGTTATGTAAATATAACAATGCCAACTGTATACTCATATGCTTTTACATCAGACGGAGAAGGTCCATGGTGGGGTATTCGGTGTCCCAAGTCTTTCTATCAGACAATGGTGCGAGACCTAGATGATGCTACTCGATGCTTTGTATACATAACGAATGTGCGGGGTGAGACGGTTGCTCTAGCAGTAGAGGAACCACATAATGAGGAACCAGGCGAGGACAATATCTTTGCACCCGATTGGGTCTTTGAGCGCTTGAATATTGAACATGGTGATGAAGTAATAATGGATCCTATCTTAGAGGCTTTGCCAAGTGGCGAGACTGTGACTATTCGTCCTATGACTGGTTCAACAGTGGAGGGTCCAATGTTTCTAGAAGGATTAACAGAGGCTCTTAACCAACTAGGAGTTGTTCAAGAGGGTCTTCTATATGCAATGGTGGATCCTTCTACTGAAGTGGTTCACCAATTCATAATTGAGAGCTTAACACCGCTATCCGTTTGCTTGGCCGATGGAGAGCTACAAGTTAATTTAGAAAGACCTCTGGATAGATCACCAAGCCCAACACCTTTGCCAGTTGCTGATTGTGTAATAAATGAACCAGTTACAATAAAAGCATTAACAATAGCAGGCGCTTTTTCACCAACTTCTATACCATGCCAAGGGTGAGCAACAAAACGTTGACTCATTGCATCCACTATTTTTTTGATTTCTTCTTTCATAAAAAGTACTTATTTTAATTGTAACTAATATTCAAATAACTTGGTACTAAAAAGGAAGGTATAGCGAAACCTACACCTTCTGTACTGTAGCCTACGAGTTTTGACACAACGACCCCATGAAGATTTCCTTG
>RGCF01000187.1 GCA_009919265.1 Bacteroidota bacterium | reverse complement strand
CCCAAATCAATTATGGAAATCGGTTTCAACGCGGGTCATTCCGCACTTCTATTCCTCGCAATTACACCACCCGAAACGAAGGTCGTTAGTTTTGATTTAGGTGAGTACGCCTACGTTTTCGCAGCAAAACGATATATTGATACGGTGTTTCCAGGGCGTCATACACTGGTTACAGGTGATAGTACGACTACTGTTCCGGATTATGAAAAACAAGTTGAACATCGAATGAAAAATCCAGTTACAGCCCCACCGCTCTGCTTTGATTTCATTTTTATCGATGGCGGACATCAGCAAGATATTCCGTTGAAAGACCTATTGAACTCGCAAAGACTCGCAGCTGGTTCGCATACCATAGTCGCAATGGATGACATATGTCGTATTCAAGAACATCATGTTCATTATACGATCGAACCCACAAAAGCGTGGAACCAAATGGTAACAGCCGGTCTAGTGGAAGAATTTGGATTTGATGATTACTACGAAATGATCAATCGTGACAATCTAATTGACAAAGGATGTCGAGTGCGTGGAATGACGTGGGGACGATATTGTTTAGTGGAAGCAGGCGAAGGCGCAGGTGCGGGTGCGAGCAATGAAACCGAAAATCCGACGTCATCTGTCACCACCTCATCAAACAATCGTTTTCGCTATCATTACTATCGAAATAGTGCGAAATATATGGACCGCAATCAGATGCTTCAAGAGATTCATAATCAGTATCATTATCATAAGGAACACGAAAAACTCGTGGCGATTGCGGACTTGTATTTGGAGTATTTTCCAACCTACAACAAGCGTGATACCAACTATGTCCGATTTTACTGCGCGTGTTCGAATTTTATATTAAATCCGACAAAAGCAATTCGGCAGTTCGAAGAAATTGTGGATACACCTTCGCCATCACCGTCGAATGCTCCAAATGGCGTGAATAACAGCGACTCTGAACTCCCCGATTTCATTAAAGAAGCGTCGGTTGCCAATCTTGGTATGTTATACCCGACCGATCCCTGTGCTGAAATTCCTAAGATTATTCACCTTCTGTATTTCGGAGAAACGGAATTCTATAATTTTCATCATCGATGTATTCATTCGATGATACAATATATGCCAGAATATGAAATCCGGATATACAACGCGAGAGAACCGCCTGCCGAAAACCATTATTGGCAAGACATTAAAGCACATCCTCGCGTTCATATTCATAAGATGAATGCTCCCCAATTTTACGATGGGTTTGAGTTGAAGCATTTTCAATATAAAGCAGATGTCGCACGTCTTGAATTATTATATGAACACGGCGGTGTTTATTTGGATATCGATATGATTATTGTTCGCCCGTTTGATGAAATTTTCGCATCTGGTCATTCTTTTTACATAAGTGAAGAGCGTGAGGGGTCGAATGGACGCGGAAGTGGTGCGCTCATTAACGCGATTTTGGCGGCGAAACCAAAGAATGAGTTTATTAAATTATGGTTAAATGAATTCAAGTCGGGGTTGCGTTTAGGGATCTGGGCGCATCATATTCGTGATTCAAATAAACAGCTTCTTGAAACGCATCCGCATTATATACATAAGTATCGTGTTCGTGTATTAGATTGGAAGATGTTTATGCCGCTTCATTGGCAGGATACCGAAGCGTTTATTCGTTCGGAGATTGTTCCGTATGAATTTCCACCAGAGTCATATGGCACGCATTTATGGGAGACGATATTAGGCGATATTATGCGTAAAAACGAATTTTTGAATAAACAAAAAATGGAGCTTGATATTTATAAACCGAAAGTGAATGTAAATGTAAATGTAAATGACGCACCACATACTCGCACTCAAAATAGTAGTCATAGTCACAACGGTGATGGTGGCGACGGTGATGGTGATGGTGGCGATGGTGGCGACGGTGATGGTGATGACGACGACCTCACCATTTATCCCGAATATTATCACTTTCTTCGGAACGACCAGTTTTATGATAAGTATATTGTAAAAGGCAAACACGGCGGGTATTTTATTGATATTGGTGCTGGTAATGGTGAAACGAACTCGACCACGTATTTTTTCGAGAGATATCGGGAGTGGCGTGGTCTCTCCGTGGAACCAGCCAAACATTACGAAAAGGAACTTCGATCTACGCGCACTAATCCAGTGTGTGTAGCGGTATCAAATGTAACGTCTTCAATAACAAATGGAAGCGGAAGTGGTGCGATTTTTTATGAATCAATTGATGATTTGCCGCATAGTGGTCTTAAAAGTGCGATTGAACATAATAAAGATGGTCAAGAATGGACCCGCAAAGAATTTAAATCGTATAAAGTAGATACGATTACACTGTATGACTTGTGTTGTCAATATGCCTCCCCAGAATATATCGATTATTGTTCATTAGATTGTGAGGGAAGTGAATATGATATTCTCTCGACATACTTTGAAGAAAACCAGCCATTGAATCAACTGTCGCAACTTTCTTCGTATTTTGACCACGAGAGTGACAATAAGAATGATGACGGGTCATCGTGTGTTGCGATGACAATATCGAATAAGGTTTTTACGATTGGATTTTTTAGTATTTGTGTTAGTTCAGAACGGGTGTATCGTCGAATATGTGACCTTATGAAAGACAATTGTTATATTGAAACAACGAATCCATATTTCTCAGTAATTGACGACGTGGCAACGCATACTAAAAAGAAAGAAATGAAGTATTTTAAATTAGAGGATTCTCGCCCGTTGAGCAACCGTTCATTATCATTGATATCATCGATATCATCATCATGCGCGAATGTTACACCTCAGGCAATAAATACACCGCCATCTTCCCCCGAGATAACTTCTACAGAGATGAACGTGATGAAACCGACACATTCAGCATCATTTCTAAAAGAGCCGCCATTTGCGGAAGAGATTGTCGTGATATGTCTTCACGAACGTCCTGAACGCACAAAATATGCGAGTGAACATCTTACATCACACGGTGTTCCACATTCGGTTCTATTGAGTCATCTTCATAAAGAAAACCCGAAAGTTGGTTGTTTTCGATCGCATATTAACGCAATACGCTACGCCCAAAACAGAAATCTCTCATCCGTCCTCATTTTGGAAGACGATATATTGATTCGAGATAATATTCGCGAACTAGCAACCATTCCTTTTCCTTGTGACGGAAAGTGGGACATCTTGTATCTTGGCGGAATATTAACAAGGTATGACGGTATTGACAACTCGCGTAAATGGGTAAAAGGAACAATCTGGTGTAATCACGCATATCTAGTAAAACAACATATGTATTTGCCGATTCTTGATTTTGTCGATACATTTCCCGATTTGGCAGATTTGGAGCAGCGTAATATCGATTATATGTATACTGAATACATTCAACCCAAATATGAATGTTGGCTTGCGAATGAACAATATATCATTCAAAAGGAAGGATATAGTGAAGTCGATGGGCGCGTGAAGTGGACGGCGGGGTTTGATTGGGCTACTTTTGCGATGAAGGTCGTTTAATCCAAACGCGACGGTTCGCGTTCTTATGTAATCTGTGGTGGCAATTGAATAGTTGTAAGCACGCCTCGGTGAATATCATTCATTGCGTGACTTGGTTCTCGCACCATTTCGAATCCAGCCTGATAAAATGGATGCGGAAACCGATCATATGCTTCAATATATCCGCGAAAATCCATTTCAAGTAACCACATATCGAGAGGTGTTTTCATAAATAAAGCAGTGTCAGTTTCGACCGCTTCCAGTAATCGTTTCGCACCGCGTTGGCTGATTATGTAAGCACCCGCGGTGCGAAATAATGGCGAATACCAGACATTACGCGAACCTTGAATGACTGCCGACGAGGAATGATTTCGACGTTTATAAATGGTAGATACGAGAGATTTACGATAATGTGTTTTGAGAGATTCGTTCGTTGTTTGTTGGTAATGGAAATATGGTAAAGGTGTAGTTCCATCAATATCATAGTTAGGCGTCCATTGTCCACCGACATACAAAAGATCGAAGATGAAACTGTCTGACGACGACGACGACAGAATATCGTGTGTAATCATTTGATACTGCGTTTTTGACGTGTCAGAAAATAAAACATCGTCTTCGAAAATAACAAGATATTCGTGTGTATGTTGCGCACAGTGGGATTTCCATAAAGAATAATGACTTAACGAACAACCTACTTCTCCTAATACGCGCGGTTGATTTCGTATGGTATCTAACAAATCGCGGAATTGAATATAATAGTTCGAGAGATGTTGCCCGTCGATTGCGGAGAAACGACGGAACGGGATAGGAGACGTCTTATAAAGATAAGTCATACGGTCAGATCGTCTATCTAAATTTATGACAGCAACATCGAAGAGTGTAATATCATTTGAATTCATTGAAATAATATATATTTGTTCATCGATTTATACTGTTTCTTTTTTATCATTCTATAATATCCACTTGCTTCCCCTATTTTAGGAAAACAATATTAAACTCTTGTTTGGTAACATACATAATATACTCACATCTATTATCGTCACATGTCGTCAATTGTTAGTTCGGATATGTTGGATACTGCCCCCGCCGTTGCCCCCGCCGTTGCTATCAAGTCTCACCAATCCGTAGAACCATTATTAGAAGAAGACCAAAATCGATTTGTGCTTTTCCCCATCAAAGACGCGGCCATTTGGAATATGTATAAGAAACAGGTGGATTGTTTTTGGCGCGCCGAAGAAGTTGATCTCACAAAAGATATTGTTCATTGGTCATCTTTAAACAATGACGAGAGATATTTTATTTCAATGATTCTGGCCTTTTTTGCGGCAAGCGATGGTATCGTGATGGAGAATCTGGCCCAGCGTTTTATGTCGGAGGTTCAATTGGCCGAGGCCCGCGCATTCTACGGATTTCAAATCGCGATGGAAAATATTCATTCACAAATGTATAGTATCCTTATTGATACATATATCAAAGAATCGACCGAGAAGGACCGGTTATTCAACGCAATACAAAATTTTCCTTGTATCAAGAAGAAGGCGGATTGGGCACTGAAATGGATTGGTGATAAACGTAGCACATTTCAGACGCGACTAGTTGCGTTTGCGTGCGTGGAGGGAATCTTTTTTTCTGGTGCATTTTGTTCAATTTACTGGCTCAAGAAACGCGGACTTATGCCCGGACTCACGTTCAGCAATGAACTCATCTCTCGCGATGAAGCACTTCATACTGAATTTGCGATATTGTTATACACGAAGATGATAAAGAAGATTCAACGTCATCGTGTGTATGAGATCGTGCGTGATGCGGTAGAAATTGAGAAAGAGTTTATATCCGATGCGCTTCCTTGCCGTCTTATCGGAATGAATGCGAAATTGATGTGTCAGTATATTGAGTTCGTAGCCGATCGTCTCATCCTCCAACTTGGATATGATAAAATATATAATGCGACCAACCCGTTCGACTTTATGGAGATGATAAGTCTTGCTGGGAAAACAAACTTTTTTGAAAGGCGGGTAGGTGAATACGCATTGGCTGAGAAAAAAGTGGCGGATGATGTATTTGAATTTAATGCGGATTTTTGATAACGTGCGCTGGTTTCGTATTCGCATTTACATAAATAAGGCTCTCATTCCAAATTGACTATGTGCGCGTAATCCAGAAGGATAGTTTTGTTTCTGAAATGGTATTACAATGTCGGGATTTTGTTTGACATTTTGATATACAGGACCATTTATCAAACCGTTCGGTTTTCCACCGGTGCTTACTGTCGCGACGGCGACTGCTCTCGAATTTTGATTTTGTCTTTCTTGTTCTGTTTGAATTGTTCGTTCTTGTGGTAGGAATAGTCCTATATTTTTACGGTGGGTCATATCGCCCATCATCATAAAGGGGATTTTTGGTTCAATCGGAGTATTCATCGTATTTACACCACCGTTGATTTTACGCATAAGTTGAATATTAGCTGGATGCCTCACACCCGCACCCGCACCCGCACCCGCAC
>RGCF01000186.1 GCA_009919265.1 Bacteroidota bacterium | reverse complement strand
AATTTTTTCAAGAGGTGGTGATGATTAAAAAAGTAAATAAACTATTAACCGGGAGTTCAGAAGACACTTTGGTTCCGTTTCCAACCTATCGATGTGCTGATTGTAGTCACGTGAATGAGGACTTTAAAATCTTTGATAAGTAATATGATAAAAAAACTAGTACATTTTAGTGATTTACACTTAAAGTTATTCAAAGACCACGACTTATACCGGTCAATCTTAAATGATATGTTTGAAAAGTTCAGGGAGATTAGACCAGATAGAATTGTCTTTACCGGAGACCTCCTCCATTCTAAGAATCAGTTGACACCTGAAGTTATTGAAATCGCTTCTTGGGTATTAACTGAGTGTGCTAAAATTAGTAAGACGGTTTTGATTGCGGGAAACCACGACGCTCTTATCAATAACAACGACAGATTGGATAGTTTAACACCAATTATTTCAAACCTAAATAACCCGAATATTGTTTATTACAAAGATAGAGGAATATATGAGGATGAAAACGTTTCTTGGTGTGTTTATTCACAATTTCAAGGAAATATTCCACCTGAAATAGATACAGCGGTTGGATTTAAGATTGGGTTGTTCCACGACCCGGTTATGGGATTAACAACCGACTTGGGATTTGATTTTGGTTCCCACGCATACGATGTTGAAAAGTTCAATGGTCTCGACCTTGTTCTATGTGGGGACATACATAAGAGAGCAATCTTTAATATTCCAAATGGAAAACGAGGTGTAATGATTGGTTCTACAATCCAACAAAACTACGGTGAAAGTATTGGAAAACACGGATTCGGGATTTACGATTTGGAATCAGATGAATATTCCTTTGTTGTTTTGGAAAATCCAAAACCTTTCTTATCATTTAAGATGAAATCATTTGATGATATAATCAACGGAACTGAAAAACTTGTAAACAATTAGAATATGGGAAATCTCAGAGATAAATTTTCAGACGAAGAATGGGAAGAATTACTTAAACAAATAGAAAAAGAAGAACAAGAACGTGTCAGAAATAAAGTTAACAAAGAATCAACTTAAATTTGTCCAAGAATATTGTAAGTTAAACAATATTGAGGATGTTAATAAGTTCATCTCAAAATGTTTCACTGATGGGTTTAACATATCCAAATATGGACTTCTTGGTGATGATTCAGAAAAAATAGGTGGGATTGAAGAAAAACCGGTGGAAATTGAGGTGATAAAAGAAATTCGGGTGGAGGTTCCGGTTGAGGTTGTTAAATATGTTGAGGTTCCCGTTGAAATAATTAAAGAGGTGGAAGTCATCCAATATGTTGATAGAGAGGTGATTAAGGAGGTACCTGTTGAAATAATAAAAGAGAAGATTGTAAATGTTATTCAAGAAGTACCTGTCCCAATTATAGATGATGAGAGGAACAAACCTGAACCAACAATCGTAGAAAAAATCGTGGAGGTTATTAAAGAAGTCCCGGTTGAAAAGATTGTTGAGGTGGAGAAGATAGTTGAGGTTGAAAAACCAAATGATAAGATGAAACTTCTTCAAGAGACCTTACAAAAGTTAAGGAAAGAACTATCGGATAAAAATTCAAGGATAAAAGAACTTGAAACAATAAATAAAAATTTGGAATCTATCAAGGTAAGTCAGGGTGCTGTATTCCTTAAAGGTTCAAACATTAATGAAACACTATGAAATTAAAAGAATTATTAACAGAGATTTTTGGGGAAACACCTCAAATAGATGACACGTTTGGGTTTGACGGATTAACCTTATACGGTAGAGATAACTTGTCTCAATATAAAGAAAGAATACTTCAGTGTGATGAGTTCTCAGAATGTACCGAATTAAACTTTATGAATATGCCGATGATATTATCAAATGATGATACACCATTAAAAGCGGAATCATATAAATTGGTTGAAGGACAAAAGTTCAAAGGGGTTTGTTATCTTTTATCGTTGGCACTTACTCCGGAAGTGTTTAATCCGGATACGATACATACACCAGTAAAAGATGGTGCTTGTATTACACCACTAGTTTATAACCCTGAAACATTTAAACCTTTAAGGAAGATTGTTTTAGAATATAATCCTGAGAGAGCCCAAGATGGTATAATTGATGGTGATTACGAACTCAAAATGGAAATGAAGTCTCTACTTGATAAAGTTCTTGATAATCCTTATGATTACCAAGTAAAAGGTGAAAGAGGTGTTATTGTAAGAGGTGTGTTTGAGAGAAATGAGGTGGTTAAAGAGGTGACACCAACAAGATACTTAACCGGTGCGAAAAGTTTTGTTAAAGAAGAAGAAACACCGGGAATTGCTTATTATTTGGAAGCAATCCCAATCAAAGAAGGTGAGGTTGAAATGAAACTTAAAACTAAACTTATACCACCTCATCTGAAAAAACTTTATATTGAGACATTCGGAGAAAAAAACATTCAGGTGACTGAAGAAGAAATTAATAAATTTTTACAAGACAATAGTAATGACTAGTATTTTAACTTGGTTCATATTAAGTTATGGACTTATGAACATAATGGTCTTTGGGTCAATATTCCAAGGACTTAGAAACTTCTTCCAAAATTGGGGAAATAATAAATTATTACCATTTAATGGTATTGCAAACTTTATTTCGGGTATATTGAGTTGCCCAATGTGTTTTAGTTTTCACGGTGGTTGGTTCTTATCATTAACGGTATTCTCACCAACATTTGTATTTTTTGGAACTCCATTATTGATTAGTTGGTTCTTCGACGGAATTCTATCGTCCGGAGCTGTGTGGGCGATAAACGCTATTATAGAATGGTTTGAGGAAAATAGACCAACAAAAAATTAAGATATGGGAAAATTAGGTGAATTTATAATTAAACGTATTGAGGAGAAGAAAACTCAAAGATGGATTATTTCTTCAGATGACTTTTTTGTCTTATGTTCAGATATGGGTATTATTGAAGATGATGATACTATGATGGATATTATGGATTATTTGGAAGAAAAGAAAATTGATGTTAATTTCCATAATGCAACAAGTGCTCAAAGTTTATATCGTAGATGGAGAGAGTTAGAAAAAAAACTTAAACTACGTGAAATGTTAAAAGGTTCCAAAACAGAAGTTCAACAAATGATTGAAAAGGTTGAAACTATTAAAGTTCAAGATAGACCTAATTGGTTAGAAATGTATAGGGATGATGAAGATAATCCGGGAGTAAGAATACCTGATGATGAAAATCCATTTCAAAGAATAACCGATATGTTAACCCAAAAACTTAAAGACAAAGTTGAGAATGAACCGGGTATTACATTAGAAGAAATACAACAAGAAGTTGAGAATGAAATGACACATAGTGATAATCCTATTGTAGACCAAATGATTAGACATTTTAATCGATAAAACAATTCCAAAAGGTTTATAAAAAATAAATAACAATTAAATAAATACAATTATGCCAAAGTCAAAAACAAGAGGTTCTTTGAAAGAACACAGAAAAAGAGTTCAAACTAGAAATAACACACTTAGAGGTTTGAGAAAAAAAGCTCAAGAAGAGTATCAAAAAATGTTTAATGAAACAATGGAAAAACTTCAAGCTCAATATCAAACAGAGAATGGTGAAATATTGGATATAAATGCTGAGGTTGTTGGTGAAGTTAATGATGTTAACGTTACTGAAGCTGAGGTTGTAACACCTGAAGTTAGTGATGAGAACTAAGATAGTATCAGCGTTTCCCGGAGTAGGAAAAACTACCTATCATAAAAAAAACCCTGACACCACTTTGGATTCCGATTCAAGTGGTTTCAGTTGGATTATAGATGAACACGGTAATAAAACAAGAAATCCTTATTTTCCCCAAAATTACATAAACCATATTAAAGAGAATATTGGAAAATACAAATACATCTTTGTTTCTTCACATAAAGAAGTGAGAGATGCTTTGTTAGACAATTGTTTGTATTTCTATTTGGTTTACCCGGATGATAATAGAAAAGAGGAGTTCATTCAACGATATAGAGACAGAGGAAATGATGAGAACTTTGTTAAATTGTTAGAATCTAAATGGGATGAATGGATGTCTGAGTTTAATTGGATGGATAGAGGTTGTGAGAAACTATATGCTTATAAGGGATGGAATCTTGAGGATGTATTAAATGCTCAAGAGGCAAGAGATTACGGAGAAGTATTAACTGAAGACGTTGAATAATAAATGGACTTATTTAATCCTGCGATTGAATACAATTACACAATAATGGAAGATATAAATATTGCAAACTTGGATAATCCTTACCTACAGGTTGTATGGGAGGATTATGCCGAGAATTTTACACAAGAAAAAATAAAGAGTGTTCGTCATTACTTTCAAAAGAAGTATGATACGACCAACGTTAATGTTATTACAAAGACAAAGGTTGCTCAGGAAACCACACATACCGTAGACATTTCCTTTAATATCTTGGATGAGAACTATCAATTAGAACTAGTTCGTTCATTCTTGGAGTCAAAAGGAAATATGGAACATTTCGATGACATCTGTCAACTTAATAGTGCTGTGGATAATAAATTGTTATTAGAACAAACTGAGGTGACACCATTCAAAAGATGGTACATCAAGAACATTGAGTTCTCAAACTTCTTATCCTATGGTGAGAATCAAAAGATAGATTTTGAGAAGTGTGATGGGATTACAGTTGTGGAATCAAACCCACCTAACTTTGGGGGTAAAACTGTATTGACAGTGGATTTACTAATGTTCTTATTCTTTAATGAGACAACCAAAACATCAAAAGCTGAGGAGATATTCAACAGGTTTACCGACAAGAATAAAGTTATGGTAAAAGGTGAAATCATAATTGATGGTGAGGAATATATCTTACTCAGAAACATTGAGAGAAAGTTGTCTAAGAAAAATGAATGGAATGTTAAAACCGAATTAGATTTCTATAAGAGATTATCTGATGGTAGTTTGATGAACTTCACCGGGGAACAACGAAGAGAGACCGAAGCGTTTATCAAAACGTCTATTGGTACCAAAGAGGATTTCTTAATGACCATCCTTACAACCGCCACCAACTTGGAAGAACTAATTGACTCTAAACCTACGGCAAGGGGTCAAGTTCTTTCAAGATTTATGGGGTTAGATTTTCTTAAACGAAAAGAAGAGGCTGCGAAAGAAATTTACAGTGACTTTTCCAAAGGGATGTTATCAAACATTTATAGTTCAGAACAACTTAAAACCGATAACCAAACTAGTAAGGAGACCATTGATACTTTAACTGAAACTAACGTAACCTTGAATGAGCAATTGGAAGAGGTTAAAGGTAGAATTACAAAAGGACAGGAATATCGTGATGGGTTATTAAAGTCCAAACACAATATCGATAATGACTTGATAACGGTTTCTCCGGATAAAGTTCAGGAGGATATAAACACATTAGGTTTTAATAAATCTAAATCTATTTCAGATAGAGACGCGGTTAAGGTTGTTGAACCATCTGAGTTCTACCACGAAGACCAACACGACAAGGTGAAACAAGAGATTAAAGATTTAATGACCCAACAAGCGGAGAACAACGCCAAGATTAAAAGTATTGAGGAGTTAAAGAGTTCTGTGGATGGGGGAATCAAATGTGAACACTGTGGTATTGAACTTATGAATGCTGCAATTACTAACGCTAAAATTGGTGAGCTTGCTGGTTTTATCACGCATAAAAGTCAATTAGAGGGTTTAATGCAGGATTTAACCAACAAAGAGTTAGGTTTTGTTAATCTTAAAAAAGAATTTGACGAATATGAGAAAAACAAACTTATTCGAGAGAAATATGAATTAAGTATTGAGAGTTTCCAATTAAAAATTGATGCATTAAAAACCAAGTTGGATAGATATTCTGAGGTTCAGGATAAAATTGCTGAAAATAATAAGACCGATGGATTGTTGATTAAAGCTAAGTTGAGATTGGATGAACTCGAAGGTGAGAAGAAAACTATTGAGAAAAGTATTTCGGATAATACATTCCAAATAACCAATCTTAATAGTAAGATAACTTCTAATTTAGAGACCATCAGAAAAATTGCTGAGGAGGCT
>RGCF01000185.1 GCA_009919265.1 Bacteroidota bacterium | reverse complement strand
ACTGCGTCATTGGTGGTTTCGCCTGCGGCACCCACTATCGGAGCATTGACGGCACCTGCGAAGAATTATGGTGACGCATCATTTACGCTGACAGCACCCACGAGTAACAGCAACGGTGCGTTTAGTTATTCGAGTAGCAATACAGCAGTGGCGACAGTTACATCGGGTATAGGTGGAGTAGGGGGAGGGGTAGTTACTATTGTTGGTGCTGGCACCACGACCATCACCGCATCGCAAGCCGTAAGTAGCGACGGCAACTATAGCACTGGTAGCGTGACTGCGTCGTTGGTGGTTTCACCCATCGCACCTACCATTGGATCATTATCTATCTCCGATAAAAATATCAACGACGGGTCATTTAACATCACACCCCCCACGAGTAACAGCAATGGCACGTTTAGTTATTCAAGCAGTAATACATCCGTGGCGACTGTTACATCGGGTATAGGGGGTGGAGGGGATGGAGTGGTTACAATCATTGGAGTAGGAAGCACTACAATAACAGTAACACAGGCCGCAACAACAAATTATACTTCAGGAAGTGTTAGTTCTGTGTTTTCCGTTACTGCTGAACTCAGCAATTTTTCAGTTCCAAGTAAAAGTTACGGCGATGTTCCATTTGTGCTTACTGACCCGACCTCTATTTATCCAAGTGAAGCATTTACTTTTACAAGTAGTGATACTTCAGTCGCAAGCATCGGTGGCGGAGATGGAAGAACTGTCACAATACATAAGGCTGGTTCAACCGTAATTACTGCTACACAGGCCGCAACAGGTTCTCACGGACAATTGAATATATCATCGACACTCGTCGTATCAAAACTCACGCCTGTAATAACTGCCGCCGCTGGAACAATCTCAAAAAATTACGGAAACGCAACATTTAATATTTCGCTGCCCTCAACTACAAATACAGACTTGGTTGGAGATGGTTCCAACGGCGACGGACTCGGTGGCGGGTTGTTTTCGTATTCAAGTAGTAATACAAGCATCATATCTATCGTAGATTCATCGTATATAAGCCTAAATGGAGTCGGAACGGCAACCGTCACTATAACACAATCCGCAACCACCAATTTTACGAGTGGAACGGGAAGTTTTACAGTTAGCGTGAGCAAGGGAACGCCAATTCTTTCCACTTTTTCAGTAAGCACAAATCGAACATATGGTTCAGCACCTTTTTCCGCGTTATCTTATCCGAGTAGTGCTAGTGCCGGCGCAATAACATATTCATCGAGTGATTCTAATGTCGCAACCATTGATAATAGTGGTATCATTACATTGGTATCTGCTGGGTATGTAAATTTTACCGCAACACAGGCATCTACAGCACTCTACAATAGCAATACCAAGACAAGTAATACAATGACGGTTCATCGACAGGTGCTACCATTAGTTCGTTCCTCGCCATCGAGTGAAGTCATTAATAAAACATATGGCGACTCCTATTTCAATGTTGTTGCGACAAATAGCAGCAATGGCGGAACCATTACCTATGAGACCGACAATCCAAGTGTTGCGGGTATTGTTGGATTAGCCACCGCAGGTATAATCTCTGTGGTTACCGTCGGTACTGCTACGATCACTGCTCGCCGTACTCAAACCGCACAATATTCATCTGATCCAGTATCTTGGACGGTTGTAGTTGGTCGCACAACAACCACATTAACTGGTCTAAGTGATTTATCGTATAATGTCACAACTGCTCCATTTACAGTAAGTGCTTCAAGCGCGAGTGATGGTGCGATAACATACTCACTACAAGATCCATCATCCAATGTGCTTACAATCCATCCAACAAGTGGTCTCATTACATTAAAATCACCAGGTTCCGCAGTGATTGTAGCCTCACAGGCGCAAGGCACACTCTATTTATCCCCGACAAGTATAACCGCAACAATCACTGTAACGAGTGCTGGTGCTACGCTTGCTGGAGCAACAATTACCGATTCCATTAGTTATGAAAATATAAATCTAAGTGGGGCAACACTCACAAATGTGACTATTACCAATACCGATTTTAATAACGCAAATTTAAACAATACCAATTTAACGAATGCGGTGATTACAAATGCGAATTTTACAAATGCCGACCTCTCTGGTGCTACACTCACAGGTGCGACAATTACTGGCGGAACATTTGCCTCAGTCAAACTTAAAAATGCGGATTTATCGGGTGCCGTAGTCACCAATACCGTATTCACTGGTGCCGACCTTTCTGGAGCAATACTTACTAGAATCGACGCATCAGGTGCTTCTTTTGCGAATGCGACCCTCAGCAACGTCAATTTGATTGGTGCGAATATCACGAATACAAACTTCACGAACACGAAAATCAAGGGTGCGAATATCACAGATGTATCCTTTTCTGATGTTCAAAAGCTCCAGTTGCTTAAAAACGCAGATAACCGAGATATCTCTCAGATTATAGTTACACAAGTGCCAGGTTCAACCGTTCTCGCCGTTGTTTCTGAGTCATCACCTGTGCGTTCCGTCCCAAATTTGAATTTGACGAACACAAATGTTTCGGTGATTATTCCAGAAACGGACCCTTCACCTGTAACTGTATTACAAAATATAACAATTGATGTAAATGCCAACAACACATTTTACCTGCCTGTGAATGAAAACGAATATTTTCAACTTAACAATGTAAAGTATTATTCATCCGCAGGAGTTGTTCGAAGATACGTAGATAACGTAATCGTTGAAGTTATTGATTATAATGGAACGCCGATATGGTTATTAGCTGGTTCAATTGTTGGTCTGGTATTACAAACAAATACACTGAATAGTTCGTCGTTTGTTGTTCCACAATTTATGGCTGTAACGCATACAATCCCATTTATGCCAATCACCCTACCGACAACGAATAGTAACGCGTCAATTAGTTATTCGTCGAATAATACAAATATTGCTACGATTGACGCTTCTTCTGGATTAATTACTATTACTGGAAATCAAACAGGATATGTGCGATTTACAGCATCACAAACACAAAATATTTCATATGAACCAGGCAGTGTAACAAGTAACTATATGTTAGTAGATAATTCAGTTCATCTCACATTAGCTGGATTGAATCAATCTTTCAATATTTCAACATTAGCCACACTGGATTCTTCATCAGTTAATATGGATGTTACCGACGCGACTGCTGTATATTATGTTCGTTTGTCTGATATGATTAATGTATTCAAATATCAAAGCGATTCATTTGACGTGAATAACACCAACGCACAAGATATCAAATACTACGTGTTTCATCGTCAATGGCCGACTGACCTTAAACTCAATCCATCTCACGCGATGATGAATACAAATGATAGTATAAATATGTTGGGTATTGGAGTTGGGTATTCTCCCGATAAATCTCTCGTGAAGCACGATTTTATACGCCATATTGCCCTTTATTTGTTCAATACAATACACGGTGTTGATTTGTTCAGTAATGAGAATGACTTGAATGAAAATTCGACGTATTTGGGAGAAACTGTTCGGCATAATATCGATAATATACTTTCGAATATTTCTACAACATCAAGTAGTGAGACGATGTCCTATGACGCGTCAGGAAATAAGTATTTGACAAATGATTCCTCTGGTAATACGAATTTGTGTCGCGAGTTAATGCGACAAGTTGCGGCAAATTCACCACAACGATTCTACAATAACGGCGAAAATAATACAGGGATAAAGAATGTCCCATTCCTAGAAAATGATACGATTCAGTTCAAATTAGTGATGCAGGCCGCGATACAACAAAATGTATTAACTGGTATTTCAGAAATACCGACTCGTTCCTATACAATAAAATTAGTATTAAAGGAGACGGTGACATCTGAAACAAATACGAGGATAACTGACAGTGAAATGTATCCAAACTCATTTCCATATTCTACATCAGTGTCGATGTATGCTCCAACAACGGATTCTTCGGGCGTGTATAATATTTATTCGCCACCTGCTCCGATCCCGTTTAATCGCTTTGGTTACAATGGTTGGTATTATACCAATTCGACATCGTGGGTAAATGTGGAACCAGCAGTTCGTAATCACGTCAAATGGTTAATTCAACCAAATACCGGTTCATCAAAAGTAAGCGACTTACAATATATTCGATTCAATCTTAAAATCCATAATAAGACCACATTACCGTATTTGATGATTTACACAGATGCGGGTTCAACGCGAAAATATCCTGTTGCTGGTGGCAGTGCATCACTTACAAACGGAGGGTTGTATTCATTCTATATGAATTTTAACTCATATACACGAGAACCTGCTGTAATTGGACACACAAATGCGGCATTGGCGTATACAATAGGTAGCGGAACATTCGCAAATAATGAAGGTATTGTGAATATCGCATTAGAAACGGATACGAATGCGGTGGCCGATAGTGTTGAATTTACACTGATGAGTATCGTGATCGGCGAACTTTCGACGGCGACAGGTGCTACAAGTGAAAAGGAATACGGATTTCAGGCCGAAGTTCCTAGTAGTTATCCATAAATAATTCGGTATCATATTGAAGTTTATTATATAATAAATACGATTTGTGATTTATTATATTCATAATATTCATAATATTCATATGTCATTCCTTGAAATCGACAACACTTGTGATGAGGTTGCTTGGGTGAATGAAACTAATAGCACCAACTTTCAGTTACAAGCATTATGGAACGATAATACCGATAATAATACTGATAATACCGACGGACAACGAAGTGGTGGAGAAAATGATGCCGACGCAGTATTTTATGTGAAATTATCGGACATGTTATCTGTTTTTAAATTTCGAACGCCGACAGTATCTGATACAAGTCTTAACCTAGCAATTTTCGACGCATCATCTGATATTCAATATTATGTATTTCGTAAATGCTGGCCCACTTCATTAAAAATAAATCCATCTCACGCGATGTTAGACCGTAACGAATCAACTGGAATGCTTATCGGTGGTGGAAGTTCATTTACTGCCAATAAATCTCTCGTAAAGCACGATTTCATACGTTATATCTCTCTTCGACTCTTCAACACAATACACGGTGTCGATTTTTTAAGTAATGAAGATGATTTACTCGAAAACATAGTATATTATGGAGAGGCAGCCAGAGTTGGAATTATGGCAGTGTTAGATACAATAAGCACACAATCTGCGGATATCACGATGGACGCAGATGCTTCTGGCAATCGATATCTCACCAACGCGGTGACATCTACAACAAATATCTCTCGTGAATTGCTCCGGCAAATCTATCTGAATGCTCCCGAGAGATTGGCGGCATTCAGTGATAGTAGCGGTGTATTGTTGAGTGTTCCTTTGTTTGATAATGATACGCTGAATATCAAAGTTGTATTGGAACCTTCTCCAGGACAGCATACCCTGACGAATGTTAGTGTGATTCTTCCGAGAGTATATAATATTAAACTTGTGATTAAAGAAACGGTTGGCAACGCTAACGATTCCACAAATAGTGCGGTTATTGACAGTGTATCATTTCCAAATGCGTATCCTTATTCTTCATATGTTCAGGATATATCAGCGTCCAATCTCTCGGTTGCTTCTTCTGTGTATGCTGATGGTTCGCCGCCTGTTCCCATACCACTTATACGATACGGTTATCAAGGATGGTATTATACAAATTCAACGAGTTGGGTATCACCAGCACCGATTACCAGAAATCGAATAAATTGGTACCTTTCCCCGAATAATGCGGGTGTTACAACCGTAGGGGATTTACGTTATTTTCGGATGTGTCTTCATCTATTTAATCATGTATCCACGCCGTTTATAACGGTTTATACGCAGGCGACTGGAAGTGATGATTATGGAGGATGGTACAAGTCAAAACGGACGTATGACTGTGTGAATGGAACTGCCGACGATGGATCATCAATTAGCAGTAACACGAATTATTGTTTTTATGTAAATTGGAACGGATTTACAAACGCACCATTTACGATTGCGCATAATAATGTTGCGTTGTCGAACTCATCTGTAGATGGTAGTGCTGTAGGGAATTTTAATAGTAGTGAGGTAATATTTGCGTATTCGATTGGAACAAATAATACCTCCGCGGCTGGTACTGTTGAATTCATTCT
>RGCF01000184.1 GCA_009919265.1 Bacteroidota bacterium | reverse complement strand
AATATAATTAGTATTTATGGATTATAACTACACATTATATAGAGATGGTATACAAACTTAGTGAACATAATCAAATACTTATTGCCTTATTCGCGATAGTGGTGTTATGTGCAGGGAAATTATTCAAAGATTATCTTTATCGAGGTGGGTATATCGAGGGGATGGGTGTAACTGTAGAAACCGACCGACAATTCAGGCGAGACAAAGCGGATGGTGCTGATGTTATTGGACAAGTAACTTTCAAAGTTACATTGGATAAGGGATTGCCAATAGGCGGGACGATAGTACTTAGTTGGACTGGTGCTGACTTAACTGTTATTACTTCGACAAATCGCGATCACTATACCGCGTCACCGTTATCATTATCATTAACAAACCCTACAACCGGTAATAATGTAAGCAATACTGTAACATTCACAGCAGCCGCCGCGATACCCGCCGGTTCAGCAATTACGATTGTAGTTAAAAATATTACTATAAAAAAAAGTGATAGTAACAGCAATACGGCCGTCAACCTTGTATTCACAATCACATCGAGCAATACAGATGAACCAAACGTCACAACAACGAGAACTGTCAAGATTTTACCGTATGTTGCTATGTCGAATTCGGCCGGCGGCGAATTCACGAAACCAACCGAATCAACCAGCGATGAAATTAAAAAAGCGTTAGATTCGATTCAAGGTCGTATCGATGATACCACTCAGAGTGCTCCAAGTTATGCTGATAAGGCACAATACATCAAGATGAGAACCGCCCTCACTGCGTTATTGGCGTCTACCTACGGAACTGTAAAAGAAGCAGGTCAAGTCTTTGAATCCGAAGCGTTATATGAGGCTCAACGAACGGCTATCGATTTCATTAAGCAAGAAAAGGAACGAGCGGCGAGTAATGCCAAGACATTGAAGGATGACAATTCAAATAAACGCAGAATGGCGCAAGTGAATACATATTATACCAAGAATTACGAGGCCAATACTGAAGTGATGAAGAATATCATCATCGTATCGGTGGCGTTGATTATTCTGGCAGTGTTACGCAAAAAGAATCTTATTCCCGAGTCTATTGGGACTTTAGGCGTTATTTTCATTCTTACATTGGGCGGTATTGTCATTGGAAAACAAGCGTTCGATATTATTCGGCGCAACGACCACGACTTTGATAAATACGACTGGAATTTCAACGAGGAGGAGCTGAATAAGAAGAAACTGCTCGAACAAAATGGCGACCCTGCCAATCTCTCGGAAATGGGTATGGGAATGGCCGCGTGCTACGGTCCGGGTTGTTGTGCTGATGGAACATCGTGGAGCAGAGAAATGGGTCAGTGTTTACCAAATGTGGGAATGGTCACGGAAGGTTCAGCATCGTGGGCGAATGAGATATTGACGATTAAATTTAAGGTTCCGAGTGGGCTGAAAATAGCCATCGCATCCCCTGCTACCCCCCCCGACACCGTAACCATTACATTACCATCTACTCGTGACGGAACTACATTATTTACTCAGAAAGTAGCACGAACCTATCTCACTTTGTCAGGTGCCAGTGGACTTAGTATTAGCGCACCTGCTAGTAGTAATTGGGATGGAATAACTCCTATCGTTGTAGCAAAAACTGGTACTGATGCTGCTGCTGATGCCGTAATAACGATTAATATCAATGGCATGGCGCTTAATGCCGCTAAAGCCCGCGAGATTAGTAAGTTTCTTACTGTGAAGACATCAAAAGACACCAATTTAGCTCGTATCGAAATCACCGGCGTCTAAATAGTTATATCCGTCTAGTGACGGCGGGCGATGATGTAATTATAATCTAACAATTATAGTAGTTATATTATAATAAATGGGTATCGATTTTAATGACGCAGAAGGGATTGAACCCGAACTTTTAGAGAAAGCCCAGAAAGGAGAGGCGACGATGAAAAATACGGTAAACTCAGATTCGAATGCCCGAAAAGTCAAAGTAAAAGGTGGCGGGACAGGAAACGAACTACCTTTATCTGAAGTGATAAAAAATTCAGAGAAAAAATTAAAATCACTCGAAAAAATATTCAATGAAGGTGGGTTTAACGGACCCGACAAAGATAAGTATGAGCTAGAACTCGCTCACGCTCGATGGATACACGCTCGAAATATCGAACGAAAATGTGATAATGACGTCAAAGAAACTAGTGTGGAATACACGGCTTTAGTGGACGGAAACGCGGAAACCCACGAAATCAACAAGGCGCATAAAATATGGAATGAAACGCGAGAGAAATGTAAAGATAGCAGTTCGGATTTATATAAATATGCAATGAAATATGTCGAAACCGACAAGCGTGTGCGCGATAATCGAAAAGCTGCCAGTGAATATCCCGCGACGATTCCTATCCCCGAAAAGAAAGAGGCGTTCAAAGTGGAGCGAAATACCCCGAGTGATGGAACGGTAGAGGGGTTTGTTACTGGTTCATTGAAAGAGGGGTTCAATTTTTTTCAGGTGGGGGAAGGGGGTGCGAATCAGGAAATCACCGCCGCTTCTGGTAATACACCTGCAGTATTAAAATACAATAAACGCCTACCGCTTTATGCGCCTCGACCTACTACTGACAGTGATGACAATAATAATCTTACGGTTCTTCCGTGGAAGGATTATTATATGGATTGTAATGCGAATCCAAGTAACAATTTCTGTGAAAGTTCAAATCAAGCGAAAAATGATTACATCTTCACAATCAATACGTTATTCGATAAAGCCGACCGATTGGTCAATATTTTGTATAAGGTTTCTTTGACGGGCGGACAATCCAACGAAGAGATAAATAAATTACTATTAAATGACAAGGATATTCAGTCCGTATTAGACAATCAAAATAAGACAATTGCTTTACATAAACAGAACGCGTTATACGATTATGACGAATACAATAGTCTATCGTTTTACGAGGAATTGGTATTGTTTCTCTATTATGCCGTTTTTGCAATATTCGTATTCATGTCATTACGCGACTACTTTTCAAGTGGCGTGGTCGACAAGACTGTCGTTGGAATGCTTATAATACTTGGTATTTATCCGAAATACATCTTACAGGTTGTATTGTGGATATTGAATACACTGACAAAAATAATGGAAATGCTTGGGTTGAATAATGTGCGGTTTTGGAATTCGGGTCATTGAAACGCTCGCTTGCGTTGCTGGCGTTGCTGGCGTTGCGGCGCTTATTCGTTGTCCGTTGCACCACTGTCTTCGTCTTCGTCTTCGTTAATGTCGTCATCGTCGTATACAATTCGACATTTACGCCATCCTTTCCCGGCGATTTTGCCGAATTTCTTTGTCATATAATCATACAGTTCATTGGCCTTCGGGATATTCTTGCCGTGTTGAACGACATACCATTTCTTAAACTCTTCATATACCTCGGTCTTCTTGATGTAACTCTCTTCATCAGCAGGTCGAATCTTGTCGCGGAAGAACTCCGACAGATAATCTTGAGTATTGCGATACTTGTTGCTACTTGCTGTAACCGCTGCACAAGTCCGCACTTTTCCATCCGTTTCAAATGCCTTCTTGACGAGCATCGCCATAAAGACATTTACCCATGTTTTCAATTTTACATCCAGGTTCTTATCGATAAGGAACTGGTAGGGCTCTTCCGGGTCGTCGGTTTTCGGGTTTTCGCAGAATTTCGACTTATAAGGACAGAGGCGAATACGGCGCCAAGTGCCATCATCATTGCTCTTGATGTCGAAGAGGACATTCGTGCACACAACGAGCTTAAATTGCGGGACAAATGTAATCGTGTTTTTGAAGAGGGCGCGGGCAGTCATATCATCGCCACCGGTTATTTCTTTGAGGATGCCTTCATTGATACGGTCGCCTTTCGTCGGCTCTTGCATCACCGCGTATCTTACTCCTTTCAGCACGGCGAGTTCCGGCGAAGCACCGCCAATCATCGCGCGTTTCTGTGTGACTGCTGTAATCGGAAGAACCGCCTTATACTCGCCAAGACACGCTGACATCAGTTCGATAAGCTTCGACTTGCCGTTACTTCCACCACCGATATAAATATTGAATGTCTGCTCGCGGTTTATCCCGATGAGCGTAGACGCAAGATGCTCCCACATATACTCCCGGAGTTCCGGTTCAGGGAATAATTGCGCCATAAACTCGTTGATTTCGTCGATGAGAGCACGGTGACGTTCTTGGTCTAGCGGAATATAATCGATTTTCGTCGTCTTCGACAGATTATCGTCGGGTTGGCCGCGTCGAAATGTCTTTGTCTTGAAATCGATGACACCGTTCTTGAAACACAGGAGCTCGGGGCGCGTATCTATCTTCTCTTCGAAGTCCTTGTCGTAGAACTGTTCGCGCACCTCACGCATAATATTATTCTTGAAGCTCGTTGTTTTCAGTTTGGTGCATATATCCACAATCCGCCGCGACCGTTTTCTGGCTGATGTGTATTGGTCGCATGTCGGGTCGAGCCCGGATGTCGTGTCCATAATTTCGCGGTGTTTTTTCGTATAAATATCGTGCATGTCTTTCGAGATAAGAGCACGAAGCGAGTTTCCTTGGTCGCATTCCACCCATCGGTTCTTCTCAAACTCATACCAGATATTATCCTTTACACTGATACATACGAACCGGTCTTTGAAAATCGTGTATAATACTGTCGCCAAATCCACATCGGTAGACGCGTCATTCGTCGTCTCATTACATATCGTCTGATGGATGAAGTTGTCGATGGTTTCATTACGAATACGCGTATAATCTTCGAGACAATCATTCTTCGCCCAATACATAATCGACCTGCGGGTAAGTCCGTCGGGACTATAAGGGAAACTGCACCACGTATCATAATGTTTCATAATATCGGTGAATGCGAATTTCTGGGATTTCGCGCTGAAGAGCATCCAGGTGAGGAATAATTTATCGCTCGTGTTGTGAAGGGCAAGACCGACGCGCAACCATTTATCGTAGGGGTCGAAGTATTGCGAGGGAAGCGCCATCGTGTAATAATGTGTTTCGCGGATTTCATATTCTTTGGGTTCGAGCATATTGAGCATAATTTCGACCGCCATTGAAAGCTCCGAATGGTTGGTTATCCTATCCATCAGGATTGACCCGTTATGCGATAATAGTGCGTCGGCAGAGCCGCCGAATCCGTGGCCGGCGTTTCCATTGCCCGCGCCGCCTCCTGTGATAACTAAGCGGATTCGTTTCCCGTCACCATTGACACCACCCGCTCCATTCTGGCCGCCGCCGCCATTACGTCCGCTTCCTGGGCCGCGTTGTTGCTGTTGTTGTAAAATGGCGTCGTATTCCGCCTTTAATGCTGGATTATTCGATACTAAAGCATACGAAGAATACCCGGTTTCAATCGCGCCAGGCGCACCACTCGCCGCGGTTTGAACGGATAGTTTCGCGAAATTCTCTTTCACATTGAATTTGCTCGTCTTCTCTTCTTGGCACATCCAGGCGTGGTCATCGTCGTCGGGGTCTCGTAGCATTACGAAATGGTATTTCATCATATACGGTTTGTGTCCTGGTTTGCGCGAACCGTATAACTGCCAGTTTGTATGACCGCGGGAAATCCCTTCGTCTAGGACATCATTCCAGCTATTCGTGATAGGAAGGTCAGTCCAAATCTCTGGAAGTTCTTTGAGCATTCTTGCCCGCAACATTCGCTGGATTGGGCGCTCCACAATAACTCCGATAATCATATGAATTCCGTCCTTCGTCACATCATCTAATTGGTTGACATCGCTTTTTTCGAAGATATAAATCGGGATTTGTGCTTCGTCGGGGATTTCAATGAGTTTCTCCAATGTGTAGATATACGACTGTATCATATCCACTATGTGTTCTTTCGTATGTTGGCGTTTTGTAATACTGGTATCATATCGAAAATCGAAGTCTACCGTAATTAAACCTCGTTCGGGATTCTGCTTTTCCGTCAAGAACTCTAGTTTTGCATTTTCAAAGACGTGGGTATAGTATTTCTTCCAAAACACTGGCAATATTGCCGGCGGAATCGTATACACGCCTCCGTGGACATTCAGGGTTTTATCGCCGATTCGTGTGTGTGTATACGCTTCTCCAGGTTTTGAAATATGGTGTTTCATGAATTGTTCATATGTCATT
>RGCF01000183.1 GCA_009919265.1 Bacteroidota bacterium | reverse complement strand
ACCTAACAATTGTTAGGTGAAATTGAAATATTTGACCGTTTTTTTCTAATTATTTTGAAATATTTTCTTGCTTATTTCAAATGTTTTTGAAAATTTTGGGCGTTTTTTTCAAAACTATTTAAGGAAATTAAAATAATTAATATAAAATGTCTAAAACTTACACGCATCTCATACATATTTCAGATATTCATGTAAGAAATGGCAATAATCATGTAGCACGTGTAGAAGAATATAGTCATGTATTTGAAAATTTTATTGATTCTATTAAAGATTTACCTTTTGTTATTAATAATACAGCATTATTGGTAATAACAGGTGATATATTTCATACAAAATGTAAAATGGAAACAGCAGGAGCTAAGATATTTTTTGATTGGATTAATAAATTGTTAGATATCGTATCTATAATTGTAATTTGTGGAAATCATGATTATAAACAGGAAGAAGCTTTTACAACAGATTCTATAGATATGTTTGTAACACCATATAATTCAAGTAATAGAAAACATAGTATTACTTATTTAAACACAACTGGAATACATAAGATTGGAGATATTGAATTTGGATTAGTATCTGTTAAAGATACATTGAAATCTTATAATTCATCTGGTATAAATAATGAATTGCCAACTTTTCCAAAACCAACACAAAGAAAGTCAGTAGCTTTGTTTCATGGTTCAATAACACAATGTTATATGCCATCTGGAACAAAAATAACTAATGGATATCCATTAGAATGGTTTGAAGGATATAAAATGGTATTATTGGGTGATATACATAAACAGCAATTAAATAAAACTGGTGATGTGTTATGGGGTTATCCAGGTTCACTTATACAGCAAGATTTTGGTGAAAGTACAAATGAACATGGGTATATTGTTTGGGATATAGATAATATTACTGCTGAAAAATATCATGTTTATAATAAATATGGTGCTATTACTATTAAAAATAATAAAATAGTGTTTAATAATTCTACTGAATATGAATTTAATGATATTCCAACTATTAAAAACTTTCCTAAACAACCAAAAGTACGAGTTATAGGTAGCTACAATCATACCGAAACTTATGTTAACAAATTAAAAGAATATCATATAATACCAAGCTATGTTAAAACTAAACATAATTCTGTAATTAAATCTGCTGATGGAACAACTCTAAAAGATGCTGTATCAGAAATAGCAAATATAAATAGTCCTGAATATTGGGAGAAATATCTTAAAAATGAATCAAAAGATATTGATGTTACTGATTTAATACATAATATAGATAAATTTTTAATTACTGTAAAAGAATCGTTACCAAAAGAAATAGAAAGTGTAATAAATACTAGAAATAAAACAATAGAAGATTTAATTAGTAATTATAAGGTTACTTTTGAAGCCTCAAAAAAGAATAAAACATATAAAATTACATTGAAATATATGACATGGGATTATTTAATGTGTTTTACAGATGATAATTATATTGACTTTGAAATGTTAGAAGATAAATCTGTTTTTCTAAATGGTGCTAATGCTACAGGTAAATCATCTTTTATAGATATTCTATGTATTGCTATTTTTGGCGAACCAAGTATATTACGTAAAGATTATTCTAAAACACAATTAACTGCTAAAGTAATTAATGATGAAGTTAAAGATGATGAAATATTAGCATCAGTACAATTATTTATTAATATAGATTCAATAGATTATGAAATACATAGAAGTTATATGCATCATAATATTGATATTAACAGTATAAAAACTGTAGATACAACAATATATAAATATAATAAAGGATTTTCTATTGATGAAGATGATAAAGATATAATTGCTGAAGGAAATACGATGGTTGATGCCTGGATTAAAGAGCGATTTGGTACATTAGAAGAGTTTTTAATGAGTACTGTCCTTTGTCAAACTGATACTACTAACTTTTTCTATAAAAGTACTGCAGAACAACAAGAGATTTTAGATAGAGCATTACATATGGATACAATATCTGCTTTTGAAGATTTAATAAATGCATCAGTATTAGCTCATAAATTTGTTAAAGATAAATTAAAAACATATGTTGAAGGAATGAAATCTAATATAATGCAGAATACAACCTCTTTTTCAGATGTAAAAAATTTTCAAGATCAACTTTCAGAAATTACAAAAAAATATAATAAATTAACACAATTGAAACAAGAATATATAAGTATCGTCGGGAAAACTGAAGAAATTTCTGATTTTATAGACCAGAATGGTAACGTTGAAGAAGAACTTAAAAAATTAGAGGAGTCTTTTGATGAAACAGAGTATATAACAGATACAGATGAGATAATAAGTTCATATATGAAAGTAAAAGCTAAAAAAGATAGTTTAAAAAATGTAGCTACAAATTTAAAACTAGATTTAAAAAATATAGAATTAGAAGACACAACTAAATATGAAACTAAATTGAAAGAACATGAATTACAAAAACCTAATATAATAGTATCTTTTTCTTTAAATGATGCTGAAAAAGATTATAATAAATGGTTGATAGAAAGAAAACAGTATGATGAATTAGATGTGAAAAGTATAATGCAAATGATAGAAAAAATAGATTTACCAAGTAATTTAGAAGTTAAAAATATAATTAGTTGTACACAAGATGATATTAAAGAATATAAACAGATTAAAAAGGAATATGAAAAAATATGTAATTCAGAACCACAAAAGAACTATAATGAATCATTTGATAAACAGATTAATAAATATACACAATGGGTAAATAAACAAGATAGTAAATTGATATCTAATCCTCAAAAACAAATAAAACAATTACAGAAATATAAAAAAGAATATGATAATGTATTGATTCAATATGATAAACTAGTATCTGAAGGAATTAATAAACCAACTATACCACGTCCAGCAGGCGAATTAGAACCTAATGGAACAAAAGAAGATATAGAAAAAATGCAAATTAAATCAGTAATAAAGAGAACTGAAGAAGATATTAAGAAATGGGAAAAAGAATGGAATAAATGGGAAAAATTTGTAGCTACAATTCCGTGTGAATCTTTAGATGATCTTAAGAAGATAGAAAAATTAAATACATTCAAAGAAGAATATGATAGTTTAATTGCTATAGAATATAATCCTGAATGTTATGCTTGTTGTAAACAACCACATGTATTACGTTTGAAAATGTTAAAAACACTGATTGATGAATTAGATACTCTTTATCCTAAGAAATATAATAATATTAAAGACCTTATTAAATTAAAAGAAGAATATGAAATGAGAAAAGAAATGATGCATAAAGAAAATGAAATAATTATAAAATCAAAAACAGAAATAGCACAGCAGAAAGAACAAGAAATTAAATTGGCACACACATGGTGGTATTATTATGAGGAATGGAAATCATATGTAAAACATAATAAAGAACTACAGAAATATTATAAAGATTTAATTGATAAACTGACAACATTTGTAACAGAATATGAAAAATTTTCAAAAGATTTTGAGAAGGCACAAAAAGACAAAGAAATTCATAATAAATATTTAGAATGGGAGAAGGAACAAAATACAATTTCTAGTAGGTATAAAAATGTAGCTACAAAAATATTTAGTGTAAAATCAAATTTAACAAAATATTTAGAAGAAAAAAATATATGGGCATTTTATGAGTGGAAAATAATATATGATGATTTAGAATTCAAGTATACCAAATATAAATTCTATAATGAATGGCATGAAACAAATAAAGAATTAGAATATCATAAAAAACAGTATGACAATATTAAAGATTTAATCGAACGTCGGAAGCGCATTGAATTATTGCGGAGGATTATTGCTTATAATAAACATTATGATATGCAAGATGAATATGAACAAACAAAACGTGAAATGGATGATATAAATGAACAGTATATTCGTAAAAAGAAGGCTTATGAGGAATATGAAGAATACAATAAAAGAACAAATGATATATATACAGCATATGAAGAACTAGAACAAGATTATAAGAAAATGTTAGAAATGCAAAAATTGTTTGTCGGAGACAAGAATTTTGATGGTTTTAAAAAACATTTAAATAGAACATTTATCTTTCCTTTAGTGGAAAATGAAGTTAATAAGTTTATATCTCATATAGATAATTTCAGATTGAGATTTAAGATTAGAAAATCAAATGTAATTTTTCTTATAGAAGATAGAGGAAATATACCAGCATTAGATAATGCATCAGGATATCAAAAGTTTATAATAGGTTTAGGGATGAGACTTGCACTTACACAAATAGGTTCAATCGGACGTTCATTACCATATATGTTTATAGATGAAGGATTTGTGGCATTAGATTCAAATAATATTAATAAGACAAAAGATATAATAGATTTAATAATGGAATTTGGACAATATAAAATGTTGATGTTAATATCACATTTGGATGTAATAAGAGAATTAGCAGATATACATATAGATGTAGTTAGAAAAGAAACTGGACGCTCGAGTTATATGAGAATAGGTACAAAGAAAGTACGTTCAAGAAGAAGACCACGAAAGATTAGATATGATGAAAATAACAATCCTATTACAAAGAAAAGAGGAAGACCTAAATTGAATAAAAATTGATATTTCTTTTAGTATTTTATATATAACAAAAATGGGTGGTTTACATGGGTATTATGCAAAAGACCACGAAAAGAAAGCATTGGTATGGAATTGTAATGTAGTAAGTTATTACTATAAAAATGAAAAGACAAATGAAGAAATACATATTGATTATGTATTTCTTGATGAAGATGATGTTATTCAACAAAATGATAAAGTAATTATAATGAATAATATCACACCTGAAAAGTATATGCATCAATTGTGTGATGAATTTGAATCAGAAGGATATAAAGAAGTAGAATGGATGTATAATAATAATAATTTTTGGACAGAACATTTGGATAAATGTGAATTTATATATGTAACGGATGAACGTCAAAATATATATGTAAGATAAATGTAAATATGACTGATTTAACTAAAAATATATTAGAATCTAAAGAATTATCAGATAAATCAAAGAAAAATTATTCTGAATTTTTTAATTCTTTACATAATCGTTTAAATAAATTTGATAAATTAAATGATAGTTTAGAAGAGATAGCTACAAATGCTTCAAAATATATACCAGTATTTAAAAAATGGTTTGCAAAAGATGCCACATTAAAAGTATATATATCAGCTATTCAATGTTTATTTAAATATAATAAAGAGTTTAAAGAACACAATATAAAAGAACATGAAAAATGGGGTGAAGCATATAAAGAGGTTGCTAAGAAAGTAACAGAACGTTATGAAGAAAATAAACCATCAGATATACAATCAAATGGTTATGTGCCATATGAAGATATAATTAAAATGCGAAATCAATTAAAAGATGATGATAAGGAGAAATTATTATTAGGAATGTATACATATATAAGACCATTGAGATGTGAGTATTCACGAGTACGTATATATAAAACACGAGTACCTAAAGATAATAAAGAACCAAATTATATAGTATTAAAAACAAAAAAGAGTGAGATGATAATAAAAGATTTTAAGACACGTAAGAGTCATAGTCCTATTGAAATAGAATTACCAGATGAATTAGTAGAATTAATAAATAAAAGTGTAGAGAAAGAACCACGTGAATGGTTATTTGTAGATTCTAATAAAGAACCATATACGAGACAACTTTATATAAAATGGGTAGGACGAGTATTTAGAAGATTATTTGATAGACCGTTAACGGTGTCTTTGATTAGACACGCTTTTATTAATACATTAGATTTCAATACATTGTCTATAGCAGAAAAGAAAGAAATAGCAGAATCAATGGGTCATACTCATGAGATGCAAGATAAATATAGATTAATATTTACTGATAAAAAACAAAAGTGTGATTGTGTATGTGAAAGTAAAAAGACCAATGAATAAATGATTTATTTTTGTATTTTTACATAATAAAAAGATATAAAAAACGATTTTTATATAATTAAAATACAAGAGGAAAATGCAAAAAGCAACATATCTGATTGGACAAAGAATAAGAATAAAGAAAATTACTGATTCACCGATGATACCATTGAACATGTTAGAAGAACCTAATGATTATATGACATATGTAATTATATCT
>RGCF01000182.1 GCA_009919265.1 Bacteroidota bacterium | reverse complement strand
TTTGTCTAATATTTTACATGGTGCTATTCACAAAATCGACTTTACCACCGGTATAACTGTGGAAGGAATGCGTGATGTTCGCCCCATTATTGAAGAACTAGTAAATAAAAATGAAAATCTTGATACAGTTCATTTTACGGTATCTGAAGGAAGTGTAGATATTACTGTAACAAGACTACCTGAACAATTTACAAAGGTATTTGCAGAAGATGGTGATGTGATTGGTATTGAAAGAAGGGCGCCAGGTAAGCCTACACCTACTCTGGAGCAAATCTGGTTAGACCTTGAGGCAAATATGAAACTACAAAAGGTTCTAATAAAAGGAAAAGGTCAACTAAAAGCTCAGGAACTCTTACCATCATGGGATACTCCTTTTCGTGGTGCATTCTTACAAGAAGATGGTATTACATTGAAAAATGTAACAGTATTACAAAAACGCATGCGCGGATTAGTTTCTTATTACAGAGGTATTCAAGGAGATGTTATGCCCAAGGTTATTAAAGATGAAATAATTGGAATTCCTCTAACTGGTTACGCATTAAAAATTTACAATAAACTCAGGAACCAGGAAATTCAAGTAGAGATGAAAAAACCAAAGCAAACAGGATCAGCTGGAGATGCAGTGTGGGCTGAGATTAACGAGGTAGCTACAATGAAATCTGCATCTAATTATCGTATGAGTTCTCGTCAAGCATGTAACTTTGCATTCCCTGAAGGTATAACAAGACCAAGGCCAGGTAACTTGGAGGAACTAGATGCTGAAACAGGTAAGGATCGCGATGCCATTGTTGATGCTGATACAGAAGATGGTGTAGCAGGGAAAGATGAAGGTGAAGTAGACGCTGAAGATGATACAGAGGCAGTAGCAGAGGCAAAGGCGGAAATTGCTCCTTCTGCAGGCGCAGCCACACAAGCGCCAGTCATAGGAACTAAAGAGGCCAAGGCAGCATATCAGGCGGCTTTAAAGGCTGTAAAAGAAAAATTAAGAACAATGGGTTCTACGCACTTACAACTAGATGGACCCGAAGATAAGAATTTGGCCAAATACTCTCCTAAATACGCAATGATGCTAAAAAATATCAATGATCTTCCTGGAAGCAGTTTAGTCTATTCAACGTTCTTGGAAATGGAGGGTATTGGCATCTTTGGAATTTGTATGGAAGCTAACGGATACGTTCCTATCCAGATTATTCCTGGAGCTGATGGCAAACTCAAATTCAGTGACCGCACAATTACTTCATTAGCAAAGGGACCCAAGGTTCCTGAGAAACGCTATATTGAATTTACAGGTGTTGGTTCTAAGGAACAGCGTGGAGCAGCAGTAGATGTATTTAATGCTCGTTTAGATAAACTAAGCCCTGCTTTACAAAAAGTTTTACAAGATGCTGGCTGGAAAGATAACTTTGATGGCGGACTGTGTCGTGCTTTCTGTATTACATCAGCTGGAGCAGAAGGTCTTTCTCTGAAGTGTGTGCGCGGAGTTCATATTATGGAGCCCTACTGGAATTCCGTGAGAACTCAACAAGTAAAGGGTCGTGCTGTTCGTATCTGTTCTCACATGGACTTACCCAAGGACCAACAAAATGTTTCAATTTATACTTATTGCTCTATAATTCCTGAGGAGGCAATATTAGCACAAGCAGTTGACAAAACTTTGGAACACAGCGACACATATTCTGCAAGAGATGCGGCGGCTCTAGGAGTTCCTGTTCCAAAGCCTGCAGATCCAGCAGTTGAGATAGTCCCAGGTGCTTTCTTCAAGGTTGAACAAAAAGAGGAAGATGAAGTTCTAGTGGAAGATGATAAGACTGGACCGGTTCGGTTCTTTTCTAAATTACCCAATGACTACCGTGGATTTTCTAATTTCGCACCTTCTCCTATTGTAGTAAATGGTAAACGTTATCCTACAGTAGAACACTTTTTCCAGGCTTCTAAGTTCCCTTCTAATGTGGAATGGCAAGAAGCTATTCGTGTAAGCCCTACGCCTGCAAAAGCCAAACAGCTTGGAACTGAAAAAGACAAAGAAAAGAGACCTGATTGGGATGTACAAAAGGAAAGTGTTATGCTAACAGGCTTGAGGGCAAAATTCCAGCAAAACACTGGCCTCCTAGAACAATTAAAGAGTACTGATCCAAGGCCATTAATTGAAGCATCCACGGATGCTTATTGGGGAGAAGGGCGAACAGGAAAAGGTAAGAATCGAATGGGTAAACTTTTAGAGCAAGTTAGAACAGAACTCAAGGAATATGTTCCTCCACCAATTGTAGTCGAAACTAGTCCTGCAGCAAATATAAAAGAAGATTATTTTGAAGGAGATGAAGAAGAATTAGTTGAAGAATTGCCAGAAGCAGCTTCACCTGTAGAAAAACTCCCTCTAGAAGCAGCTCCCGCTGCAGATGTATTAGGTGTAGAGGAAGAAGCATTAGGTCTACCTGTTCTGAAAGGAGGTGGCCCAGAAGATGATCGCTCTATTATCTTAACAAGTGATCAAAAGGTTCTATTAATTAGTTTGCGAAAAGAAAAGGTTCTTACATCTTTACAAAATATTATGAAATCTGTAGCAGTTGATTGTGAAATGAACTTACCTGATAATTATGATGGATCCTATAAATGTGCTGCTCTAGATGGAAATATTGGCGACTTTGCGTATCACCCTGATTTACAAAAAGATATCCAGGAAACGGAGGCGAGATTTAAGAAGGCGCCTGTGGCACAAGCGGCTATGGCTGCACCTTTACCCGCTGCTTTAGTTGAAGGTGTAGCAGAAGCTGCGCCTTTAGCTCCACCAGCACCTAGAGCCAAAAAGGTAGAATACAGAAAGACATGGTATTACTATGTATTGAAAAAAGACGAGGAAGGAAAACTCCTAGGTTACCTCTTCTACAGTATCGAAGACCCTGAACTAAAGACACCCATTGGATTTGTAAAGCCTCATCCTGTCACTGGGATGCCAAAGGGCGATGTTCTACCGGTGCCTGAGGGCTACTAGTCTTATAATTCGTCCACCACTCGGGTCTATTTGTAATATAGGTGAAATGCGTTCTAGATGGGTAAGCACAGGGAAACTTTGCCTCAAATTCACCATGTCTAATCTTATAAACCTCTATCTTCTCCTTTGCATCCTCCTCTGTAAAAGCACCATCAAGCAAGAGGGATCCTGCTATCTTGTAAGGCTTATCCTTCTCCCAGCAATTATAAATAAGAAACTTTGCATTTGGGTAATCCATACCCTAAATGTAATGTTTTGAGTGTTCAATTTTAAATGGAAGGTCTTGCCTTAAATGGAAGGCAAATAACCCCAGTCTGCCCTTGCTTCTCTATACAATTTATCTGCCTCTACATTATAATCAAACATATGTAGCCAAAAGAAATCAAAAGCCATGTTCTCAGACTGAATTCTCATATAAAGTGGGTCACTTTCCAAAAGTCCAGGTAATACCAGGGGTCCTGATTGCCTCAACACTTTCTTATTTTCAGGATTTTTCTGTAATTCAATAATACTTGCAGCCCCCACTTGAACAGCATAGATAGAATTTGGATCCATTTCGTTTTTTCTTAGAACTCTAAAAGTAATAAGAGTTGGCATGCTTCTTTTTATAACAGGTCCATCTAATGAGACAATCTTACCATCGAGAGATCCAACATTCAATATAACTTCCCTATCTGAAACAGGTTTTACAAATAATGTACAACCATTTTTTCCAGAAAAAGTAAATGGTAATGCAATCTCTCCAGGTTTTGGACATGAGCGAATTGTTATTAACATGGTAATTGTCATACATGAACTATACCTTAATGAAAATTTTGACTTTATTGTACATCTACTAGAAGGAAAACTCATATAATTTTTTCTTAGAGGAAATTGCATCTGATCTACACTTTCACCTCTGAATTGTAAGGATGGTCCACCCCATCCTTCTTGTTCCCACTTCATTTTAAATCCACCAAATCTTCTGTCGCATAAGGGATAATCGCAACCATATGTCTGAGGATTTCTCTCAACCTCAAAAGAAACCATAGGGGCAAAGGGTTCCTGTGTTAATTGTAAATTCCCTTGAGGTATTTCTTTGAACCCTGAACCAAATTCAGGACACTCGGCTTCCAATTTATAATATGTAATACCCTTACCATAATATAAATAGCCAGATAAACGATTAATATCGGGTCGCATAGATATTATGTTAGATGTAGATGTTACAGTTCCACCATTATGTAAAGATGAAAGTTCATTCGCATTTGATTCCATTTTATTATTGTAGACACGCGTCATATGAGAATTAAAATATAATGAAAATCCATTCAATGAATTAACTCTGAATTGTGCTTGAGACCATTTGTCTGTTATCAGACTTGTAAAGAAAACCAGGGATCCAGGTTCAAATGTATTTGTATTCAAATAAGAAATCATTGAACGAATGCGCCTTCCTAAGAATGTAGTTGGTATTGTAATATCTGTATGATGAGTAAACCAGAAAACTTCTACTCCATGCTGGGGTGCAATGGGTTCTGCAGGTTGTCCTAAACCTACACCATAGAACCCCTTCATAGCTTCCTCTTTTGCAATGGGTCGAGTGTCTAAGGTATTCGTTATAATTGTCTCAATTTCTTGTTTCACATGAAGCCATTTCTTCTTAGAATTCCAGAATGCTATATTTTTCTGAGTAGGATATAATGAACCAGTGCGTTGACCACCTTGTCTTAAGAATTCATTCTGAAGACATTCCAAAGGAAAGGGGCCAGGAGTAGCATCTAAGAGTTCAGTACAGAAGTCGTAACGCTCCACCGGCCCTTTCAGATACATATCTCTCGGAGTTGTCTGAAGTTTCCCTAGGCCCTCGGGAACAGCTAGAGCAACGGCGGTAGTTACTTGTCTATCTTGAAATGCCGGTCTATCAAAACCAATCACTGCACGTTGTCTGTATTCATGGAATTCTGGTATCTTAGATGAATCTGGATATAAGGTATCTTCTTTTGGTTTAATAACATTTACAAATGTCGTTTTCACTTGATCATACAAGCCTGAAAACATCTTTACTGTCGTAGCAGAGAAAATTTACTTACATTTGCCCGGTATACAGAATTCATGCTGACCCTTAGAACCCGAACACCCCCTTGTTATACTACCATATGCATTCATATCATTCTGAACTTCATTCAAACTAGAACGCCCTCTCCACCAGCTAACATGATCTTCCTCTAATTTCCTTGTGCATCCAGCTTTTTCAAACATACTCTGTAGTTCTGTGAGAGATACATCTTTTGGTGATGGAGCCGAATAAATCTGTTGCGTGCACGCTCCACCAATTGGTTCGCAGCACCCTGCATCTCCCATCTTGTTCCAATCTGTATTGTTACCAGCCCAGCATTCACCGAAATACTGGTTTCCAGATGTATTGTAACCAGCGGCCTTGGCCTTAGCGATACACTGTTCAATAGAGTTAACATTTCCAAGATAATTAGGCAACCCTCTGCCCTGATGACAGTCTCTCCAGCAACCCTTATATTTCCACCCTGCAACTTCTGCAGGAGGGTTACCAAAAGGTGCCTTACACTGTAGAGGTTGCTTAATGTAGAAATCATATATACCCGTAGAATTCCATCGATTCTGTAAATTGCTCTTAATCCAACAGTGCTTTTCACCTGTTCCAAACCCATAATTGTGTCCAACACAATCAGGCCTCTTTGTACATTCCTCTTGGCACTGCTCTAATGTCTGACCAGTTGTATGATGAATATCATTACCAGCCCAATCAACATTAGGAACCTTCATATAAGCAGGGGGTGGAGGTGTTCCCATAGTCCAACCATTTCTTTCAGCCCATTTGTCTAACATATCATTACTTTCATCATCAATGCAACCAGCCGAAGTGTAGCCAGAAGGAGTTGCTAGAGGTCTCTGACATGAAGTCTTTACACGCGAATCCTTCCATGCAATTTCTGGGCCATATGGTAATGGATTATGTTTATTCTGCAATCGGATACCATAGAATTCCATCATACCCACTTCTTGTACACTACGATCTTTAGATCGTGTCCTAGCAAATATTTCTTGAATATTCGCCTTTACTGCAGCCCAATTACCTAAGGCGTTCCATTTTGAGGCGGTTGAGGTGCTAGGATATGCAGAACCTGCTTTCTGGCCACCTGCTCTTAAAAATACCTTTTGTAAACAATCCAGCGAAAATGGACCAGTTGTGTTGTCATTGATTTCTGTACAGAAATC
>RGCF01000181.1 GCA_009919265.1 Bacteroidota bacterium | reverse complement strand
GAACTCCTTACTGCCCAGCTTGAATGGCCCGTGCTGTTGTGCCTTATACCAGAAGATTTGGTCTTGTAATTTGTTCGATTTCGCGTTATTATTGATGACCAAACACTCGTAATTCTCAGTGCACTGGTCCATCACCTGACAAAAGCTCTCAAAAGTAGGGAACATACCAGCATAATTGTCGTAGATTCGCTTACGATTCGCAATATATGGTTCACGGAGGATAAAAACGTAGTCGATATTCGTGCGGAGATTTGGAGGGATACCCAGGGGATATTGCATTGTGATGACTAACATTATCTTCCAATGACGTCCGTTCATAAAGAGGAGGCGCATCATCACATCCTTCGTCCATTTGTTATCATACAAACAGTCATCCAAAACGACAAATGTGCGCGGGTCAATGGACGATTTCTTGTATGTATCCATTTCCTTTTTTACCTGCTTTAGAACTGCCTTTTGCCGTTTGAGAATATTCTCGATGATTGCTGTGTTATAAGCGTCGTGTATGAATAGTTTTGGCACATGGGCGGCGAAGAAACCGTTGCCGGCTTCTGTCCCGGAGATAACCGTGCCGATAGGAATGTCTTGGTGATGAAACATTAAGTCCTGGACGAGGAAACTTTTACCGGTATCACGACGCCCGATGAGCACGATAACTGGGCCCTTATTTTCATCCGGACGAAAGCTGATTGCCTTCATATCGAATTTGGCGAGCTCTAAATTCATTATCGACGAACCTTGAAGTGTAGTAATACAAATGATATATATTATTTTGTGAAACTTTACACGAAGCACGCCCGTTTAAAACCAATATAAAACTTCTATCGAACAATCATATTATCATCCGTCATCCGTCATTCGTCATTTAGGAAAAATGGCTACGCCGCCGATGCCGACGCCGACGCTATTCCAACTTCACTACCGTAAACATAAATACACGCCGGAGAAGATAGATAGTGCTTTATTGTATGATATCCAGAATTATATTCCGATTTACAGGCGTTTTTTTGATATCAACGAGACAAACTACAACAACATACAATTGAACCAGCATTATTATTTACAAAATATCATTGAGCATCAGTCGCGAATTATGGAAACCGAAAAAAGAGGTGAAGCAGAAGCAAACGACGAAACCCGTAATTCTTCACTAAACCATTTGGAAACGGTGATAGGCGATGATTCAGGAAACACGATAAATGTCCCGATGTTTGTGAAGTATTCACCGCTGTTAGACCCGATACGATATTTGTCAGGCAAATATGAACCGACCCTGGCTGCGAAGTCATCACTTCCTAAATACGATTCTACACCAGATACCTGTGAAGAAAAAATGCTCAATACCAATAATTCGTCGTATGTTGACGGATTTTTCTCCTATTTAACGAGTTGTGCTCTTCATACCCACGGGATTGTCCACGGTCTTGATTATTATGGCAGCTACCTTTGTAAGCAACGCGAATTCTCGACGAATGTATTCGATGATATTGATTATTTGGCAGATTGTTCATTTTTTAATACCTATGAAAGCGAGCGTTTTACGATAGATTATTCGCAGTTTGGCGACGACGAAACGAGTATGACGAATAGTGGTAATAATAAATGGATGAAGCTTCGTAATAAGCTGAACCCGGTGTTACACAAAGGGAACAACGTGCCCATTAAAATTACGGAAGATGATATTGAGATTACGGTGGCTGATGCGGATACGGCGACGGCGTCGTTATCTGCCGAAGAAGTAGTTCCTGTATTATCAACGTCTCTCGACATCGTAGAAATAAATATGGATGACTTCGATACACACCAGACAGATATAGATATACGCAATTGTAATAAAACACCACGCAATAACGAGAAGGACAGTGATAGCGACAGCGACAGTGAAACATCGCAATCCAATTCATCGTATACAACAATGGAGAGTGACAGCGGCGACGACAGCTGCGACGACAGTGACAGCGACATCGACAATACGTTGAAAGAAGACGCGGGTAACTACGACGACGACGACGACGACGACGACGACCGCGACGACGACGACCGCGACGAAAGCGGAAGCGGAAGCGAGTATTCAGACTACAGTGACGATGAACAAATCATCGTAAAAATCAAAGACTTCCCCATTCAAGCGATTTTACTCGAAAAATGTGTAAACACACTTGACAATATTATGATGCACGATGAACTCACGAAAGAAGAATGGACATCGCTTCTATTCCAAGTGATTATGACACTTGTCATCTATCAGAAAATGTTTGCTTTCACGCATAACGACCTTCACACGAATAATATAATGTTCATCGAAACGACAGAAGAGTTCATTTATTACTTATTCGAAGGTCAGTATTATAAAGTCCCGACCTACGGCCGTATTTTCAAAATCATCGATTTCGGTCGTGCAATATACAAATTCCGCGGAGAGCTTATATGTAGCGACAGTTTTCACGCGAAAGGCGATGCTGCCACGCAATATAATTTCCCCCCGTTTTATAATCCGGATAAGCCAACAGTCGAACCAAACTTCAGTTTTGATTTGTGCCGGTTGGCCTGTGCTTTATTCGACTATTTTGTATATGACCTACGCAAGGTCGAAAAACTGTGTAAAACCGACCCGATTATCGAACTCGTTGTGAAATGGACGATGGATGATAAAGGGCGCAATGTTCTTTATAAATCGAGTGGTGAAGAGAGATACCCCGATTTCAAACTGTATAAGATGATTTCGCGGTCGGTTCACGGTCATATCCCGGCGAATGAAATCCATAATCAGATTTTCGATGAATACAAAATCACATATAAAAAATACAAGAAACACGCGGCTATGGCAGCGAAATTCTTAAATCAGGGTAAGAATACTCACTTGTTTATCAATGTAGATACATTACCTAATTATTCCGGCGAAGAAACCTCTCTCGATACGCTGGAATGCCGTTCTTCGCGATGAACTCGATTTGACGCATTGTCCATCCCATACTAGCACCGGAGTGTCCAGTTTCCATATTGTCGCCGACAAGTGTCACGATTTTGTCATCGCCATAACTGAACATAAATCCTCGGTCTGCGGGCGGGCTGTATTCGGAGAGATGCTTCCACACATTGATTTCTTTATTCTTAATCTCAGGCAATTGGCCGACGCGAATAATTGAACGCATGCCGTCTTTCACCATATCCTCTGACCATTTGTCGTTGAGGAATGATATATCGCAGGCATTCACCGCGTCGATAGTTAAAGGCCAGTATTCTTCAGAAGTGGAGGGTTTGCGTTCCAGATGAAGAACGACGGAATTGGGGGCGACGGAGTCAACAGATGCAGACATAATAACGAATGAACGAATGAACGAACGATGCCACGAGTGAAATATAAACATAACGATTTCAATTTTATGTTTATACATTGCTTCATTAGTATTTGAATAAATAACTAACATTTTATACGCTCATTGTAACCATCTTGTCTAGAACTACCCCAACGATTACTCCTAACGTCAAACTTCCTGACATAAAACCTACAATAGTAGTAATGACCGTGATGACCCACCGACGGTCAAATGACTGTGGTTTAAATAAACTATCCCAGTCACCGGTTTTATATACAACCAGCAACATAACACCGACGACCGCAGCAATCGGTATTTCATTGATAGCAGTTATAAAGAATAAACATATCACAATAAAAAGGACACTAGTTATTACAGACGAAAATTGGGTTTTCGAACCATTTACTAAGTTCAACTTGCTTTGTCCTACTAGGACACATCCACCAAAACCGCCAGTCAGTCCTGTTGCAATATTTGCAATACCCTGAACAAGACTCTCGCGATACGAATCGCCTTTAACTCCCAATGTAGTTTCGGCCTCTTTCACCATAATCATTGACTCTAATAGCCCAGTAAACGCCATTGCCAGAGAAAAAGGGATTATCTTCCCAATGTGTTCAATATCATATTGTATTTTATCCGAAAATAATCCGTCGAGAGAAATCAACGAGGGCAGTTCTGATTTTATCTCTCCGACATTTTTCACTCGCTCGATATTATAGTATTTCGTAAAAATAAAAATAAATGCTGTAATCGCAAACATCGAAACTAGTCCTCCTGGAATATGAATGTGCTGGTCTTTACTGTGTGTTATTTTAATTACACCAAAAAACGCGATTAATGTAGATATAATCGTGAATAAGGTTGTATTCGCCAATTTAAGTCCCGTAAACCATTTGTGTTCTTTGTCCTTGAAATTATCGAGTTGATGAACAGCAATGAGACCTGCCAATGCTACCAAAAACCCGGACATAATGTGTTTCGGAACATAAGTCACATACTTATATAACCCGGTAATTGCTGCTAAAACTTGTATAAAACCACCAATAATTACCGTTGGAATTATATATTCCTTCCCGACGAGCGAGCTCACACCAGCGATAGATGTTGCTACTGCTGCTGTTGAGCCCGAAATCATTGTCGGCATACCTCCGAATAATGAAGTAATGAGAGACATTACCATCGTGTTCTGAATACCAGTTTTGGGTGATAGACCCATAATAAAGGCAAACGCGATAGATTCCGGAATGAGTAGTAAAGCAATCGTTAATCCAGAGAGAAATTCATTGATAATTTGGGTAGATGAAACATTTTGTATACTGCTCATTCGTATAATGTAATTTTACAGTTATATAATATTACGATATAAACATAACTATTGTTATTATATATTATGTCGACTTCATCGAATAGAATCACAGTCGACGGTGTGACCTACGACATCACCGATTTCAAGCATCCCGGTGGAAATATTATCAATTATGCTAAAAATACACCCGATTCAACAGACACATTCAACGAGTTTCATTATCGGTCACCTTTGGCAAAAAAGCTACTTCGGTCGTTGCCGGTATATCGTGGTGATGACGCCGACGCCGACGCCGACACCGACGCCGACCACGCCGACCTGACACAAGAACAGCGAGAGATGACTGCAGACTACCGAGAGATGCGTGCCACCCTCATTGAGAAAGGATTATTTGAACCGGATTATATCCATGTCTATTTTCGAATGATGGAACTCTTATTTTATTTTGCTTTAGGCACAGGGCTTGCAGCGTATAATATCTATGCTTCTATGTTTTCATTCCTGATATTTAAGTCGCGAAGCAGCTGGATACAACACGAATGCGGGCATCTCAGTTTCACCGGTAACCGCCATATCGACCGCGCAATTCAAACATTCACAATGGGGTTCGGAAATGGTATAAGCTCATCAGTATGGAATTCGATGCATAATAAACATCACGCAACGCCGCAGAAAGTCAAACACGATATTGATTTGGATACAACCCCGCTCATTGCGTTTTTCAATCGTGCGTTCGAAGACAATCTACACGGGAAAGCAACTGCAAAATATATGAACCGGTGGTGGATGCGTTTCCAAGCGTGGACATTTTTACCTGTTGTCAATGGAATATTGATTCCGCTATTTTGGATGTTCTATCTTCATCCGCGAAAGGTGCTTCAGCACTTCAATATGGCAAGAACACTTGTATCGAAACTTGAAACTGGGTTTGAACTGGTTTGTATGGCCACGTCGCATCTTGTATATCCCTATATTTTTTCGACGTATGCTCAATATGGACTATTGTATTCTTATTTTCTTGGAATGGTGATAATTTTCTGGAACTGCGTTTATTTATTCGGTCACTTTACACTATCACATTCGTTTACCGGTGTTGTTCCAGAGGATAAACATCTGCTTTGGTTCGAATATTCAATCCACCACACGGTAAATATATCGACGAATTCGGCACTTGTTACTTGGATTATGGGGTATCTCAATTTTCAAATCGAGCATCATTTATTTCCGTCAATGCCACAGTATAAGAATGCACTTGCCGCGCCATATGTTCGCAAATTTTGCAAGAAATGGGCAAAGCATCTAACATACACCGAGCATTCTTATTTTACTGCTTGGCGATTGATGTTATCCAACTTGAACCAGGTTGGAAAACACTATTACGCGAATGGTATTGATAAACGTGACGGCAGCGACCACGGCGACCACGGCGACCACAGCGACAACGGCGACCACGGCGACGCCACGACGGAGGAACATCTCCATCTGGATTAAAACCCGGGTGTATCTACGAATACAGCAGGCGTTCCTCCGCTACCGCTACCGCTGCCACCGCCGCCGCTGCCCATCCCGGTATTCTCAAACTGGTTCAATATAAATACCGCCAAAATCGACGAAATACAGACCACGATAGAATCGCGAACAAGGACTTTCACTGGTTTTTGATTATC
>RGCF01000019.1 GCA_009919265.1 Bacteroidota bacterium | reverse complement strand
CCAGGTGCTCCGGTTGAGGATGGAGGAGCCCCAAAACTGGCAATTCCAGTCAAATCTGCATTTAGAATTGATATGACTAGCAAACTCGCCAAGAAGACCATCGATATGACTTTTTTCATAGATCACCTTGTTTTTTTCAAATTTAGATATGATTTTCCATTTATCAACCATTCTAAACGAAACTATGTCAATGCTTCAGTGCAACAATCGTATGTTTGTAACTTAATCAATCGGAGTATTTCATGACATTGAACAATGATTCCTTAGCAGCCTTGAAAAGCTTATTGTACAGTATGGCTGATGATTCTTTGATTATTGCACATCGAAATTCTGAATGGACTGGTCTTGGTCCAATGCTGGAGGAAGACATCGCATTCTCATCCATAGCTCAGGACAAAATGGGGCATGCATTGGCTTTATACACGATCCTACAGCAATTGGGTGAACCAGAACCTGATATCAGTGCATTTACCAGAAATGAACAACAATTTACTTGTTGCCATTTTGTTGAATATCCAATTGGTGGATATGATTTCAGTTTAATGCGACATTTTCTTTTTGATTCAGCCGAATTACTTCGATATGAATTATTGGAACAGAGTTCATTTGAACCGCTTGCGAAACTTGCTACAAAAGTACGCGGCGAGATAAAGTATCATGTATTTCATGCAGATACATGGATTATTCAACTTGGTTCTCAAGGAAATGAAGAAAGCAAAGCTCGAATGCAAAGTGCATTACATGAATGCTATCCACTTGCTCTGGGTATCTTCGAACAAAAACAATTCGAAAACATCTTGATTGAACAGCAACTTTTTAAGGGCGAGCAAACTTTAGAGAATAGTTGGCATGAACAAATTTCTGAAATACTGGCAAAGGCAGGTTTGCAATTACCTGATAGAAATTCTGTTAACCCCGTTTATGGTGGACGGAAGGGATTTCATTCAGAACATTTACAACCCTTATTAGATGAAATGACAGAAGTGTTTACGATTGATCCATCTGCTGAATGGTGAAACTATGCTCATAGCAGGAAATTGGAAAATGAATCTCATGCCGCATGAGGGCATGCTTCTCACACATGAAATCTGCCAAGGGATAGATGATATAGCTTCTCATGTTGAAGTATTGATTTGTCCTCCCTTTACCCATATTACTCAATGTTCCCTAATCATTGAGCATAGCGAATCGCGCATTCTCTTAGGAGCACAAAACTGTCATGATGCTCAAGATGGGGCCTTTACAGGTGAAATATCTGCATCTATGTTAGCATCGCTAGGAGTTGACTATGTAATCTTGGGACATTCAGAAAGAAGAATATTATGTGGTGAAACAAATGAACTTGTGGCAAGAAAGTGTCTAAGAGCTCTACAATCAGGATTAATTCCCATCGTTTGCGTGGGAGAGACATTAGATGAAAGAAATGATGGAAATGTTGGAGAAATTATTACATCACAGTTAAGGCCAATTCTTCAAAATGAAGACATTATTCAATCAATAGTGAAAGGATCAATAGTATTTGCTTATGAACCAGTGTGGGCGATTGGTACAGGTCTTGCTGCTACTCCCCAACAAGCTGAAGAAATTCATGCCTTGATTCGAACAAACTTACAACATGCACTTGGTGAAGACTCTTCAATGATTGATATCATCTACGGTGGAAGCGTAAAGCCGGAAAATGCTTCAGACTTCTTTAGTCAACCGAATATTGATGGTGCGCTGATTGGTGGTGCTTCTTTGAAAGCAGCATCATTTTTATCAATAGCAAAGCAAGCCTAATTCACTTTTCAAGTAGTTTTTTTGTCTCATTTTGTCTGTAAACAAACATGTGCTCAATGAGCTTCCTCATGAGCAGAACATGTGCGAACCGCCCGAATATTCCAAAGGGTAGTGAATATTCAAAGATGTCTTCCATTCTTGTATACCCTCCTCCTACATCTTCAAAATATCTGTGTTGCACCATTGATGTAAAAGGTCCCTTCAATTGTCTATCAGCAAGGCAATGAGGAAAATCATACACAAAGAATTCCATGTGCATGCTCAATGGTATGAATCCAAATTGAAGTATACGCAAAAGTACATGTTGCCCTAGTCCTGGGGGATCCGCATGAACAATATTGACTTTCAGAAATGAGGGAGTTATTTGAACGAGATTACGAACATCTGTGTGAAAAAGAAATGCCTCTTCAATTGATGTTCGTATGATGATGCTTCTTGAGAATCTATGCATATGCCACTGAAAATAGTACAGTGGCTAAACATGGTGTTGAATAAAAATGTTCCTTTCAGGATAATCAGCGGAGTGATTCTTCGATTCGTTGATAGACAGTTTCAATATCAGCATCTCCATCAATATTGAGCATCTTACCTGAGCCGGCATAATATTCAAGCAAGGGAGCAGTTTGCTCATTATATACATTGAGTCTGTGACGGATTACTTCCTCATTATCATCCTGTCTGCCGCGTAGCAACATTCTTTTGACAATTTCCTCATTGTCAACGGTGATATTTATGATATGAGCTATAGATTTTCCTTGTGATTCAAGCAATGAATCTAAAGCTTGTGCTTGCCCCAATGTTCTAGGGAATCCATCCAAAATGGCTCCTGAAGCAAACTCGGGTTTAGACATAGCTTCTTCAACGATGCCCGTAACAATCTCATCGGGAACCAAGCCACCCGATTCAACATAACTCTGTGCTATCTTGCCTAACTCCGTACCAGCTGATATAGCGGAACGGAATGCCTCACCGGTTGATAAATGATGAATGGATTTACGTTCAGCCAATAATGCAGCTTGCGTACCTTTGCCTACTCCTGGGGCTCCAAACATGACGATGATCATTGTATCTCCGATGATCGTTTACGTATATGAATTACTTGATTAGTGTTCCAAATATACTCTTTCGACCCCTGTTTTCCATGCAATTTGATAGTAGTTACAATGTAATACCACATTGAATTGCAAAAGATCTCCTAGGTAATGGAAAATTAAGAATCATTTGATAGGAAGAGTTTAAGATATTCCTGATTTCAGCACGCAATTTGAATGTTCCCAAGAACATGATTTTTCGATATTCTATAAATGGATTTATTAAGAGTATTGGATATAATCTAGATTCAGCTAATTCTCCCAAAAGACCGAATCGCTCTCCAATTCCTGATACCAATATGCCAAATGCATGAGTCGTAAAATCACTGATCATTGAGCATGAAAGTGTATGTTTTGGTGTATAAGGCATCATAGTATTGAATGTTGGTGATTCAGATCTTTTGTCCAAAACTGATTTATAAGAATAACTTATCTGAATTTCAGATCGAATTGCAGGTAATCGATAATTCAAAGATGCTTCAACACCTGATGACCATACCAAACCAATATTTCTTGCACTCCATTGTACAGGCGAAATGGGAATGGCAAGTATTTGATCCTGAACACTCATATGATAAAATGAACATTGACCGGAAAGATTTGAAGAATGATATGACAAACCTATATCAATTCCAGTGGATAATTCAGGAACAAGAAACTGTGTACCATAATTCAGATAATACAATTCATTGAAAGAAGGAACCCTGAAATCTCTGGTCAATTTTGCAGAAATGGAACACTCCTCAACAATGTCTTTTGATAGTATTGCATGCCCAGAAAGTACGGGTCCTTGTTGATCACTGAACATATCTGTTCGACAACCTATGTCAATTGTATATCCTGATTGTTCTGTGAGAATTCGAGAAAACAATGCTCCAGATGTTCTCATTGGCTCACCTTTTGCAAAAGGTTGAAGCAAATCACCTCTTAAACGAGTATGTGACAACATCAAACCAGTTGATAGAACAATATCCTGTTTTGGATGAAGAACTACTTCAGCATGTGTAAAGAGATCGCTTGTTGTAAATGCATTTGATGCACCATTGATTCCGGCAAACAAAGCAAAAGGATCTTTGAACAAACTCTCAGAATTACGAAGCGAACCGCGCAATCTTATTTGAGTTTGTGTATTGATGATTGTTTGTACAGAAACGGCTATCATGATGTCTTGCTCTGTAAGCGTTGCAGTTGTAGATTCAATTTTCCCTGTCAAAACCGCACCCGGTACGCCCCTTTCCCCTTTTGTAATTGATGTCCACAATGATGCATTAGTTTGAGATTCTTGAAAGTAATGGGACACTCGGGAAAAGATATGCTGCCTCATATTACCTGCATTTTGTCTTTCAACTTGAATCTGATTGACATTACCTGCTGGTTGAAACTGAATTGGAAATCCACCATCAAATTGAAAATGATCAGCCATTGCTAGTACAGTAGTATGGCTATTCCCATATCCGGATTGTATTGATGCAGAACGTTCACCAAAACTCCCAATACCACCTTTAATTGAACAAAAAGAAGTATCGTTCAATGAAGGTGGCAATAGTTCAATCATGCCTGACATTCCACCGCTCCCCACAAATGAAGAAGCACCACCAACATCAATATCAATTGTTTGCCCAGACATGAGTGGCAAAGAAGACATATCAAAGACGCCCGTTTGCGAGGAAGACATCGGGATTCCATCCAGCAATATCATATTGCGCATTGGACCTAATCCCCGAATTGAAAACAAACTCATAGATCCTGGTCCGCCATAATCCCTTAACTCAATAGATGGCAATAACAAAGCAATTGACTGTAAACGACCATTACCCAGCATATCAATGACAGATGGATTTAATGACTTTTTAGTAGATATTTTGCCATATTCAAGATAATCATTAGATTTTTTTCCTTCTTTGAGGATAGGTTTTGTCGAATATTCTTTAGTGGAATCTTGCTCTAACCCTTGTACTTGTAAGCAGTTCACAAGAAAACAAATGGCAAATACCATTGTTCGAATCCCCTTATTCCATACGCGGAATGGGAAAAAACCGTATATTTGCGACTGTGATTGGGTCTTCTCGGCAGAAGCCCCTTTTTTGTTTCTATGGATTGTTACCATTTAGCCATGCCATTGGAATTACCGGCTGAAATCAGTTCTTTACTTGAGTCAACTTGCCAACAACAGCAGGCAATTATGGTTGATGCAGTATTGAGAGGCACAAAAGAGCGCATGATATTGGAATTATTCGTGGATACTCCGGATGGCATCTCACTTGAGAGTTGTGAAAAGATCAATCGTGCACTATTGGCAGAATCAGAAACAAATGCTTTTCTTGATGCCATACGCTCCATTGAGGTTTCATCACCCGGTGTAGATCGTCCATTAAAGCATTGGTGGCAATATCCCAGAAATATCGGGAGAACATTGGAAATCACTGTTGCACCAAATACCAATGTAGCTAATGGCAATTATACGCTACTCGAAGCTGATGAACGAGGAATTGTATGTTGCGAACTACAAAAGACAAAAAAATCCAATAGCGAAAATACGACATTCTCTTTACCCTATTCAGAAATTCAAAAAGCAATCGTCAAAGTATCATTTTAAGAGATTGCTCAGATAGTATCACAAACTTTAAATCATCAACATGGCACGCCGTAAAGTCAAACCCAAGTACGACAAAAAGCTCATCATTGAAGCATTTGCAGAAATGGCTCGTGAAAAAAGTATCGACAAAGACCTACTTCAGGGAATGCTTGTCGAGACACTCTCCATGCTCATTAGAAAGAAGTATGGTCAAGAAGCAAATTTTGACATCGTTGTAAATATGGACAAAGGTGACTTGGAGATTTATCTCATGCGCACCATTGTTGAAGTAGTTGAAGATCCTGCCCTTGAGATTTCTTTAAAAGAATTAGGCGAAAAATCTTCTGAAGAATATGAAGTTGGTGATGAATACATTGAAGAAATTACATTGGAAAATATTTCTGACAATTTCGGTAGAAGGCTGATAGCTCTTGCTACTCAAACTTTGGGACAACGCATTCGCGATGTTGAAAAGGATAATGTGTTCAATGAATTCAACGAAAAAGTAGGCGAGATTATTGTTGGCGAAGTATATCAAGTTCGCCCAGGCAGCTTGCTCATCATGCACAATAAAACTGAAATGCGCATGCCACGTGAGGAGCAGATTCACAATGAACGCTATAAGAAAAACATGTCTGTCAAGGCAATTATCAAAGAAGTACGAAGAATGCAAGGCAGTGGTACCCCGGATATCATACTCTCGAGAGCTGCAGATGATTTTTTAGCCCGTTTATTTGAAATTGAAATTCCTGAAGTTTATGATGGAATCATCGAGATTAAATCCATCGCAAGAGATCCAGGCGAGAGAGCTAAAGTAGCGGTTCTTTCTTATGATGAACGCGTAGATCCCGTAGGTGCATGTGTTGGTATGAAAGGAATTAGGATTCATTCAATTGTTCGTGAATTGAATAATGAAAACATTGATGTCATAGAATACTCATCTGATCCTAAAGTGTTTATAGCAAAAGCATTGGCACCTGCAAGAATTCGTGATATTGTTGTTTCTCCAGATACCAGATCTGCAACTGTGGTCGTACCGGATGATCAAGTATCACTTGCTATCGGTAGAAATGGACAAAATGTTCGTCTAGCATCTAAATTGACAGGATTCAATATCACTCTTATCAAAGAAGGTGGCGAGGACATCGAACTCATTGAGTTTAGAGATGAGATTGGTAAAGAAATGTATGAAAATATCATTAACCTAGGAATTGATACTGCAAGAGAATTCCTTGATGCAGATATTTATGACTTACTCGAAATTCCTGGAATGACAAAAAATACATTGCTTGAGATTAGAGATATCATACTTTCAGAATTTGAAGAACAAGAAAGACCCGAAATCAGAGATGCCATTCTCGTTGCAAATACGATCCCGGATGAATTCAATTCTGAAGATTCAGCAACAGATGAACCACAAAGTGAAGAGTAAACAACTCTGAGTTAACTTCAAGATTTTTTTAACATTCAACCATAGGTTGTATGCCTGCATCAAAAGGAACACGATTATTCAAGCTTGCCTCCCAAATCAACATTGGGAAGGACGCCATTTTGGAATTTCTCCAAGGCAAAGGTTTTAGCGTTGAAAATAAGCCTACAGCTGTTTTGACAGATGAGATGGTCGACGTAGTCATGGACAAATTTGCCCGTGAGGCTAAAGCTGCTGAAAAGCAAAGAGAAAAGCTTGAAAAATATCATCATGCAAGAAATCCTGAAAAAGGAGAATCTGAAGATTCTGCTCAAGGAGATATACCTGAAATTGAAGCTCCAACTGAAGCAAAAGCTGAAGTTCCAGATCATGATGAACTGTCTGAGAGTGAAGAATCAGACTTAGTTAAACCAAAGAAAAAGCCTGCAGTTAAAAAAACAACAAAAAAGAAATCAGAAGAAGAATCTGTTTCAGAAGAGATTCCCCAGGAATTACCTATTGCAGCCTCTGCTCCCGTTGAAGTAGAAGAAAAACAAACCCCTGCTCCAGCTGAAACTATAGATACATCCGCTACAGCAACAACTGAAGATCAAACTCAAGAACCAAAAAAGAAAAGGAAAAAACGTATAAATGAAGTTGAATATGAAGCAGGGGCAATGCCTCAGTTGAGAGGATTAACTGTGGTTGGGAAAATCACTGTTCCTGCTCGTCAAGAAGAAGGCCAACGCTATGGCCGACCAGATAGAAATGCCAAAAAAGGTGATCGTCAACAACAAGGTGAACGAAGAGATGATGATCGTAGACAACAGAGACAAGGAAATCAACAAGGAAATCAGCAATCCATTGGTGAACGACTAAAAGCCAAAGGACAAGATAGTGGTTTTGGCGTATCACCTTCCAAAGCAGATGATGATGTAGGCGAAAAAGGAAATAAGAAAAACCTCCGTCCAGCAGCAACGAAAGATGCCAAAGGATTGGATAAGAAAAAGAAAAAGAAAAAATCTATACGCGAGACAATCACCGAAGAAGATGTAACAAGAGCAATTCGTGAAACCCTTTCCGGCATGGAAGATTCCGGATCTGGCTTTAGAACAAAACTCAAACAAAAGAAAAAACTTGAACGAGAAGAAAAAGAAGCCAAAAGGATTGAAGAAATAGAACGTGAAAGCACTATTCTTCGATTGACCGAATTTGTAACAACAGCTGATCTTGCAGCACTAATGGGAACAACTGCTGCTGAAATCATCATGAAGTGTATGTCACTTGGATTGATGGTGAGTATCAATCAAAGACTAGATAAAGATACAATCACTCTCATTGCAGATGATTATGGTTTTCAAGTTGAGTTCCTCGATGAACAAGCTGCACAAGAAATCACCGACATCGAAGATGCTGAGGATACATTACTAGCCAGACCTCCAATTGTAACAATCATGGGTCATGTTGATCACGGAAAGACATCTCTTCTTGATTATATCCGCAAGACAAATGTTGTAGCCGGTGAATCTGGTGGTATTACTCAGCATATTGGTGCATATCATGTAGACTTACCTGATGGAAGAACAATCGCATTTCTTGATACGCCTGGTCACGAAGCATTTACAGCCATGCGTGCACGCGGTGCGCAAGTAACCGATATTGTTGTGCTTGTTGTTGCAGCGGATGACAATGTCATGCCTCAAACAATTGAAGCGATTAGCCATGCTCAAGCTGCCAATGTACCGATTGTTGTTGCATTGAATAAGATTGACAAAGAAGATGCAAATCCTGATAGAGTAAAACAACAACTCGCAGATCGAGGAGTTCTTGTTGAAGACTGGGGCGGTAAATATCAATGTGCTGAAATTTCAGCCAAAAAAGGTATCAATGTCGATGGTTTAATGGAAAAGATTCTTCTTGAGGCAGAACTTCTCAATTTGAAAGCTAATCCACATCGTATTGCAAGAGGTACAGTCATTGAAGCGCATCTTGATAAAGGAAAAGGTGTCTTGGCTTCAGTCATGGTTCAAAAAGGAACACTCAATATTGGCGATGCATTCGTAGCCGGGATTTATTCTGGCCGCGTTAGAGCAATGTATGATGAACGTGGCAATAGAGTTGAATCCGCCGGACCTTCTGTTCCCGTTCAAGTATCAGGTTTCGATGGTGCGCCACAAGCTGGAGATCTCTTTGCTGTATTGGAACAAGAAGCCGAAGCCCGCGCAATAGCAGTAAAAAGACAGCAATTGAAAAGAGAGCAGCAATTCAAACAAATGCGTCCTATTACACTTGATGAGATCTCACAAGATATCTTACGTGGTGGAACAAAAGAATTGCGTCTCATCATCAAAGGAGATGTGAGTGGATCACTTGAAGCATTATCTGATTCATTGCAAAAACTCTCCAGAGATGAAGCAAAAGTGTCCATTCTTCACAAAGGAGTTGGACCGATTTCAGAATCTGATGTTATGCTTGCAACTGCATCAAGTGCAGTAATTGTTGGATTCCACGTTTCTCCAACTTCACAAGCTAGAAAATCAGCCGAAGCTGAGGGTGTTGACATCCGACTCTATACAATCATTTATGACTGTATCAATGAGATTCAAATGGCACTTGAAGGATTGCTTTCACCTGAAATCAAAGAAGAAATCATGGGTACGGCAGAGATTAGGCAAGTCTTTAAGATTAGCAAAATTGGAACAGTTGCAGGATGCTATGTCACTTCAGGAAAAATCAATCGTAATGACAGAGTTAGAGTTCTACGCGATGGCTTCCCTGTCTATAACTCAACATTATCTGCGTTAAAACGATTCAAAGATGATGTTCGCGAAGTTGACACCAATTATGAATGCGGTATGAGCATTAATGGTTTCAATGATATACAAGTTGGTGATATCATTGAAGCTTATAAGCAAGTGGAAGTCAAGAGGAAATTGAGCTGACATGTCTATACGCACTGAGAAAGTTGCATCTGTTATTGTAGAAGCATTATCTGAACCACTCAGAAAGATTGCATCAGAAATCAATGCAGGATTAATAACAGTCACATCTGTAAAGATGTCACCAGATTTGCAAATTGCAAAAGTATATGTGAGTTGCATTGGTGGTAAAGCTTCAATTGCAGATGTACTACAAGCCATTGAATCTGACAAATATAGTATTCGAAAGCATATTGCTCATGTTGTACAATTACGTTTTGCTCCTGAGCTTCGTTTCTATAGAGATGAAACAATGGATGCCATGGAGCAGATTCAATCATTGGTTCAACAAACAAAGAATAATGATCGCCTTCGCGATGGAAAAGATTCTGAATAAGAATATTCCCCTATCCCACATTCACAACAATTGTTGCACTCATGAATACCCTAACTCTGCATTCATTGTCAACCATTTCCACATGGTATGCAGAAGCAAAAGAACAAGGGGCAGTCATACTCATCGATAAAGATATCGAGTGGACATCTTTCGATGTCGTCGCAAAACTCCGAAGAATACTACGCATCAAAAAGATTGGTCATGCAGGAACGCTCGATCCTCTAGCAACAGGATTATTAATCGTTTGTATTGGTAGACCTGCCACAAAACTTATCAATGAATATCAGAATTCATCGAAGACATATCATACTACGATAAAATTAGGTGCTTCTACAGCTTCATTAGATGCAGAAACACCTGAGACTGTATTTGCAGAAATCCCTAAAGAGATAACAACTGATGTAATACAACAAATAATGCAAGAGTTCATTGGTGAAATAGATCAAATTCCTCCTATGTACTCTGCTTTGAAAAAGAATGGCATACCGCTCTATCGTCAAGCAAGAAAAGGTATTAAAGAAGAGATTCAACCAAGAACCATCTCCATACATAAGTTAGACTTGATAGATTTTGATGGTACATATCTTTCCTTTTCAGTTCAATGCTCCAAAGGAACATATATTAGATCACTTGCTAGAGACATTGCAGAAAAACTTGGAACGGTTGGATATATAACAGAATTACGTAGAATTTCAAGTGGTGAGTATCTTGTTTCAGATGCAATTCGTATTTCAGAATTCGAGCAAGCATTCAATATTGCCACCTCTGACATATCAATATCACATTCATAACAAAAAACAATGATTGTATATTCACTCTTTGATGCTATACCTCATGATCCACAATCAATTTTGACTGTTGGTACCTTCGATGGCGTTCATAAAGGACATCAGTTTATCATCAATGCTATGAATGCATTAAAGCAAACGAAAGTTCATGCACGATTGGTTGTAGTTACATTTGAACCTCATCCTCAATTAGTCATACCAAGAAAAGATAAACCGCCAATTTCCCTTCTCACAGATATTTCCGAAAGACTTCAGCTCTTGGAATCATACGGTGTAGACATGGTAGTAGTCATTCCTTTCACAAAAGAGTTTTCCGAGACAAGTTCAACAGACTTCATTCGGACAGTTATTCATGAAAAGATTGGATGCTCAGATATATTTATTGGCTATGACCAGAATTTGCCCGAAGCATTCGATATGCTCGGTCACCCATATTTCGTTGAAGGTACAGTAATCAAAGGTGATCAACGCGGAAGAACAATCGGTTATCCGACTGCTAATATCCAAACAGCAAATCCATCAAAGTTATTACCTATGAATGGCGTATACTTCATTTCATCTGATCTGAATGGTATAACAGTTTATGGAATGGCTAATATTGGAACAAGACCGACTGTTAGCAATGAACACGATGTACGACTTGAGGTACATTTCTTTGATATTGATGCTCAGTTATATGATCAGACAATCGTAATCTGGTTCTTGTCATATATTAGAGTAGAACAAAGATTTACATCTCTATTTGAACTACAAGAACAATTACAGAAAGATGAATTACATTGCCGTGCAATTATAGATTCATTACAAATTAATGACAATCATTGATGAATTGGAGATTCATAGATTCAGGAGCACTTCCAGGTGAAATAAACATGGCAATTGATATTGCTCATGCCCAAGAAGTCGTTATGGATTTACAGCTGGAGAAAGAGTATAAATCCATTTTTCGAATTTATGGATGGGATAAACCGACACTTTCGCTTGGTAAACATCAACCGATTACAGAGATAATTGATCGCAACTGTTCAGCATTTGATATTCCCATCGTAACAAGACCAACAGGCGGTAGAGCCGTTCTGCATGCTAATGAACTTACATATTGCATTACGATGCCGTGCAAATCAATGGAAGAAGCACGTAAAGCATATCATGATATCCATATGTTCCTCTTGAAATGTTTGCAACAATTTCCTTTGGCTGATTTGGAATTTGCAAAAGGCACTCTTTCTTTTCATGAACATTATCAGCAAATGGAATCATCTGCATGTTTTTCTGCATCTGCAAGACATGAAGTTACTTGTAAAGGAAAGAAATTAATTGGAAGTGCCCAAAGAATATCAGATGGTGTATTGCTTCAACATGGATCGCTACCATTGGACGATTCCTATTTGAAGATAGCACATTTACTTTCAGATCATGATGAACAAGAAGAAAAACTCCTATCTACATTAAAGAATCACTCTACATCACTTGGAGAATGTCTCGGATATTCATGTGATTTTTCAGAAATTGCAGATATAATTTCGCATACTTGGAATCAAGAACCATTTATCAGTCAATAAGTTGCCATGCAAATAACCATATACATAGTATTCTGCTTCATGCTTACATTGCTTGATAATCAAACAAGTGAAGCAGCTAAGAATCCATGTAATGTTATTCTTTCTACAGATAGTATTCATTTTGGAACAATTCAAACTATCGATGAAAGCTTTGCCGAAGTCTCCATAACAAATACTTCACAAGAAACCATTCGAATTGATACCATTTTCATAGTATCACGATGGCCGGTATTTTCAAAGATTGATTCGAACGCAAAAGAAATTGCGCCAGGTCAATCAAAGAATGTCACATTACGATTCAAAACGCCTCACAATATGTTTCACACAGGCACAGCAATAATTCGAATAACATGTCCATTAATGACCTATTCATTATCTGTTCAATTAACAGGTAAAGCTGAATATTCTGAACCTGATTTTGCATTTACTCAGAATTTGGAAGGCCAGGAATTATTCAATGCATTACAAAAGTATTTAAATGAATCATTGATGTTTTCTTATACAGATGCTCGACAGTATATGTTTTCAAAAGCTGATAATGTTAATGGAACTGTTGAATGCGTTTATACTGGAAAAACAATTCAAACAACTGGCATACCCAATATAAACATCTTTAATACTGAACATTCATGGCCACAGAGTAAAGGCGCTGACCAAGAGCCTGCAAGATCAGACATCTATATTATTTATCCGGCTGATGCAAAGGCTAATGAACGTCGTTCAAATCATCCCTATGGGATCGTTAGTAGATCAATGGTTTGGGAGTCTGGTGGATCAAAACTTGGACTCCCTCAAGCATCTGCAGATTCTGTTTTTGAACCAAGAGATAAAATGAAAGGAAATGTAGCAAGGAGTTTGCTTTATTTTGCTACAAGATATGGTAATCGAAAAGGATCTTTTGATCAATCCGGTTTTCTTACAAACATGGAACCATTAATCCGAACTTGGAATAAACAGGATCCTGTTGATGAAAGAGAAAGAAGCAGGGCTTTATCCATCGCATCAGCACAAAAGCGCATGAATCCCTATATCGCCTATCCAGACATGGCGGATCGGATGTTTAAAATTTCTACACAGCCAGCTTTTCCATTGTATCCTGAACCTATAACAGATCCAATTGGAATCATTGCAAAAGATCAGGATTCTTTGATCATTACTGTTCCACTTATCAATAAAGGGAATCAGACACTCAAGATAAATGCAACAGAGTTTCGACCAGGAACAATAATGGCAAGAGTATTGTCGATTGATACATTAATTGGACCTGGCAACAGATCACAGATTCAATTACTCTTGTCTTCTCCAATTCCAAAAGGAACAGTGTTAAGAATTCGATTTGCTGATGGTATTCCAACATTGGCCATTCCAATATCAACTCAATCCACAACATCAATCAATGATAACAATGATTCTTCATCAATCATTGCATATCCAAATCCTGCGCTATTATCAGAGATTCAGAATATAGAGTTTAAAGTTCCGTCAAAACAAAATGTCACAGCAAAGCTCTTTGGACTTGATGGAACATTCATCCAAGACATATCAAGTCAGATTTCATGGAATGGATTGAAAGGACTGATTATTCTAGGGCAGGATGAGACTTATAGAACAAAACTTCTACACATTCAGTCATCAACTTATTCAACATCGACATTATTACAATCAGGATATTAATGAGAAAGAAAAAAGAAGCATCAGTTTTATATATCGTATCTACCCCAATAGGCAATGAAGACGATATTTCACTACGCGCTTTAAAAGTGCTGAAAAAAGTGGATGCCATTATTTGTGAAGAGGAAAAGGTTGGAGCTTTGCTCATAAAAAGACATAATTTCTCTGCCCAACTTGAACAACTGAATGAACATAATGAGGAATCCTATGCTCCGCAACTCATTGAACGCATGCAACAAGGTGAAACATTTGCATTAATATCAGATGCAGGGACTCCTATTTTTGCTGATCCAGGACGATATCTTTTGCAATTGGCATTGGATGTCGATATCAATGTTGTCGTCGTACCGGGTGCTAGTTCTATCATGACTGCATTGGTGAGAAGTGGGTTCAAATCGGATGTATTTACTTCGGCAGGTTTTCTTAGTAGAACAACTGAAGAAAGACTTTCTGAATTACAAGCACTCGCTCTAGAGCCAAGAACTACTGTTTTACTTGAAACTCCCTATCGATTAAAACAATTATTGGAAGCTGCAGCGAAAGTAATGCCTGATCGCAGTGCATATATTGGATGCAATCTCACAATGGCTTTTGAGCATCATCATTATGGCACATTCTCTGAATTAATGATTAAGTTTACAGAATCCCCTTTTAAAGGAGAGTTTGTTATTGTATTTGAGGGTCATCCCGGAAGAAATGTCCTGAGCATACTCGAGCAAAATGAAAAAAAGAAATCTAAATTCTCTGATCATGATGATCATCCAAGAGAGTATCCAAAAAAACATGAAGAATCTGGCGATAAACCAAGAAGAGATTTCGATGATGGCGGCTACAAAAAACGCGATGATGGTGGATATAAAAAACGCGATGATGGTGGATATAAAAAACGTGATGATGGCGGATATAAAAAACGCGATGATGGCGGCTACAAAAAACGCGATGATGGTGGATATAAAAAACGCGATGATGGCGGATATAAAAAACGCGATGATAGCGGATATAAAAAACGCGATGGATCTTCAAAGCCATTTAGATCTTCTGGCAAACGAGCTGGAACTGGTATGAAACCACCGAGAAAAAGATCATAGCAATTATTTACCCCTTCTTCGAAGGGGTTTTTTATTGCAGAATCAGTTGATACAGTATATTTGCATTTACTAACCTTTCCCTTGAAGGATATCATCATGTTGCTAAGAATACTAGTAATTTCATTTATACTATCCCAATCTTCACAAATATTAGGACAATCATCAAAACCTATTCACAAAGTACTTGGAATGGTTGTTCATTCAATAAATGGCACAGACACAGTTGCATATACAGGGGAATATGATGTATTCCTATTTGACGATTCAGGACAGAATCCAGATCTGTTTCTTCAAACTAGAGAAAAACCAAAGTTTTCGGTAAATCTCAATCAACAGCAATTGAACAACTATAGTCATATCATGGTAGTTACCAATCAAAGGATAATTCCTTATGGATCTGTGCCATGTACAACAAAAGTCAATATTCCCTATAGGAATAACACTAAATGTATGTTCACTGTTGACAGTAGGAATACTTTTACTCATCCAAACTCTGTAATAGTAAAAAAACCGGTTATCTATATATATCCTGAACATGATCAAATTACAACTATAAAACATAAGTATCATGGCGAAGTCACTTTTACTTATCCTGAATATCGGGATGGCTGGAGCATTGTAGCAAAACCTGATGGATCTTTACTTAATCTTGAAGACTCAACAGAACATAGATATTTATTTTGGGAAGGGATGGCTCAAACATCATTGAACGAAGTACAAAGAACAGAAGGGTTTATAGTAAAGTCACATGAAATCATTCCCTTTTTAGAAAAAACTCTTAAAAAGCTTGGATTAAATCCCATTGAATCAAATGACTTCATAACATTTTGGGCACCAAGAATGATGATAAAGAATCAAAGCTTTTTACACTTTCTCATAAATGATAATATCCGCAATACTTCTTTTTTAGATATTACCCCAAAACCTAAAACACTCATCAGAATATTCATGGAGTATAGCCATAGTATTCCAGATACTCCAATCAAAGAGCAAAGTTTACCTACATTACAGCGAGAAGGATATACCATAATTGAATGGGGAGGAACAGAACTTGGGTCGAAAATTATTCATTAATAAAATGTACCCTATGAGAATTTTCTTATTAATATTGGGATCTATGTTTACATGTTTATTTTATTCATGTTCAGATTCAGATCAATCAAAAGAATATACCCGACCTATTTCTACAATTCTCAAATTACATCAAGACAGGTATGCGGAATATTCTTATGATCTATATGTTTTTCCATCACTTTTGTATCTGTATCAATTTCATGATAGCGATATTTCTTCACAACTGATTAATATTCAATCTCAATATTTTCATAATTCAGAAGTGTTTTCTGTACACGATTCATTGATTGCTGAATCTTATCGTATATTGGCATATAGAATACCATTACCTAAAGATTCAATTAACTATAGGAATGAAGAGGATAATTATGAAGGATATCAATTCGAATGCACGCGGGTACTTGTGTTCAATAAAGAAAATGGCAAGATTACATTCATAAGTGAAAAAGTTTGGGACCAATCAGCTTTTATGTATAAACTTTCAACATTAGTCGATTTTGGAATAAATAATAAAATCAGAGTTCCAAAAGCGCATAATAGCAAACAAGAATTAATCAGATTTGAAAAACAGAAAGTATTTAGATTTTTGAGTTTTGAGAGGATTTTTAATAGAGAAAATAAAATTATTTACACGGATATCAATTTAGATGGTATTAGAGATTTTCAGATTTACAGCTCTCACGATAGAGGTGGGAGATGGGATACGTATATTTCAATACTGGGTACTTACTATAGAGTTATTGAATCTCAGCAATATCCGTTGAATGTAAATCCTAATTCAAAGCTGATCTATAACTTTACTCAGGACCAATCGGGAATGACTCTCACACTGTATAATTCAAAATTCTTGGCATCTTCAGTTTACATGTTATTAGAACACAAACAATATGAGTTAAGTGACAATAACTTTCAATATAAGGAGCATTATATTCCCCCATCAATCGAACTAGATGATAATAGCTTTTCTTACTTTCCTGACTCTGAATATGATAAATTTTAATTTACTTCTTCATTTCTTTTGTCTTTTCTTCATCATCTTTTGAAGATTATCAAGCAATCTATGCTCCATGAGAATATACTGAGCATATTGCTTGTCTGAAAGTATTCCTTTCATAGCTTTCATTCTGTCTATGACCGCCTTTCTCATTGCGAAATCTTTGTCGAATACCTGTTGAATAGCCTTTTCATAATCCCCTTTTCCTGATTGTTGCAAGTCGTCAAGATTCTTAAGAGCAAGATCCAGATCATTATATGCTTTTTTGATGAACTCCTCTTGTTGTTGATATCTGGCGAAGAACTTGATTGATTGTTCTTCATTCATATTGAGTTTTTCCATCAGCATGATCTTTTTGAAAGACTTCATTTTGTCTCTCATAGCGAAATCATCTTGAGCATTCAACACTTGCATGGAAACACACAAGAAAAGTACCAATACAATTGATGTGATCTTACAATGATTCTTCATCTTTGGAATCCTTGAGTAAAAACTTCGTGATTTCTTCTTCTAATACAGGATTAAGAGGTGCATCTCCATCAGACTCAATATCTCGGACATAGAGTGCCAAAACTTCTTCAAGCATAATATCTTCGAGATCATCAGGGGTCATCGTCAGACCATGTATCTCATCAGACAAGAGCACCGGAGTTATTTCATACTGCGATGTTTGAAGTGTAGCATTGCTATTTTCTTGTTTCGATGTATGTGTTATACCAATCCAAATAAGCATGCAAGCGGCAATTGCTGTTGAAGCACCAATCATCAATCGAACAGGTTGTAATATTGGTCTTTTTGAGGATACACGTACAAAGGAATTCAAACCAATTGAATGAGCTTGCATTTCCATATCTGCAAGGATTTCATCTCTATCCAATAATTGAAACACTCTATGCATTGAATCATATTCAGCTTGAAGTTCGGGTGAAGATTGCAGTGCCTCATCAACCATTTTTCTTTCTTCCAGACTCAATGTACCATTGATATGATCTGGAAAGAGAAGTGATATTCCATTATGATCTTTCATGTGCATTCCTTTTATCTTTTGATTCAAGATATTGAGCTAATTTTTGAACAGCTTGAAAATAATTTGCTTTCAGACCACCAATACTTGTTCCAAGCATTGTAGATATTTCTTCATAAGACAATTCTTCTACATGTCGAAGTATGAATGTTTCTCTTTGTTTTTCCGGCAAAATAGACATGCATTCATTAAAGAAAGAGGTGAACTCAGCATGTTCAACAAGAGAATCTGATCGTTCTGATGCAGGTAATTCGATATAATCATGCGAATCGATGCTAAGAATCTGACCTTTTCTTTTCTGTTTATCCAATGCATTTAAGCAAAGATTTCTCGTAATTGCATAGAGCCAAGTGCGAATATGTGAATCGCCACGAAATGTTTCAATGGACTGATATGCTTTGATAAATGCTTCTTGAGTTATGTCTTTGGCATCTTCTTCATCTCGCATATAGCGAATTGCTATTGAAAAAACGAATCTCTTGAAACGCGACATAATAAGATTCATGGCTTGATGACTTTTGCCAAGAGAAATAAGGTCTAATATGTCGCCTTCTGAATTCATCAAATCCTTGGAATAAAAAAATCCCATGTAGAAGCCATGGGATTTAGAGCGTTTTCTTCATGAAAAGGTTTAATTCACTCAATTTTACCGATCTCAAGCACTTCATATTCAATTTCACCGGCAGGAACCTTTGTCATTACTTTATCACCTACGGTTTTGCCTAGCAAGGCTTTCCCAAGTGGCGAGGAAACAGCTAATTTATTTGCTTGAAAATCCGCTTCTTCTGCGCTAACCAATGAATATTCAGTTGTTTTGCCGGTTTTTAGATTCTTTAGTTTCACTTTTGAAAGAATATAGATTTTATCATCCGGCAAATCTTTTGAATCAATCACTTGCACTTTAATCAATGTCGATTCCAGCTTGGAAATACGCATTTCAAGCAATTCTTGTTCATGCTTTGCAGCATCATAATCAGCATTTTCTGATAAATCGCCATGAGAACGAGCATAAGCAATTTTTTGAGCAATTTCGGTTCTTCCTTTTCCCTTGAGTTGCTTTAATTCGTCTTCAATTTTAGCAACTCCCTCACGGGTCATGTAAACTGGACCGGCAGACATGGATTTCTCCAATTTCAAAGTGATCAATCTAAAAAAAAACAAAGTCGTTACATTATAACGACTTTGCCGTGTGGCGTACATTAGGTACAGAACAAAAGTAGAGAATTTCTACTAGATGGCAAAACCCCTAGAGATGGGTCAATAAATGGCCCATTTTGACTTTTTTTGTCTCTAAATACTCCCGATTTACCGGATTTGGTTGCATTTCAATTGGAACTCGTTCAATGACTTCCAAACCATAGCTTTCTAGTCCTACTCTCTTTGTAGGATTATTGGTAATTAATTTCATCTTTCTCACACCCAAGGATGCAAGAATTTGAGCTCCTATGCCATAATCGCGTGGATCAGGTTGGAAGCCCAATTGAACATTAGCTTCAACTGTGTCAAGTCCTTGTTCTTGTAAAGAATATGCTTTTACTTTATTTACAAGTCCAATACCTCTTCCTTCCTGTCTCATATAAAGCAAGACACCTTTTTCAGCTTGCTGAATCATTGATAATGCAGCATTTAATTGAGGTCCGCAATCACAACGCAGAGAATGAAAGATGTCACCCGTCAGGCATTCACTATGAACACGGACCAAGACCGCCTCATGTTCATCCCAGGTCCCTTTCACCAATGCTACATGTTCTTTGCCATCAACGGTATTTGCAAATACTTTCAGAGTAAAATCACCAAATTCGGTTGGTAATTGAGCTTCTGCAACTGAAGTGACAAGTTGCTCTTTGTTCAATCTGTATTTGATCAAATCTTTTACTGTTATGATTGACAATTGATGCTTCTCAGAAAATTCCATCAATTGTGGGGTTCGCATCATGGTGCCATCTTCAGCGAGAATTTCGCATAGGACTCCTACTGGTTGCAAACCACCTAATTTCATCAGATCTACAACTGCTTCGGTATGCCCTGCTCTCCTCAAAACTCCCTCTTCAACAGCAATCAGAGGAAAGATATGTCCGGGTCTGCCAAAATCATCAGGTTTTACATCATGCTTTACCAATGCTTTGATGGTGGCAGATCTGTCACTTGCAGATATTCCAGAGCTAGTGCCATGGAGATAATCAATGGAGACGGTGAATTTAGTACCATGCAAAGCAGTATTATCCGGAACCATAGGTGCTAGATCAAGCGCGAAGGCTTTATCTGAAGGCAATGCTACACAAATCAAGCCCTTGGCTTGCGATGCCATGAAATTGACTTGCTCTGGAGTGCAAAACTCAGCTGCGCAAATGATATCACCTTCATTCTCGCGATCTTCATCATCAAGAACGATAACAACTTTTCCGGCTTGCAAGTCCTTTATGGCTTGCTCTATGGAATCAAAATTCTCTTTCATGCCTTATTCAACATTTACTTGAGAAATGGCAACTTTATCAATCTTGATAATGGTTGCATCCGCTATTTTAAGTTTTATGATACCAGAGTCTTCTACTGAATCAACAGTTCCATGAATACCTGCTGATGTAACAACCTTATCACCTTTCTTCAATTCTGAAATCATTTTCATGTGATCATTATGACGTTTTCTTTGTGGGCGAATCATCAAAAAATAGAAGACTGCAAAGATCGCAGCCATAGGAAGAAGCGAAGTCAATAATTGCGATACAGGATCACCTGAAGCTGCTTGTCCTTGTTGAGCTTGAAGTTCAATTGGAAAAAATGGCATGGTTCTACCTTAATAGTGAATATAATTAAGAAATAATGTCAAGAATTGAAGTTTTCCATGAGCTATAAGTATTGTCAAGAATATGTTTTCTAGCTTCTTTGACCAACCACATATAGAATCCTAGATTTTGCATTGTTGCAAGTTGCAAACCGAGAATTTCGCCAACTGTGAACAAGTGTCTTAAATATCCAAGTGAAAAAGCTTGAGAAGCATATATATTCAAACCAGGATCAATAGGTTCATCACTGAATTTATTTTTAAGATTCCTCACATTCATTCTACCACGAGTAGTAAAGATGGTACCATTTCTTGCATTTCTCGTGGGCATGACACAATCAAACATATCTACGCCCATTTCTATTGCAGTGAGAATATTTTCGGGTGTTCCAACTCCCATGAGATATCGTGGCTTGTCTTTGCAAGACCACCAATTGCATAACCATCAAAATCCAAATCAATCAATCTCGACATGCATTCAGTACGAAGATCTTTATATGTACTTCCTTGTCCAATACCAAATAGATATTGAGCATGCCCATATCTTGAACTTGTTGAAACAAAAGCATCTTTATTTCTTTTTGCCCATCGAAGTGTTAAATCCATCGATGTTTTAGCTTCATCATAGGTTGCCGGGAATGAGGTACATTCATCTAGTACCATCATAATATCACTCCCTATACAACGCTGAATCTCAATGACTCGTTCCGGAGAAAAAAAATGCTTGGAGCCATCAATATGAGATCTGAATTCAACTCCTTGTTCAGTAATCTTTCGTAATTCTTTCAAAGAAAATACTTGATAGCCACCCGAATCTGTGAGTATGGGTTTGTCCCATGAGATAAATGCATGATGACCTGCAAAGTGACTGAGAACATCTTCGCCGGGTCTGAGATATAAGTGGTATGTATTTCCCAAGATAATTTGGGCACCTATCTCAATGAGTTCTCTTTGTTCTATGGCTTTTACAGACCCAACTGTACCAACAGGCATGAAAATCGGTGTTTCAATCAAACCATGATCAGTTTTGATGATACCGGCTCTTGCTCTGCTATTCTCATCTGTATGGTTAAGCGTGAAAAATGACATGCGAAGGGTCTATATAGGACAATGATATCACAAAGATACCCATTTTCTATACTTTATCTTCTTCAAATCGTGGAAGTTACATGTAGAATATATGCATGTTGATTCTCATATATGAGATTTACTGTTTATTATGAAAACAACATTGACAGTACTTTCTGGATTTTCTTAATGTGCACATAATGACAATGCAAAAGGCAAAGATGCAGTTAGGCCCAATAATAACAGTTCTCGCATTTTTGGAGCATTCTCTTCTGAAGAATCACCAAGTGCTTTAAAGAGATATAGCATTCTACCAAATAGAAACAGACAGAGTATTCCTGTGATGACATGCAATATCATGAAGAAGTACCTGCATTGACATCGTAGTCAAGTGTATCATGTTCTTTTGATGCATTCCATCTTTTGTCTTTTATGGATTCAACGATATAATATACAACAGGTACCAATATAAGTGTCAATAACAATGAGCTTGATAAACCGCCGATAATTGCCCAGGAAAGTCCTGTCTTCCATTCAGCACCTGAACTTTTTGAAATAGCTATTGGAAGCATACCTAGAATCATCGCAACAGTTGTCATTAATATTGGCCTTAATCGCGTTCTTCCGGAATCAAGCAGTGAATCTAAAATAGACATTCCTTCTTTTCTTGCCTGATTTGCTCGATCAACAAGTAGAATTGCATTTTTGGCCACCAATCCAATCATCATAATGATACCCAGAATCGGAAATATGCCCAATGCTTTCATATTCAATGCCATTGACAATAAGGCTCCAACAAATGCAACCGGTATTGAAAAGAGAACAACAAATGGATACACATATGAATCATAGAGTGCAACCATAATCAAATACACAAATAATATAGCGGCACCTAGTGCAAGACCTAAACTCACGAATGATTCTTTCATATTTTTTTGATCACCAAGATATGAAATGAACACACCTTCGGGTAGTTTCTGACCCTCCATTCCTTTTTGAATATCAGACACAATGTTCCCTGACGGTCTTCCAAGGGCTTGAGAAAAGACAGTAATAGCTGTATTACGATTTTCCCTTTGCAATTTGGTTGGACCACTTGCTTGAACCAATGTTGCAAATTGTTGTAATTCAATTTGCTGACCCATTCCATTGACAAATGGCAATCGTAATAATTTGTCAGTTTGAGATCTATCAAATTCGTCCAATATGATTCTCATATCATATTCTGTACTTGCATCTCGAAATTTCGCAGTATTATCTCCCGATAATGCTATCTGAAGTGCATTTCCAATTTCACCTATTGTTAAACCAAATGCAGATAACTTATCACGATCAATCTCTATGCGAGATTCTGGTTTACCTTCGTCGACGCTTAGTCTAACATCTTGCGCACCTTTTGTTGACTTTGCTATATCAGCTAGTTTTTTTGCAGAGGCATAGACATCATCAAAATTTGTTCCACCAACAATAATCTGGATAGGTGTTTGATTTGCAGTTCCAAATATTCCAATTGGATTGACACGGACTTTAGATCCCGGAATTGTACTAATTTTTTCTTTCATCAATACTCCAATCTCATCTGTAGTGCGCGAGCGGAGTTTTGAAGCTATGAGTGTAACATTGAATTCTACGGCATTATTTGAACTTTGACCAATAAGTCCTTCATTTGAAACACCCACTGAAGTGAAAATGCGTTCAGTCTCAGGAAAGCTATTAAGCATTTCTTCTATGTGAAGTGCGGCAAAATTTGTTTCTTCAACAGAATATTCGGGGGGTAAATCTACAGTTACAGCGAATTCACCTCTATCAGTCTGTGAAATAAATTCTGCTCCGATATAACCCAATGGAACCAATGCAATACCGGCAATAATGGCCATAAATGATCCTGCAATGACCAATATTCTTCTCGACCGTGCTCCAAGTGCCCATTGCAGCAATTCTTCATATTGTTTTGCAAGCCAATCGAAGAATCGTTCAAATGCTAATGCAATTCTACCCATCAATGTTAGTGAGGATAAATGTTCAAGTTTTGCCAAACGCGAAGCAAGGGCGGGAGTTATGGTAAAAGATACCACCAAACTCATAATCGTGGATGTGAACACTACCACTGCAAATTCGCGCATGATATTTCCTACCAAACCACCTACAACGGATAAAGGCACAAAAACAACAACATCAACAAGTGTAATTGATAATGCAGCGAACCCTATTTCATTTCTCCCTTCAATTGATGCACGCTTTTTGTCTTTTCCCATTTCTAGGTGTCGATAGATATTTTCAAGCACCACAATTGAATCATCAACAAGAATACCTATGACAAGTGACATAGCAAGTAATGTCATCAAGTTCAATGAATAATTCAGAATATACATGACAAACAAAGTTGAAAGAAGGGAGGCAGGTATTGCAATCATTACAATGAGTGAATTTCTCAATGAATGTAAGAACAGAAACATAACTCCAGCAACGAGAATGATTGCAATAAGGAGATCGAACTTGACAGCATTTGCTGCTTCAATTGTGAATCTAGAACCGTCCTGAGCTATGTTAAATTTTAATTGCTCTTTACTATATTCTTTTTCAAGTGCAATCATCTGATCTCGAACTTTCGCGCTCACATCCACTGAATTAGCATCACTTTGTTTTTGAATCAATAATGCTATCGTTGTTATTCCATTAATTCTGCTAATGGTTGAATAGTCCTTTCTACCATCTTCAATCTCTGCAATATCTTGCAAGCGGATATATCCTCCAGATCTGGACTTTCCAACAATTATTGCACCTATTTGATCAATACTGGAAAATTTTCCTGCAAGGCGAACAACATATTGTCCATCAGCATCTTTAATTTTACCTGTTGGGAAATCAAGATTTGATGCTTTGATAATTCCAGCTATTTGATTTATTCCCAAGCCATATCCACGAACTTTTTCAATATTTACATTTACTCTGATTTCTCTTTCTTCTCCGCCGAGCAAAGCTATATTCCCTACTCCATCTACTTTAGAAAGAGCTGGAACAATCTTATCTTTCATAAATTGATAAAATTCTCGATTTTGAAAAGAGCCCGTCACTCCAACTCGGAGTACCGGTATCTCATCCAGAGCAATTTTTGATACAACAGGAGAGCGTGCATCTTTTGGGAGTATTTGCTGCACTGAATTGACTTTTCTTTGGGCATCTTGTAAAGCAATGTCAACTTTGGCAGATTGCGTTAATTCAACTGTCACTACCGAAACACCTTCAAATGATGTAGAGTGAACAGCTGTGACTTTATCAAGAGATGAGACAGCATCTTCAATATTCTTTGTGATGCTATTTTCAACTTCCTGTGGTGATGCACCCGGATAAATTGTGGTAATGACAACCACTGGAGGACTAATCTTCGGGAGCAATTCATATTTCAATTGAGAATAGCCAAAGAGACCTAAGACTCCCAATACAGTAAAGAGCACAACAACAAGGGTTGGTCTTTTAATTGATAATTCTGTAATTGTCATGTTCTTTACTTCTTCTTATTGATAATGGTAACTTTTGAACCTGAACGAAGATTGTTTTGTCCATTGGTGACAATTACTTCGCCAGATTGTAAACCGGACACAACCTCAAGCAACATTCCTGCTTCATTTCCTGATTGAATTGGCCTTAATTCCGCTCTTCCATTATTAATGACAAATACTTTTGCATTCTTTATACTTCCAATCAATGATTTTCTTGGTATCGTAATTGCTTGTGTCTGTTTAATTGAATTAAATTTTACTTTTCCAAACATGCCTGCTTTCAATGGATGAGTAGTAGAATTCTTCATTGTGATTTCAATTGGATATGTATGTGCATCATCAGCTTTGGGTGCGATGCTCATCACAGAACCAGAAAAGGTTATTCCAGGATAGACATCTGTCATAACTTCCACTTTATCACCAATGTGCAATGCGAAGGCATCTTTTTCTGATACATTGACTTTAACTTTCAATGTTGAAATATCTACAATATTTGCAATGACAGCATTCATTCCAACAGTTGCTCCTCTGTCAACCATTCTTGTATTTATGATTCCATTAATTGGGGTAGTAACTCTAGTATCTCGCAATTGTCTTTTTGCCATGATCAATTGTGCTTCTGCAGCTTGAAAGCCATATTTTGCTTGATCCAATTGCATTGCATTGACTACACCTTCTTTGAACATTGCTTCTGTTCTTTGAAGATCACTTTTTGCCTTGTCATATCCTGCTTGAGCATTTTGCAGGGATGCTCTTCGAAATTCCGAATCAATTTCAGCAATGACCGAGCCGGCAGATTTATAATCGCCGGGTTTGGCATTCATTCGAATGATTCTTCCACCTGCTTCGGCAACAATATTAACATCACTTCCTGCCATGATTGTGCCTATTAGATTTAACTCACTTTGTAAATCTGTGATGACAGCAGTAGTAACTGTTACAGGAATTGCATTCAGTTTAAATGTTTGTTTTGCTATTGTCTGTTCTGCTTTTGATTTATTATACTCAAGTACACCAACAATAAGTGCCAGCGTTGCAATGATGATCAATGAAATGATAATTTTTTTCATGATTTATTCTCAATGATTTAAAGGGTGATTCCAATTGATTTTTCAAGCTTTACTTTTGCAATTTCAAGATCTATGATAGCTTGTACTTTATTCATTTTCGTCAGGAGTAATGCAGTTTCAGCATCGAGTATATCAGTCAATATCGCATTACCAGAAGCATATTTTACATTTATAACACGCACTTGCTCTTCTGCTTGTTTAATCGATGATTCAGTAACCGGAATTTTATCTACAGCTTGCTTCATCAATGTATATGATTGCATGACTTCAATTTGAATTGCTTCTTTAGTAAGCGCGCTGGCATCTAGTGCTTGTGCAAGTTGTGCTTCTGCTTGTCTTGATTGGGCAGAATTGAGTCCCCAATTCCAAATATCCATAGACACTTGAATTCCAGCTGCCCATGTTTGATCAAATCTGGATCTGGCAGGAACAATTCTCATATTCGGATTATTATAATTGTATTCTGCAAATGCATTGACTTGTGGGTACCAGGATGACTTTGCAATATTGACTTGAGTTTCCCCCGCTTTGATGCGATACTCAGAAGATTTTACATCAGGCCTTGTAAGAAATGCTTTATCAACCATTTCCTGTAATGGCATTTCCAACATTGTTTCATGCGGGATATCAATTGCCTCTAATTGCGTTTCAAGTGGTAGCCTAAGCGTATTATTTAATCCAATCATTGCTAACTGCATTTGATTTTTAGCTTCAATAACACGATACTCTGCTTCTGCTAATTGTACTTGGATTTTTAATATATCCGATTGTTGAGCCATGCCAAGTTTTTGTAATTTCTGTACATCTTGTTCATGGGCTTTGATCAATCCAACATTCTCAATTGCTATCATCACAAATTGTTTTGCCTTTACTAATCCCCAATATTGGATTTTAATCATAGACATCAATTCCAATTTGTCTTTGTCATAATCGGATGACATTGCTTTTGCTGCATATCTTGCAGATTCTTCAAGATTCTCCAATTTAAAACCGGTGAAAATAGGCTGAGCAGCACTGAGCTTCATTACATAGTTATCCAAGATAACCGGCGCAATAGTGAATGAACTTGCACCAGAAAATGGAAGTGAAACAATAAATGGAGGCACATCGCTCAATCTTGTATAACCTGTAAGAAATTTCAATGCAGGTAATCTCGATGCTTTTACTTCATCAATTCTCGCATCTGCTGCCTTGATTTTTTCTTTTCCAATTGCGAGCATTTTACTCTGATTTAACCCAATCTCAATAGCTTCATCTAGTTTCAATTGCCTTATTGGTTGTGCATGCACACCAATTGCAAGATTCTTGGCTATTCATGATTATGATGATTTAGTGAATAATGATGCTTCTACTGCTATACGACCTTTATTCGTACATAATCCTTCCAATGTGCATTTCATGATCATTTGAAATACTTGCAAAGGTGTGTATGTTTGACCGGATAAATATTCAGGATGCAACATTGTTGAAATCAATGTTAGATGGACATGAACTGCTATCTCAATTGGAATATCATCTCTAAATACTCCACTTGCTCTACCCTCAAGCAAAGCAGCGGTAAATGATTTCACAATGCTCTCTTTTCTAAAGGTGTCAAATTCATCGAAAATGACCGGAAATGATTTTTTCAAATCATACAGAACATAGGGCTGTATTTCAGAAAGAATTTCTGCTACTTTTTGACTGACTTGTATGATTTTCTCGCCAAAAGCATGCTTGGGAACCTTGGTCTCAATAAACTTCATCAGTTCCCCAATTCGCTGTTTTCTGAGTTCTAATACACCTCTGACCAATTCCTCTTTGCTAGGAAAGTGTTTATACAGCGTTTTTTTGCTCATCCCTAACTTCACAGCGAGATCATCCATCGAGATCCTGCTAAACCCATATTGCATGAATTCCTGCATTGCTGTACTCACCAAGCGGTCTTTCACGCTTTCATCTTTTGTTGCTTCCATGACTTCTTGAATCATATTCAAATGTAAAAATTGAACTAAAGATACTTAGAAAACTTTTATTGTTTTAAAAGTTTCCATCAAAACTAATAGTTTTTGCCATAATAACAATATCTTATTCATATTATTTACACTTTATATACAGTAATAGTTTCCATACTTGTTTGAATACAAGACCTAATGAATTCGTAATTTTGCAAACCATATTTATATTGGAACTTACAATGACCTATAGTGAATATCTTGACCATCATCATGATCGATTCATCACAGAATTGACTGAATTTCTCTCTATTCCAAGCATAAGCACTGCGCCTGAGCATGCATCTGATGTACGCAATTGTGGTGAATGGCTTGTCAATCATCTCAAGAAGATTGGATTGCATACCGTTGAATTGCATGAAACGCCCGGTCATCCAATCGTATATGCTGAGCATTGTCTTGCAGGTCCGGATAAACCAACTGTGTTATTTTATGGGCACTATGATGTTCAACCGGTAGATCCAATTGAACTTTGGACCAATCCTCCATTCGAGCCAACATTTCGAGACGGGAAAGTCTTTGCTCGAGGAGCAACTGATGACAAAGGACAAGTATTTCTTCACATCAAAGCTTTGGAAGCATTACTTGCCACATCAGGTGCATTGCCCGTGAATATCAAGCTACTTATTGAGGGTGAGGAAGAAATTGGAAGCATCAATTTGACCTCATACATAGAAAAGAATAAAGAGCGATTGGCTTGCGACACAGTTATGGTTTCAGACACTCCATTATATGGTCCGGGGCTTCCCTCTTTGTGTTATGGTTTGCGTGGATTGTGCTATATGGAAATTCATGTGCAGGGACCAAACAGAGATTTGCATTCAGGTAGTTATGGTGGGAGTATTATGAATCCTGCCAATGCATTATGTGAAATCATATCAAATCTCAAAGATGAACATGGTAAAATCACAATACCCGGCTTTTATGATGATGTAGTTGATTTAAGTGTTGAAGAAAGAGCAGAATATGCCAAGCTACCTTTTGATTCCAAAGCATTTCAGCAGGGCCTGAATGTGCCATTGCTCTTTGGAGAACAAGGCTATACAACATTGGAACACATTTCTGGTCGACCAACTTTAGATGTGAATGGATTATATTCTGGCTTTACCGGAATAGGAGCAAAAACCGTACTACCTGCGAAAGCATCTGCTAAAGTTTCAATGCGATTGGTTGCAAATCAAGACACAGATGATATAGCAACAAAGTTTACCAATCATGTTTTAGACATCGCACCGACATCTGTTCAAGTGGAAGTTGTGAACTTGCATGGAGCAAATCCCGTTTTGGTGGAACGATCCGGCAAAGGGATGCATGCTGCATCGAAAGCACTGAAAGAAGCATATGGGAAAGAACCATATTTTACTCGTGAAGGAGGTTCAATACCGGTCTGCATTATTTTCGACACAATTCTCAAAGCGCCAACCGTGTTAATGGGATTTGGTCTGCAGGATGAGAATGCTCATTCACCTGATGAACATTTTGATTTAGAAAATTTCTCATTAGGTATGAAGGCTGCTTCTCTGTTTTATGTGAATATGGGAGAATGAATATCATCAATGCCACATTGCAGTGATGAGTGTTGAACGCCGGCGCATGTAAGCGATCACTGATCTTTACTCTCTACTTGCAACCTTCACATCGCTGAGTGATGCTTGGTTGGCATCACGCATGCGTACTGAACGATTCAGCTTTTCATGAGCGATGTGGCATTCTATTTTGGAACAAACTTTATGAACATAACAATTATTGGTGCTGGTAAAAGCGGCTTAGCTGCTGCAAGATTAGCTCAAAGAGATGGTGATATTCCTTTTCTCACTGAATCAGCAAGCGAAGAAACCTATATATCGGCTAAACAAGTACTAAATGAAACAGGTATTGATCATGAATTTGGCAATCATTCTAGCAAAGCATTGACCAATTGTGATCTAATCGTTACCTCTCCTGGCGTGCCACCATATGCAGAAATCATCAAAGAAGCAGAATCAAGAGGGATTCCCATCATCAGCGAATTGGAATATGCTTCCTCACATGTGCGCAATCCTATCATATCGATTACTGGAACAAATGGCAAAACCACAACAACAGCATTGACTGCATTTCTATTCTCAAATGCGGGAGTACCTGCAATTGCAGCCGGAAATATAGGAACGCCTCTCAGTGATTGCTTACACACTTTGGATCCACATACGATTCTTGTCATTGAAGCGAGTAGTTATCAACTTGACAGAATCAAATACTATAAGCCGAAAGTGGGCATTATTCTCAATATTACTCCCGATCATCTCACCTATCATGGATCTTTTGATGCATATCAAAGGGCTAAGTGGAAAACTTCCTTGAATCAGGACGCAAATGATATTGTAATTTTGAATGCGGACAATCCTGGTGCAGCAGCATGCGCCGAGATGTCACGAGCGAATATTCAGTATATCAGCATGAATCCCGTGCAGCAAGGGGCTTATGCTCGAGACAATCAACTGATTTTCGCTTCTTCAATGCATAATGAGGAAGTATTGATGCCATTCGAAGATGTGCGCCTACCCGGCGTTCACAATAGGTATAATTCCATGGCCGCAGCTTTAGCTGCAAGAGCTTTCGAAATTCGCAATGAGAATATTCGCGATGGACTCATGCAATTTTCAGGCGTTGAACATCGTTTGGAATTTGTACGATCAAGACATGATGTACATTTCATCAATGATTCTAAAGCAACGAATATCAATGCAGCATGGTATGCACTCTCCAGTTATAAAGAACCAATTATTTGGATTGCAGGTGGTAGGGGCGATAATAATGTGTATGCTGAACTAGATGCTGTTGCAGCGAGTCATGTAAAAACCATCATTGCCATCGGAGAAGAACAAGAAGCCATTTTCAATCATTTCTGTACATCAATACGATGCTTAAAAGCTGAAAGTTTGGAAGAGGCAACACAGCTTGCCGCATTGGAAGCAGCAAGCGGAGATGTTGTTCTCTTTTCACCTGCTTGCAAATCATTTGACATGTTTGCCAATTATGAACATCGGGGACAGGTTTTTAAATCTGCTGTACAGGCGCTTTCATGAAAGCTCTTTCCAATATTCAACAAGCACTCACCAAATTAGGTTTGGATGCCTGGTTGCTTCTGGATTTTAGGGGAAATAATTCTATCGCTCATGAAATAGTTGAAATGCCTTCAACAATGCATTGCACGAGAAGATGGGCAGTGCTTATCCCAGCGAAAGGGAGAGTACAAACATTGGTACATGCGATTGAAGATTTCACACTTGCTCACCTCGATGCAAATCATACTATCTATGCAGGTCATGCAGGATGGCAAAATGGTTTGCAATCATTTATCAATGCTCATCCAAATATTGCTATTGAATATTCACCAATGAATGCAATCCCTACGGCATCGAAAGTTGATGCAGGAACAGTGGAACTCCTTCGTGGAATGCATGCGGAAATTCATAGCTCAGCAGATTTATTGCAAATGATAGCAGCGGTTTGGAGTGATGAGCAATTACATGAGAATCTGGAGTTTACAGCTCCTACTCTCGGCACCATCATGCAAGAGACTTTCCAGGAAATACGTTCAACAATCCTGAATAAAGGTTTTGCAAATGAATATACCATCCAACAATTCGTGATGAAACGATTCAAAGATTGTGGATTGAAAACGTATAGCGAACCTATCATAGCAAGAGACATCAATGCGGCAAGTCCGCATTATGCTCCCAGCAAAGATCAATCTTCTGAATTTGGACCCGATACTGTAGTCCTGATTGACATGTGGGCATGCCCTCAACATGGAAACGGAACATATTCAGACATAACCTGGATGTGTCATACCGGCAATGCAATGGATCATGAAGAAACATCCATCTTCACAGCAATTATACAAGCAAGGAATGCCGGCATTTCCCTTTTTGAAGAACAATTCAATCAAAAAAAGTCTGTTCGTGGATGTGACATCGATGATGCAGTACGAACTGTTATAAGAAATGCTGGATATGGTGATTATTTTGTTCACCGTACCGGACATAGCATCACCACAGAAACGCATGGCTCAGGGGCAAATATGGATAATTATGAAACTGAAGATACAAGAATTGTCATACCAATGACTTCTTGCTCCATAGAACCAGGAATTTATATTCCCGGGAAAGTGGGTATGCGAACTGAAATCGATATGGTATTTATGAAAGATGGAACACCTATTGTCTCTGGTCTTGCACCTCAGCAAGAAATGATATATCTGGGATAATTAACATGCAGACAATCAAGGATCTCACAATACTTCCAAGTTCTTCTCTGCATGTAAGCCTGAATGATATGAGATTGGTGCATGAAAAGCGCAATGCATCCATCAAAAAGGGTGACCGCATACTTATTCTTGCATTGTCAGGAATAGGTGATGCATTGATGTTTACTCCTGCATTGACAATTCTCAAAAATTCCTACCCTGATATTCAGATAGATGTCCTAACAATGTTTAAAGGAATAGCGGATGTATTTTCTGAAATTCCTCATGTTTCAAATGTGATCTATCATAATTTTCTGAAAGAGTCCCCCATTTCATCTTTGCGCTTCTTGTATTCACTTCGCGGAACATATTCACATACAATTACTGCATTTCCTGCAAATAGATTTCATTATGCCATAGTAGCACGATTGATTGGATCCCCACAGAGAATTGGACATCGTTATATTCATCAATCCACTGCGCAATTGAATGCTCTAAATAATATTTTGCTCGATGAACATGATGCATTGCATAATTGCGAAGAAAATATTCGCATCGCTTCATTGCTTGGAGCAGATATACCTAAAACTCTACCGGCAATGTCTCTCAATCTTACCGATTCGGACAAAGCATTTGCAGAAGATTGGTTACGGAACCATGGAATACCAACGCAATCATCAATTCTTGGTATTCATGCAGGATCTGCAACGGTAAAGAATCAGATCAACAAAAGATGGGAAGCTGATAACTATGCCAAAGTATGTGCAATGGCAAGCAAGCAATTGGCAATGCATATTTTGTTATTTGGGGGTCCGGAAGAATATGAATTGAACTCGAGAATTTCTTCCATGATTCATATTCTGAATCCGGATGCCACCATACATATCGTTCAAGCTTCATCCTTAACACAGAGCATTGCAATCATGAATCATTGTACTGCATTCATCTCCAATGATTCAGGTCTTATGCATTGTGCTGCAGCATTACAACTTCCCATGATTGCCATTTTTGGTTATACGAGTCACATACATACAGCGCCCTGGATGAACACAAAAGCACTTGTTGCTAGAAGAGATCTCAGTTGTAGTCCATGTTTTTATTTTTCTCCAAAACCTGCTTCATGTCAATTTGAAGGAACCGGTCAAGCCTTTATGTGCATTCGAGATATACAACCAGAAGATGTATTCACTAGTTTGAAACAACTTATAGAACAATAATAGGTGTGAAATGAAAAAATCAATCATCCTTATTTTCACGGCAGTTATCATAGTACTTGGTGGAACCGCTTATGCAGTATTGTCTGAGTCAAAAGAACAGGCATCAATCAAAGAACAATATTCAGACATCGCATCAAAGATCATAGCTGCTTCTTTGCAAGATAGCAATGCCTATAAACGATTATCAATCATGTGCGATACATATGGTCCACGCATTAGTGGTTCACAAAACCTAGAAAAAGCAATTGATTGGATCCTCGCTACAATGAAGACAGATGGTTTTGACACAGTATACAGCGAACCCGTAAAAGTTCCTCATTGGGTGAGAGGAAATGAATCACTGACTTTGAATTCTCCATTTGAAAAAAACATCTCTGTATTTTCTCTTGGTGGTTCCATTGCAACTCCTACCAAAGGAGTAACCGGCGAAGTAATTGTTGTTCACAGTTTTGATGAATTGGCAAAAAGATCAAAAGATGCAAATGGGAAAATTGTGCTATTCAATGTACCATTTACTAAATATGGCGAAACAGTCCGTTATCGAGTTAATGGTGCTTCCGAAGCAGCAAAACATGGAGCGATTGCAAGTTTGGTTCGCTCAATCGGACCTGCCTCACTAAATACACCTCATACCGGAGGAATGCGTTATTCTGATGATGGGAAAAAGATACCTCATGCTGCAATTTCAATTGAAGATGCAGAAATGCTTGACAGACAATGCGGTCTTGGCTTAAAGCCGAATGTTACATTAAAACTAGAAAGCAAATTCCTTCCAGATGCCAATTCAAGAAATGTAATAGCTGAAATACGCGGCTCTGAGAAGCCTGAAGAAATTGTAGTTTTTGGTGGTCATATAGATTCTTGGGATGTTGGACAAGGTGCAATGGATGATGGCGGAGGATGCATTGCAGCATGGGAAGCATTGCGTGTCATCAAAAAATTAGGCATTCGTCCTAAACGCACATTGCGTGTCTGTTTCTGGACAAATGAAGAAAATGGATTGATGGGTGGAAAGACATATGCTAAACTACATGCGAAAGAAATACCCAATCATGTATTGGCAGTGGAAAGTGATGCCGGAACATTTAAGCCGAAAGGATTCGATTTTGGTGGAAGCCCTAAAGGAATGGAATTGGCAAAAGAAATATGTTCTTTGTTAGGTATGATCGATGCCTCTGCATGTGAAGAAGGAAGTGGTGGTGCAGATATTGGTCCCGTCATGGAATTAGGAGTACCCGGAATGGGATTGCTTGTTGATGATTCAAAATATTTTAATTATCACCATACCAATGCAGACATGATGGATAAGCTCAATCCTCGCGAACTTGCTCTGTGCACAGCTTCTATGGCAGTATTGACTTATGTTGCAGCAGATATGCCAAAAAAGATTCAAAGAAAGTAATTATTGAAGTCTGGGATCTTCAAGATTGAATTGCATGTCAGCATGAAAAACACCCCAAAAGAAAATTTCGGTATTGCCTATATCGGAAAGTGGGGATGCAGATGCAATGGACTGTGCTTCTTCAGGACTTTGTGCATAGATGATTGTTAGACCACCAGGTGAAAACTCAAATCCGCCACCACCACAAGCAAGAAGTTTGGATTGAGATTTCAATTGTTTCAACCAATCAAAGAGTGCAGGCATTCTATCATTGAATGCTTGTTGATCGAAATCATCATCTGAAGTATGTGATCGCCAGAGTAGTGCATAGATATCCATATTGCAATATCCTTAACATGGAAAAGTGAATGATGGTAGGTAGATTAATTATTTGCATTGCAGTTCTCTTGAATGTACAATGTACAATGCAAGCTCAAGATCAATCATGTCTGTTTAGAAATCCATTATGTTTTTATTCAACAGATATACTTTCATATCTGCAAATACTCTATAAGAATTCACGATATGAAGAGATGATTCCTTTTTTATATGAGCCAAAAGTACTACAAAAGATTGGGAAAGATAAAGCATTAAACGCTATTTCAATGATGAACTTTGGATATGAATTCCGCAGGGTTGGTATAAAAGAAGAAAAAAAAGGTCAAATCTGGCTTATTACCTATCAAAGAATCAGAATTGGTACCTCCGAAACATTCACAATTCGATGTCAAAATGTGAATGATACCACAAGGTTACTTATGAGTTCAAATCAACGAAAGACGGTTTTTCATCCCAAAAGGCCATAAATCAGATATATCAAGACTGATGAAATGGGTTTTTATCAGTTGTTTGGTATGATTCTTGAATGTTTTTTAAAGAATTGGGTATCAAAAGCTCTTCGGCTATAGGGCCAATTGATTGTTAATTTATTTGGATTAGTTTATGCGATTATTGATAAGCATGATTTGCATCATATTTTTATTGGGATGCGATATAAAAAACAATGAGCAACAACAGGATTTACAGGCACAACCAGTTCTGAAGGATTCAATCCAAAAAAAGAAGGATTCAATTCCCATCTCTACTGAATTACCAAGAGGATTGGACACAACAATTGATGAATCATCCCGATTTATCGCAGGCTTACCAATGTCAAGCAATAGATTGCGAGGAATTGCTAATTATGGGTTTTATAGCGCACATGCGAAACGATTGCAGGAATTGTTTCGTAGAGTAAAATCAAAAAGATTGAAGCCTATGTCGGATTTTTCGCAAGCAGAACTTGCTTCCGATAAAGTTGGGGAGGGAACGGTATTCTACCCTTTCAGTGGCCCCGATGCTTTGCATGCTGTGACATTATTTCCAAACTATAAGCAATATGTTTTCATAGCTTTTGAACCGCCTGGAAGTTTCAAGAAATTCTCATCTCGCGATACAACCGGAGTTCCTGATTATCTCCAATCCGTACAGATCAATATTAATGAAGTAACGAATTATAGTTATTTCATCACTGACAAAATGAGAAAATTCATCACTGCTGATAAAGTGGATGGTGCATTACCTTTGATTGGATTATTTCTTGTCCACACGGAACATACATTGATTGGACATGGCAGAAGATATCTTCATGCAGATGGTACAATTAACACAAATTCAAGAGATACGTTAAAAGTGCCTGTCCAGGAAGTTCATGATATTTACTTTACAAAAAATGGGTCAACATATATTCAACGCTTGACCTATATATATGCGAATCTTGGTAATGCTGCCTATGCTGGAAAAATTGGATTTACGAATAATACCCCTCTTCGTACTTTCTTAAACTCGATGAAAAGTTTTAATACCTATGTGAAAAGCGCAAGTTACTTGATGCATAATGCAGGATTTTCAGAGATTAGAAATTTCCTTCTTGGGAATGCTAATACAGTATTTCAAGATGATACAGGAATTCCATTTGAGAATTATGATCAAAGAACATGGGATTTTGTATTCTATGGTCGTTATGCTCGACCTATAAATCTCTTTGCAAAAAGATATAGTCCGGCATTGGACAGTGCATACTCTAATCCAGAATTCACCAAAAGACCTCTTCCATTTATGTCGGGCTACTTATTGAGAAGAGGTGATGCACAGAATATTTATAAGGCAATTCGAAAATCAGCGAGGTGACATAACAGCTGTTGTGTCTTTTTTCTTTTTTGCAGGTCGGTATTGCAGTGTAGGTATCCGTGGATTCCGCATTCTCAGCGGCGATTGTCCATTCTCTCGTTTATGAGCAAATAACCATTCATAGAGTTCATCCTTCTCAAACATTTGGGTGAACTCTGAATGTCCCATCTTAGGATATGGAGTAAAAATACATTTTGTACTATCGCATTTTGCAATGGCTGCAACCATTTTTGACGATTGCACAAAAGGAACATCAATGTCTTTTTTTCCATGTAATACCCATAGTGGCACAGTACTTAAATTTTTTGCTCCATGCAAATCTCCACCCCCTGCCATCGGGGAAGCAGCTGCAACCACATTTGGATATGCGGCAACAAATCTAAATGTTCCATATCCTCCCATACTCATACCAATAACATAAATTCTATTGGTGTCAATTGCAGTCATCTTTTTAACGGAATTGATTACTCTCATAATTCTTGATGGTACCCATCCTTCACCCTCAGGAGTTTGAGGCGCTACAACGATTGCAGGAATATGCTTCCCTTTTGCAATTGCAGATATTGTTCCATATGCTTTGAGTTTTTCCAGGGAATCGCCACTTAAACTTTTACCATGTAAAAAGACAATCAATGGCATTGGGGTACCTTTGACATACCCTTTGGGTTTACTCAAGACAAATGGATATCCACTTGCCTTTCGATGATAGGACAATCCTGCTTGAAGCGACTGTGTGACAGAACATATAATTGTGATGATGATACAAAGTTTCTTCATTGTATGGAAACCCTAAAAATATTTGTTCCTCTTGATGCGATGATCGCAGTATTTCTCCATGGAACTGGTGATGCTTCGAAATTACTACCAATGCGTTCTTTATAGATAATCTCGCCTGTATTTCCATTGATTAAATAGAGATTACCAATGACATCTCCCATGAGCATGACAAATGCTCCACCTTTCACAAGATAGCCGATTGGTGAAGACCATGAATATGCAGCAAGCTCAGTACTCCATCTAACTGTACCTGTCGCTCTATCGAAAGCCATTAATACACCTGTATTTCCTGGTTTATGCTGTACAAATGAAGTGAAAATCATTGATGCACAATTGCCGCTACCAAGAAGAGGTGTTCCAAGCATGCCACCGTTCAAAATATGTTTATCTATACTAATCGAATGACAAGGAATTGAGAATTTCCATATTTCTTTTCCATCCAATACGGATATTTTTCGGAAATATGAAATGCCTTCTCTTCCTTGTTTATCAACTTCGCAACCTGTATAGAGCATAGGTTTACCTTCTTCAATTGCCAGAACAGGAGTTGCATCAGTATCATCACCATTTGCAGAATACCACATTGGTGTGAGCGTATGAAGATCCAGACAAATGATGCTCCCACCATTATCAGCTATTATTCCATATCTGCCATATATAACCATACTCGCTTCCAATCCAAGATTGGGATTTCCTTTCACAGAGTACACAAATTTTGAATGCGGTTGGAATCCATTTGGAGTTCGAAGAAATTTGTAGAGAATTCCATTTTCTGCCGGCCAAAGCAAATATTTACCCCATGCTATTGGTGAACTATCAAAAAAACCCCAGCGTCTTTTTGCATATTTATCATAGGCAGTTTGAAAAGAAATAATCTTACCGGTGCGCAAATCAAATGCGCGTGCACCAGATTCGGATTGATAGCGAATGCCTTGTCCTACATAGAGTATATGATCATATTCCGGATCCAAAGCGACAGAACCTTTGATTGGATTATGTATATCCAATGCACTATCCACTTCAATTCCATTTGCATAATTCAATCTGAACACCTTCCCTGTCAAAGATCCTTGATAAATAGTTAGATCATTTGTTTGTGGATTCATTCTCAAGCACGGTTGTCCGGTCCAGCCTGCGCCACCTCCCCAACCTCTACCTTTCCCATTTGTTCCAGCAGACATCTTACCCCAGTCGGTTTTGAATGTCCAATCTATTGAGAATGTTGTTGGCATAGCATCGAGAATTCCCGTGAGTGGCATATCTCTAAAAGGTCCACCACGAAATGTACCTATGCCCGGAAATGTATCATATAATGAAGGTGATTGAACATATGGTTCATTCACTAAAGAATCTTCATAATACACAGCATAATCAATATTGTTTACAGACTCTTGTTGAGCTATCTCTAGAAATCCGGGTTTTGGTCTATTCTTTTTCGTTATCGGTTGTTGTTTCCCTGATTCTTGGACTTTATCATTACAAGAAATCAATATGCAAAGTAGCAATAGCAACAGTCTCATGTTTGCATCCGTTTTTTTCGAATATGTAATATCACCCAAGCGATAATTCCACTAATCAATATTGCCGAGACATAATACATGTCCCGAGGTTTATCTTGATAGATATAATACAAAATCCACACATTGATAAGCAAAAACAGAAATGGAGTTGCCGGAAAAGCAAACATTCTATAAGGCCTATGAACATTCCTCATGCTAAATCGGGCATAAATTGCGGCCATTGCTGTTAAACTTGAAAACAATGTCATGAGAAAGGTTGTAAATGTTATCAATGTATCATAAGTACTCGTGAGAATCATGAGCACAGCAATTCCTGTTTGCAACCAAATTGATTTTACTGGTATTGTTGAAATATCCGACTTCTCTTCCCCGCGTACATACTCATGCACCATTGAACGCAAAACACGAGGTCCGGCAACAACCATGGCACTCATCGATGATATCAACATGAATGCAATAATTAATCCCGATATGGAAGTAAATAGAGGTGGTAGGAAATGAGATCCTGCAATAACAACTAATTCTTTTGGCATCATAGTTTCCGGATTAACCATCATCTCGTGCATTGGTGCAACCATGAGATACATCATATTCAGAAACACATAAACGATGGTTACAAATACTGTCCCCAAGATGATTGACAAGGGCACATCCCGCTCAGGATTTTTTAATTCTGATGCCACATAGGCAGAAGCATTCCAGCCTGAATATGCGAAAATCACATAGATAAGAGAGACAGCAAAGGAAGGTGAAGCCATTTGGGCGGCAGTGTTTATAGTAGGAGTGAAATGAGAAAAATCCCAATCGGCATGCGAGCAACCCAAAACGATCAAAATAATAACAAATAGGACTTTTGCTCCCGTTGAAAAAGATTGAAATGCACCGCTTGCCTTATGACTCAATGTATGAATGGCGGTTAATCCTAATAGCGATAAAAGTCCAATAACAGTTGGATTGCCATAATCTAATGAAGCTACAATATAATTTCCTACTGCAATTGAGCTCAGCGCTAATGGAGCAGTAAATGCAATTGTGGAACTCACCCAACCTGAAAGGAACCCTAAACTTGGATGAAATACTTCAGAAAGGTACCGATATTCACCACCAGAATGAGGAAGCATTGCCCCAAGCTCTGCATAGACAAATGCACCACATAAAGAAAGCAAACCACCAATAATCCAAAGAGTAATAATGGCTGCAAAGTCTTGAATCGTAAGTAATTGATAGCCCAGACCCGTAAATACCCCTGTACCAATCATATTGGCAATAACAATCGAAATGGCTGATATGAGTCCGAAATGGGTTTGTTTCATGCAATTTTCTCACTATTCTCAGAACATTCCCGGCTTTGATAAAGAAAGCACAATTCCCTAGATGCCACTTATCACTCCCATGGATATCCCCAAATATAGTGCATTTGTAGGAGGTTTCCGTAATTTGAGCAATCTATTTCAGATTTAAAATCGACATTTAAATCATTGTTTAAAAGCAATCGAGAAGATCTATGATCATCAATGTTTTTCGTAAATATTTTGGTCCCGGCATTATCACCGGTGCCAGCGATGATGATCCATCTGGGATTGCTACATATTCGCAGGCTGGAGCAATGTTTGGTTTGGCTACATTATGGACTGCATTCATAGCATTTCCTTTAATGACAATTATCCAAACTATGTGCGCAAGAATTGGAATGGTTACCGGTAAAGGATTGGCAGGAACCCTCAAAGAATCATATCCGAAATGGGTATTATATATCACAGTAGGTTTTGGAACACCTGCAATCGTATTGAACATAGGAGCTAATATCGCGGGAATGGGAGCAGTAGGACATATGGTTTTTCCTCAAATCAATGCCATATACTTTAGCATATTCTTTACGATAGTGTTAATGATCTTCATGATCTATCTCCCCTATC
>RGCF01000180.1 GCA_009919265.1 Bacteroidota bacterium | reverse complement strand
CTGAATCTATTTTAATATCAATTGGAAGTGGATTGAATGTGAAAGAATTACTGGAAGGGCGTTTTACACGAGAAGTATTTGTGCGTTTGCTAGGTAATACTGGGTGTGTTGTTACTTGCATATTTTCATCTTGATACATATACTCACGTGTATCTGGATTCCATACTTTTGTATATCCAGTTGGAAGAGAGCTGTCAGCTCTTTGTATAGGTATAAATTTGCTTGTATTTATTAATTGTATATTCTGTGAGGCATAATTAGAGCTAGAAATATTATATGTATTTTGCTTCATAGGGGGAAGAGAATAGATAGGGACAGGGGCGACATAGTTGTCATCCGTGGGATTCTCAGTATTTTTCATTAGAGCATTACCAGAAGGAAGATCATGAGGAAGATCATGAGGAAGATCATGAGGAAGATCATGAGGAAGATCATGAGGAAGAGGAGAAGTATCCGTGAGATATTTGGCATCCGTGGAATCCTGTAGCCCCAAGGTGTCTAGGGAGGCATTTTCAGCAGAAGCAGGAAGCAACGTAGGAGTTACATATGAATAAGCTTTTTTTGCCTCATCAGAAGTGTCATTATTAATTTCAACACGCATATTATTCATTCGTTCATTGCAAACATTATCATCATTACAATCTGCTCTTCCTATAATTCTTACAGACTTAATAGGTTGTGAATCACCCAGATCAATTTCTAAAAATTCGGAATTTATATTTGTCGATGCGGAGTGCCAAATATTAAAAAACGCACGTGGTGTATCTGTTCCATCAACTACACATGAAGGCTGACTTGCCCCCTCTAAAGTAGATGTAGCATATGTAGGCTTTCCAAGAGCTATATTAATTCCAAGTATGTTGTATATTATGACTTGTGATACATGCATGAATCCGTCGCCATTTGTCAGGGATGGTCTTATTCTAACATAACGCCCAGTAAAATTATGTGTATCTATACTCTTATCCTGTGATATACTGGGATTGGCTTGTTCACTAAAGTCTGTTTCTCCACCTCCATATTGATTCGTGAAAAATATCCCATTCATAGGATACATCTGTGGTTGGAACTGTGGTTGGAACTCTGGTTGGAACTCTGGTTGGAACTCTGGTTGGAACTGTGTCTGTGGTTGGAACTGTGTCTGTGGTTGGAAATCTTGAGGGTGTTTTTGCCGAGACTGGAAATCTTGAGGGTGTTTTTGCTGAGAATGTAAATCAACTGGAATTCTTGTGTAGGGTGTTTTTGGCCGAAACTGTGAATCAACTGGAATTCTTGAGGGTGTTTTTTGTGGCCGAAACTCTGTCTGTGGTTGGAACTCTGTCTGTGGTTGGAAATCTTGAGGATGTTTTTGCCACCCTGATTGAGTGCTGGGCAGATATGGATTGGGTGGGTGGTACTGTCGTTGGATTTCTGGTTGGATTTCTGGTTGGAATTCTAGTTGTATTTCTGATACATTTGGCTCTACAACCTGTGCTTTTGGCCAGGGGTAATTCCAGGGTGTAGCATTATTAAAATTAAAACCTAAGATATTGAATTGCTCAGTATAGCTAGCGAGCGCATTATCACTTGTCGTTTTATTAATCTCCACCCGCATATTTAGCATTCTATCATCGCACCACGCATCAATAGGACAATCATTGCGACCTATTACACGTATAGAAAATATTGATTGTTCAGATCCAAGATCTACTTCAATGAATTCTAAGTCCCTATTTGATGAATTGCTATGCCATATAGTAGGAATCCCACGTAAATGGTCATATCCATCTACAACAACCCGTGCTCCTTCTGTTCCGCTCATAGACGAACTGCTAAATACAGGCATTCCTTTCGCAATATTTCTACCATGCATATTTTTTACAATAATTTGTGAAATGTGTATATAGCCGTCACCATCTGATACAGATGGTCTCAATCGCACATATCTCCCCATGTATCCATTCACCTGAATAGTTTGATCACGTGCGTGTTCGCTGAGAATATATGTCCCTTCACTCATAGCTTGTGAAGCGCTTGGCCCAGACGGAATCGCCTCAAGAAGAATCGCCCCAGACGGAATCGCCTCAGGAGGAATCGCCCCAGACGGAATCGCCCCAGACGGAATCGCCCCAGACGGAATCGCTTTTTCAGCATTTTCTGCAAAAAACATTTGAGCATCTCCATCTGTCTCATTGTTAATTTCAATACGCAGCTGCATCATTCTTTCCTGACATTTAGGAATAGTAATAGGACAATCTCCACGTCCAATAACACGGACACCCGTCAAAGTCTGTGTAGAACCAAGATCAATTTCCACATATTCTGTATTCCTATCAGAAGTCGCAGAATGCCATATATTCGGTGCTATACGCGGCCTTAGTTTTCCATCCACCAAAATAGATGGATCCTTTGTCCCAGCCAAAGTGGATGTAGCAAATATAGGCATTCCCTGTGCTACATTTCTTCCCAATATATCATATATAATAATCTGCGAAAAGTGTATGAAACCATCGCCTTTTTTTACAGATGGACGAATACGCACATAGCGACCCGATATTTCCGTTCCTATAGGTGTTACTTTGATATCCGATGAGCCTCCTCCGCTCTGTATTCGCTTCTCTGCCCCACCCAACATTGCTCCAAATAAACGTGATTGATCTTTATTTTCAGAAGGAAGAATAAAACGAGCATTCTCAGGATCTTCACCAATGTCAATGAGACTCTGTTTATTATTTGCGATCGCAGTAGAAGCTATTTGCGCCGAGGCATTCGCCGCAGACGCATTCGCGGCTGAAGCCATTTCCGCCGAGGCATTCGCCGCAGAAGCCACAATACCTGATACATTCGCAGCAGACGCATTCGCTGCAGAAGCCATTGCCGCCGAGGCATTCGCAGCAGAAGCCATTGCACCAGATTGTAAGATTGCATCCGACGCAACTGCCATTTGATCCGAATAGGATTCCATCGCTTCTTGGGTAGTTTCCTCGCTGATTATTATACGCATATTCATCATGCGATCCGCGCACACCGTTTGTGTAGGCATACAATTGCTCGGGCCTATGACTCTTATACCTGCAATAACCATGGAAGATCCAAGATCTATTTCAATGAAATCAGTTGCCCTATTATTCGAAGAAGATTGCCATGCTTGTGCAGCTGGGCGCGCAGATTTGACACCATCCACAATAAGAGAAGGTGGATTCCCCATTGGAATGGATGTAGTGAAAACTGGGACATTTTTTGCTATATTATTCCCTAATACATCATACACTACAAGTTGCGATAAGCTTATATAACCATCCCCAGATGTATTAGAAGGCATTAACCGCACATAACGACCACTCGTATTTTGAATTGTAATTAATTGATCCCTATCCTTCGTGGGCACGAGATATTTCATTTTGACTATCTCACTCTTTGCCTTGTATGTGGCAATCGCATCACTCGTTGTTGTTTCATTAATTTCTACACGGAGTTGTAACATCCGATCCGCGCAATCTGTAGGATTTGAACAATCATTGCGACCCAAAATCCGTATAGAAAAGATGGGCTGTGATTTTCCAAGATCTATTTCAACGAATTCTGTATCTCTATTCGGAGTTGAAGAGCTCCATACATATGGGACTCCACGCTGTATTGCCTCACCATCCACAATTATATCAGAATCCGTCTGATTCATTGTAGAAGTAGCATACGTGTTCATTCCAAATGCGATGTTTGTCCCCAATTGATTCATTACAATAACTTGCGACAGATTAATATATCCGTCACCATTCTTTAGAGAGGGTCGTATACGAATATATCGACCCGCAAAAGCATTTGTTCGGATTGTTTGATCTAAAGAGCTAGATGAACATACATATTTACCTTTTGTAGGGTCAACACCTAGCGCGAGAAGATTTGCAAGAACTTTTTCTTTCGCAGCAGACGCTTCCATTTTCATAGTATTGATTTTTTCTTTTTGCCTCTTTTGTTCGGCATCTAATGCGGCGAGCCTTTCAGCTTCAATCGCAGCTAATTGGGTAGAGTCCATGATTCCCGCCATTTTAGCATCATAAAAAATCTTAATATTATCGAGTATTTGATCAGCAAGACTTAGAAATCTTTGTTCTTCAATAGTTTCTATTAAATCAATTCTCTGAATATCTAAATTTGCCAATTCTTTAGGATCCGCTATACTCGCTTTTTTAGTATCAATATCGTCATTAATAGCTTTAATCTTTGCATCAGCATCATTCGTAATAAAAATAGCAGTGGATGCTTTGGCGGCAGATGTCATCTGACCGGAGGCCGTAGCAGCAGAAGATTTAGCGGCGGATGCCATTTGACCGGAGGCATATGCAGAAGATGCCTGGGCGGCGGAGGCCATTTGACCGGAGGCATATGCGGCGGAGGCTATCTGACCGGAGGCATATGCGGAGGAGGCTTTTTGGCCTGACGCATAGGCAGCAGAAGCTTGTTGGCCTGAGGCATAGGCCGCGGAAGCTTGTTGACCAGAAGCATATGCGGAGGAGGCTTGTTGGCCTGAGGCATAGGCCGCGGAAGCTTGTTGGCCTGAGGCGTATTGACCGGATGCTTGTTGGCCTGACGCATAGGCCGCGGAAGCTTGTTGACCAGAGGCATATGCGGAAGATGCCATCGCGGCGGAGGCTATTTGCCCTGAGGCAATCGCCGAAGAAGCTTGGGCAGCAGATGCTATCGCAGCAGATGGAATAGCGGCAGAGGCAATTTGCCCCGAAGCAATCGCAGCGGATACCATAGCAGTGGAGGCAGTGGCAGCAGATGCATTTTTATTTAAAACATCCTGTTGAGCAGATAAATTAGTATAAATACTAGATATGTTCAGCGCAAAGTTGTTGTCACCCCTAGTTCCGAGTGTCGCATATGTTGGCCACTTACTGGCATCATAGTCGTTGAGCGTGCCTTTATAGTATTTTACAGTAGAAAAATCATCTGGTTGATCAAATGCGGTTACAATACCGTTTGAATCTATAGTGGGTGGATCTGAATTACATGTCATAAGTATCACATACCCATTATATTCAGCGACAAATACTACATTGCGACGATTTGTAATATCCGTTGGATCTATGCTATTTGTGTAACGTGTGGCAATAACTGCTAAAGGGCGTTTCTCCCCAGGCAAGGGTGCCATATTTGGTATATTAAAATCGCCTGTGACATTTGCCACATAATAGAGTGGGGGTGTCGTTTTAAAGGTATTTATGGAATTATAAAACTGAATATTGGCGGGATCCGTGGATTGGTTTATTTCAACACGCGTTTGATATATTGTATCACATGTAGTTTTCGGTATACATCCACTTGATAGAGGTGCGAAAAGTAGTTGAATACTCGTTATAGAACATATGTTACCTAAATCTAATTCTATGTAATCAGTATTTTTATTATTTGTTGTCAACGTCCATATTTGAGCTGGTGTTTGGTTGGTATTTCCATTTACAAGAATTTGGGGAAGAATGGGGGGTGTTACAGGTGATGCGCCAACATATGTTGTTCCAAATGGTGTATTGAGCTGTGTAGTGGTGAATACATTGGCAGTTGTAGCTAGATTTTTTGCAGTGGTAGACTGGGCAGATTGTGGAGTTCCATTTACGATAATCTGTGATAATGATAACGCCCCACTGCCATATTGTAGGGATGGGCGAATTCTTATATATCTTCCAGTGTATCCATTTATTTTTATTGTTTGATTTATCGTTGAAAACGGGATGATAAATTTACCAGTAGCTGGGTCAATACCGAGTGCGATGGGTGCCGATGCGATAGCTGCGGAGACTTGTTGGCCCGAGGCATACGCGGAAGAGGCTTGTTGGCCCGAGGCATAGGCCGCGGAGGCTTGTTGGCCCGAGGCATTGGCCGCGGAGGCTTGGGCGGAGGAAGCCATTTGCCCTGAAGCGTAAGCGGAGGAAGCTTGTTGCCCTGATGCGTAGGCGGAGGAGGCTTGTTGCCCTGATGCGTAGGCGGAGGAAGCCATTTGTCCAGAAGCTTGTGCGGAGGAAGCTTGTTGTCCAGAAGCTTGTGCGGAGGAAGCCATTTGTCCAGAAGCGTAGGCTGAAGAAGCTTGTGCGGAGGAGGCCATTTGTCCAGAAGCTTGGGCTGAAGAAGCTTGTTGCCCTGAAGCTTGGGCTGAAGAAGCTTGTTGCCCTGAAGCTTGGGCTGAAGAAGCTTGTTGCCCTGACGCGTAGGCGGAGGAGGCCATTTGCCCTGAAGCTTGGGCTGAAGAAGCTTGTTGTCCTGAAGCGTAGGCTGAAGAAGCTTGTTGCCCTGAAGCTTGGGCTGAAGAAGCTTGTTGCCCTGAAGCTTG
>RGCF01000179.1 GCA_009919265.1 Bacteroidota bacterium | reverse complement strand
ACCATACCACGTCATCTGTATGTTCAGGCCAATCGCATAACCACCCGACATAATATCACAAAATACTGCTCCTCACCATCACCCACCCTCCGCACCGTATGCTATCGCAAAACCTACCCAGAAAAGCATCCCCCTTTTTTACCTATTTTTTAGAATGACAATTTTAAAGGTCCATTTTTGGGGGATCAGATTTAGAGATAAAACCTTTGGAATATATAGACCGGACAGTTTTACATTTTCAATTCATATCTTGAAACAAAATTGAAACTTGCGTCTAACATTTTACTTTTTACATACATATATCCTGCGAAGAATATCGGATGACAACAACTGATGCGAATACAACAGCGTCATACCAGTCGCTTTGTGCTGGAATGACATATGAACAATTTATGAAACATCACATTTCAAAACCAGGCGAAGCCTATACACATACAAGGATTGGCGATAAAAACTTGAATGTCCACGGCGGTGTATATACGATACCACCAGCAATATTACCAGTATTTTGGAAAAAGTATTATACATACGTCTTTGAAAATGGAAAGCAAGAATTCCTGACAGAAAAACAAAATCCAGAACGGGGAATCATCACAGTGGATTTTGATTTCAGGTATGAAACCAGTATAACCAAACGACAGCATACAAAAGAACATGTATTGGATATGATTCAATCCTATATTCAAATACTGGAAGCACTGGTAGAAATTCCGGCCGACACACAAATACCGATTTACATCTTTGAAAAGAGTGACGTGAATCAGTTGGATGATGTAACAAAAGACGGCATTCATATGATTATTGGTGTTAATGTAGAACGACCAATCCAGCGAATGTTGCGTTCGCGAATGCTGAAAGAACTCCCTGAAGTTTGGACGGACCTACCCATTACAAATACGTGGAATGATGTTCTTGATGAAGGTATATCGCGAGGTCATACAAACTGGCAATTATATGGATCTCGAAAACCAGGACATAAAGCGTATATGTTGAAGTATCATTTCATTATGATGCGCGACCCAAATGATGATGATCACGAGTGGATGTGTCGTGAAGAAGACACGTGTAAGTTCAATGTAAAAGAGAACTTCGCAAAACTCTCAGTTCAGACATCGCCGTCGGGAACTCCAGGTGCGATTGATACAGAATACGCAACATTGGCCTTACGAACAAACAACGCCGCACTGAAAGCCGAATATGATGCGATAATGAATCAACGAGGTGCTGCTAGTAGTCGAAATGGTGCGAATGGAGGCGGACCAGATGGAGGAAAACGTATTCGTTTGGTTGTGACGGGAGGTGCTGGGGGGGTTGCTGGTTCTGGCGGCCGTGGTGGTCCAGGGGACGCGTTGCTATCGCATAATGGTGCGATTATGATGGATAAAATTACGAACCATTCTGAACTAACAATGGCGGTTGAAATCATGCTCAATATGCTTGAACCAAAAGAATACGAAATCCGTGAAACACACTATTATACAATGGCACTTCCTTCACAATATTTCGATCCGTATGATAAGTGGTTGCGCGTTGGTCTCGCACTTCATAATACGAGTGATAAACTGTTCCTTACGTGGATGCTTTTCAGCGCAAAATCGACTAAATTTGCTTATACGGATATTATGAAGCATTATGACACGTGGTGTGGATTTCAATCTAGTCCCGATGGACTAACACGCCGTTCAATTATGTATTGGGCCAAGAATGACTGCTTAGAAGACTATACGCGTATTCGCAATGAAACTATCGACAATTTCATTCATCAGACCATTTGTAATGAAACTACGAATGACGCTTCAACTGATGTAGATTTGGCAACAGTTTTATACACGATATTTAAAGATCGATTCGTATGTGTGAGCGTAAAGGACAATCTATGGTATGAGTTCGACAAGAACCGTTGGGTAGAATGTGACCAAGGCAATTCACTTCGTGCGCTCATTTCCAAGGATATGCACGACATTTATACGAAAAAACACCGCGAGATTATGGATCTAACATCTGGACTCGATCCAACATCCGACCAATACACATCGGCACGCAAGCGTTCGCGACGTATTGTGGATATCTGTACAAAACTGAAAACTACGAGTTTTAAGAACAATATTATGCGTGAAGTGCGCGAGCAATTTTATGACAGTGAATTCGAAAAGAAGATCGACACTCGCCCTGAGTTGCTGTGTTTCAAGAACGGAGTCATCGATTTCAATACAAAGACGTTTCGCCGCGGTCAGCCAGATGATAACCTGTCGAAGACCACAAAAATCGATTACATACCGCTTGATACTGAACGTCATCGCACACAAATCGATGAAATCAATGAATTTATGTCGCAGTTATTTCCAGAAGAAGCACTCCGAAAGTATATGTGGGAGCATCTTGCTTCGACACTTATCGGGATAAATCGCGAACAAACCTTCAACATCTATATTGGTGGAGGTAGCAACGGGAAATCAAAACTTATTGAATTGATGTCGGCGTGTCTAGGTGAATATAAAGCAGTTCTTCCGATTACAGCAGTTACACAAAAACGCGCAATGATTGGTGGTGCTTCACCAGAACTTGCGATTCTCAAAGGTGTTCGATATGCGGTGATGCAAGAACCGACAAAAGGCGACCGTATTAATGAAGGTATTTTGAAGGAAATCACTGGTGGAGACGAAATGACAGCACGAGCACTTTTCAAAAGTACAATTACGTTCGTCCCTCAGTTCAAATTGGTTGTTTGTACGAATGTTCTCTTTGATATCAAAAGTAATGATGACGGGACTTGGCGTCGCATTCGTTTGTGTCCTTATAAAGCAAAATTCTGCGAAAATCCGAAGAAAGATGATCCAGAGGAACCGTTTCAGTTCCTCATCGACAAGAATCTCGATGTTAAAATCAAGTCTTGGGTAAATGTTTTCATGGCGATGCTCGTCAAGAAAGCATTTGAAACAGATGGAAAGGTGATGAACTGTGATACGGTGGAGGCAAGTAGCAACAAGTATCGTAATACACAAGATTATCTATCGGAATTTATGCGCGACAAGATTCGAGTTGCGGATGAAGACACCTATATAAAGAAAACCGAAGTGATTGAAGAGTTTAAAAAGTGGTATAACAGCCAACATGGAAAAAATATTCCAAAAGCCAACGAGTTGGTTGAATTTATGACGAAGAAGTTTGGAAAAATAACATTAAAAGGTTGGCGAAAGTGTAAGATTGTTTACGACGAAGAAGAAGAAGATAACATAAACAACGATGATGGTGATAGTTCGTAATTACAATACTTATTTCATTCCGCGGTTTTCCAAAACCGAACATTTTTCAACCCTATAATTTCAGTGATTCGTGTTAATCCATTCAATATCCACAATACAATCGGTAAAATGTATTTTGGATAAAGACCGAGTAATATCAAAATGGCAATATTGCGTTTATCATAGGCGCCGCTTGATGAAAAAAATTCACGCAAGGACATAAACACGAAAATCGCAAAGACCGCATAATAAAGAAAGATTAACAAATCTTCGTAAAATGATAAACTATTATAGTCTTCGTAATCATAGATTGCGTTCTGTTTATTCAACACGATATTTTTCTTTTGATTTTCAATCAGGGCTTTAATATCATTTGTGTTTAGATAATTTGGATTATCAGTAAAAGAAGACCTTTTCAATGTAATATTATAAAGGATATTCAATAACCGATCGGCGCGGTCGAACTCATAATTGATCGTTTTGATGTATTTGTCTTTTTCTTTATTCGCATTTTTACATTTTGCGTTAGCTGCTTCATTGTCTGGATATGCTTCATCACAATTGACATAATATTCACTCCACGGAAGTATTGTAGCGATTTTCCCTTCATTACCAATATTTGTATCTTTAGTGCTATCATCATACAACGGAAGTCGCACGTTATATTTCATCACAGCGGGGGTTGATCCAGAAGCTTTAGTCAAAATTGATTGTTCAGTATCTTCATACTTCAACCCATTATAAAAGTCAAACCCTTCTTTGAGACCAGTAAATCCTTCAAGACCTTCACCATCTATCATACCAGCAAATCCAGACTCACCACCTCCCCGCCTTACCTGAAATCTTTCGCGTGTTGCTGTCGCATCCGGTAAAGGTACAGTGACAGGATATTCATCCGCTGCTTTACTATTTTGGCGAACACGTCGATCCACTTCAATGTATTTATTGGCCTTATCCAGTAATTCCAAGTCGATTTTGTTACAGTTATCTCGTTGCGTTTTCCACTCTTTGTGCGCCTTATTTATTTCATGGGTTTGCGCATTCCCATTTACTAATGCCGTATATTTCACACTTGATTGTCTGACATCATCATCGCATTTATATTGCTTATTTCGCACTTGAACCCATTCCGCGTGTGCTAGACTTAGGTCATATTTATCTTTCTCAGGACCTGTGTAACCACCTTTTAATGTGACTTGCCGAACTTTTGTTAGATTTTTATTTGAATCTTTAATAACTACGCTTAATGGTTTATGATTACCCGTTCCTCCACCTCGATTCGTGAGATTTGTTGCTTCGGCATCGGTGCTGACCGTTTTTTTCATCATAGACTCTCCTTGTTTGGCTTCTTCTAAAAGTGCAGGTTCAATCCCTTCAGCATCATTAAAATTGATACCCATCTTAACTACTATATTTATTAGATTATAATTCCTATTCACTATCATGAATTATAATCTTGAACAATTCATTCATTCATTGAATTCCAGTTATGTCAATTCCGACTTCATTGATATCTTTCGTCGTCTTCACCTTAAGTTTTTTGGATAAAGCATTCGCGTCAGGTGATAAAGACATACCAGTTATCACGATATTTGGAACTACCTTACTAGCATTACTAACTCCATTAGATAAGACAGTCAAATCGAACGGACCTGACGTAGATGGGGTTCCAGTGAATTTAGTAGAATCAGAACTAGGTAAGGCAGGACTTCCTGTAAACAACCCAGGAGGTAAAGTAATTGTTATTTTATCTGCTGTTACCGGTGGCGATTGCGATGCTGCCACTAGATCGTTGACAACCTTTAATGAAATCGTCAATGTACTTGCGCCACTATTCCAAACAGCATTTCCGCTTACACGCCCACCAGCAACAGGAATACATTTTTTTGTAGTAGTGTCCCATGAAGTTCCAACGTCGCAGCATCCCGGACCATAGCACGGCGCCATTCCCATTCCCATATCCAAGAGATTTGACGGGTCGTCATTTTGCTGTAGAAGTTGTTTCTTATTCATTTCATCTTCATTAAAATTCCAGTCATATTTATCAAAATCGTGGTCATTGCGACGAATGATATCAAATACTTGTTTTCCTACGACGATACCGCCCAATGTAAGAACAAAAATAACGCCTAAAGTGCCGATTGAGGCAGGGATAAGTTCTTTATTACGTAGAACTGCTAATATAATTAATGCGATTGAAATAAATATGATATTCTTCATTACTTCAGTATTGGCTTCATAATTCTTCGTATAATATGTATTGATTTGCGCCATACGGCGTTTATTGGAGTTGTCTTCTTTTAAAGCATTTGCGTTAGAAGCAGCACGCTCTTTCTCCGACTTAATGAACTGAATTGCGGTTCGTTGAGCTTCATATAATGCGTCCGAATCAAAAACTTGACCGGCTTCTTTGATTGTTCCATAGGTTGAAGCCAATAATGTAACAAGTGCCGACCTTGCTTTCAATAAGTTGTTTTTTTCAGCATCAGTAATAGCACTTCCTCCCGTAGTAAGACGACTGTTGATATTATCGATTGCGGCTTTAATTTCTTCACTTGTGGCGGAAGACGATGATACAAACTGATTTTCAGAGGCGGTTAATGATGGTAAAATCTTAAAATCTCTTGACTGAGAACTTTCACCATTCGATGGAGTAACTGTAAATGTGAGTGTTCTGAGTGGTAATGTATTTCCGGCAGAATTTTGGTGAATTGTGACATTTTTTATTGAAATTCGGATTTTAGAACCGGCCTTAATTGTTGCCGACGGTGTGAATGTAATTGGACTGCTAGTTCCGCTCGGAGTTAATGACGCGGTTGTAGTTCCGCTGACAACAGTAGCGGTATAGTCAGACCCGAAATTCGTGCCAGTAGTAACATCACTCGCGGCGGTGCCGGTCCATGACAGTTGTATAGTTTGATATGAGTTAGATGAAATCACAGTCAAATCCCTGTCCAACACAACAATCAAATACAATTCTACGCCAGTAACATTACCCTCACCCACCGCATTACGCCTCAATTGCGTGCTTGTTTCCGTCGTAACCAACATACCTTCAACATACCCCCGACGAAACAGATAATCTTTGAATAATTTCCC
>RGCF01000178.1 GCA_009919265.1 Bacteroidota bacterium | reverse complement strand
CGAAAGGAGGCGTTTAGTGATGGCGTTAGTTCTGCTCACGGACGAACGTGGGTTCAGATGGTAAAAGAATACACCGACCGTATTATTACCGACGCAGAATACAATAATAAGAACCACCACCTTTATTCATTATACAATCCGCCTTATGACAAAGAAAGCTTTTATTATCGTCGCGTATTTGAAACTCTATATGAAGGCCGCGGTGATACAATTCCGTATTATTGGCGACATCCGTTTTGCGAAGGTGTGTTAGACCCAAGTGCTCGGTTGTTGTCGTTTTATGTCGCCGACGCGTAGAGACATTTCATTATCTAACCACATTATAATACTACGAAATACATAGATAAATGAATAACATCAAAATCGCGGCGGAAGACCTTGTAGTTGCCATCATAAACAAAATTCGCGATATTGTTACACCTGTATTCAATAAATATACCGCGTATTATCGGTATGTCGAGTTTTTCATCTACGGTGTATATGCTATCATAATACTTGGAGTATATAATACTGTTCCCGCCTATATTCCGCTGCTACGAAACACGATATTGTATATTACCGTGTTTATTCTACTCCTCCGGTTTAATCGTGTATCGTGGAATAATCCGAAATTCGCGATACTCGGCGGCAACACATTTAGCGAGTTTGATAGAAAGCTTATCATATCATCGTGTATGTTTATATTCGTATCGCATGTCGCGTCGGAGGCGTTAATAGAACGTGCGAAACAGCAGGTTCAGACCCGGCTATTACAACCGGTTTTGGGGGTGAGAGGCAATATCAGTCGTTTTGTGAAAGGCGATGACGAGCAATGAGCGACGACCGACGACCGACGACCGACGACCGACGACCGACGACCGACGACCGACGAACGATTGACAAAAAATTGAAATGTTTTGTCAATTTCTATATTGGATAAGTATCAATCAATACGACAGAAATGGAAATCAATGCCAGTAGAAGTGCCGCGGCGAGTGACGACGCAATTCAAATCGAATTGGACGCAATGATGGAAATATTTGAGGAATATCAGGACAAATTGCCTGAAGGTGCGTATTTACGCGGAATGAATGCTCTCGGTTCACTTCATCGACACAAGCGAACTACGCTGGCTGCCCGCCGTCCTGGTGATATACTACGATGCTGGCAGACATTAGACGAAATCATGGACGAGAACGAAGACCTATACGATGAAATTATGGAGGTGGCCGACGATATTATGATTGAGCTTTGCGGTGATGACGCGACGATTTATACCAACCACAATGAGAACCTGGTTGCCCGCGGCGAAGAAAAGGAGTTATTTGAGGCACTCGTCAATTACAAGCCGGTAGAAGGCAACGCCGGTTACGAGACCAGTCCGATGGTGCTTCATCACGCGCTTCAGTTGATTATGGCGCGTCTATTTGATGACACCTATCACGAACTTGAAATTGTTCGTCCCGTGAGTTGCCAGTGCGGATGGCGTGGGTCTCAAGGCAATTGGGATAGACATATCACGAATATGCGACATGTTCGTTGGGTATTGTCACAGAGACGAATGATTGACGCACGAGAAAGTGTCGTAGTGCGGCGCGAATCTGGTATTGTGTATATCAAGTCATTATCACCACATTTATCAGGTTCAGAATTCGATATTGCCACGAAAGAAGCCATTCACGCGGCAGAAATGGCAGGCGACCGTGTTATATTCGTCTGTGCCGATGGAACAATGAGCTGGTTTGCTTGACTTGCCACCGCCGCCACCGCCGCCGCCGATTATCGAATACGAACCGTCTTATTCTGTATATTCTTCACTGCACTTGTCTTATCTACATAAAATATATTATCACTGAATTGATGCGACTGATTGTGAGTATACAAACCCTTTTTTTTCAAAGTCATTCGCCGTGCTTTATTCGACACAACTTTCGGCGGAGGTGGCCCATCACGGAAAAATTCCTGGAGGTGATACAATATATACTTACTTATAATTTCGTCGATTTCGCGCGGGTTCGTTTTCTTTTGGACTGATTTTATGTCATATTTCGATATATTCGCATACTTTACGAAAAGGTTGTGTAATTCGATGGAGAGAATTTGCTTCTTTATATTCGCTGGCATCGACGGTGTAATCGATGGGACGCCAATTCTATCAAACACTTCACGAAACAGTCGGCTATTCAAAAACCGAATCACGAATGTCTCGAACGGTATATGCGTATAATACGGCTGTAGTTTGATATAATAGACGCGGTCATCTGTCATTTTTTTATGGTAGACATCATCTAGAAAACAAACCTCGATATTTGCCGGAAGGCGAGCACAGTATATCAGGTCATTCATCGTTTTTTCGCTGGTAGTCCTTAGCAGTGCTCTATTTGTCGTTTCCGGTTGCTCGACATTGGGTTTAAACCCGCCAATAAGATGGTCAAATAGCGGCGGAATGATTGCCGTGTCGGGAACGCTCGATGACGGTAGTAGCCGTAACTTGTGTTCAAAATAACGGCGAATATGCGTCACCCATTTATCAGGGCCCGCGTTGTTCGTATAAATGACCACCTTGCGACAAACACCAGTATTCTTCTTTTTACGAATATAGTCTAATATACGCACCATACTCGGTCGTATCATTTCCGGGTATAAATCAACTAAATCGTCGAAATAGCGATAGGATATATCGTGTTGGTCGAAATAGCTGTCAATAACGTGGCAAAAAATCGAAAATTGAGAGAAATTACCAAGTGTTTCATCCACATCAAAAACGACGACTTTATGTTTTTTCTGTGAAGAAGACGACATTCTTTCGGTGGGGAGGGGGATAGTTATTATATCGGTATATAATAAATATGCGTAATTATACAGATAATGATATTGATGAAGATATGAAACTAACACGGCGCGACTACATCAAAATTCTTCATCATTATCAGCCCAAGAATACATCGGCATCGTCGTCGTCATCGCGCTTATCGCTGAAACAAATAAAACATCGCGCCCATCGTATTTTAGCAGATAAACTATGTCGGTGTATTAAAGCTTCTGATTCTGTTGCTGATGTTGATGCTTCGAGGCCACCGCCACGCGACGAAAGCCGCCGTATCGCGTATTGTTCTCGTTCGATATTCAATAACCGCGGACTTCGACAGCACGGGTTTACGTGTAAAGATACTGCGAAAAACGGAAAGCGCGGGAAATTCGTCAAAGATGTTACAAAAACCCGGCGTATATTGCGACTATAAACTAAAGAATTTCCCCGGGTCACGGCTCATCCGGCGACTCGACATACTCTACCGCGTGCAAAATTAATAGCTCTTCTTGACTTAGTCGCTGGAATACGGCATTTAGTTCGAACTTTATATTGAATACAAACCGCTTCACATTTCGTATGGTTACGATGTGGAGAGATTCTTCCTCGTTGTAACGCACACTGAATAAACAACCGCCTAATGTTATATATGGACGCGTTTCGAGAGAACGAAGCGGAATCCATCGTATCAGTTGATTATGTTTGAGCTCGTCGGGTGTTTCAATCACGCGATACATTTGTAGTTTACGCTCGAACTCTGCCATTTTTTCGGGGGTTAAATTCATTGTCGAGAGAACTTCGTGCCTGCGTGCGGCTATTTTTTTCAGTGTCATATTCGCAATTGTGCTATTTTCGGTCTTTGTCATCGCAGAGAGAATCGCATTTACATCAAGCGGAAATGTGGGTTCATCGATAACTGATTGAAGAATGTCGTCGTCGGAATTGACGGCGTAGTCAGCGTCGGTGATGGATGGGTGACGGTTTGAATTGGTGCTTGTGCTCTCGCCGCTCACGCTGTCGTCGCCGCTGCCGTCACTGTCGCCGCTGTCACTGTCGTCGTCGTAGTCATTCGTATCTTCTTCGCTCTCGTCATTACTGCCGTCTTCGTGAAGCAACGATACCATATTCAACGGTTCGTCGTATTCGTATTCATTACAATACTCTGTTTGTTCGACAGGATGAGTGCACGAACGAGAACGCGACTGAGACCGCGACTGAGACCGAGCCGCCGCTCCAGCTCCCCTCGACCGCGACCGCGACCGTGACCGCGACCGAGACCGAGCCCGACCTCCGGCCGATGGCTTCATATATCCAATATCAATAACTATGGTTTTCTTCATAAGTATATTATATAGTAGTAAAATGTGTTTATTATACATAACTTACTCATTCTTATTCTTGTTCTAATGCTGTCTTGTCGATGACAACCGACTTCGCAATCTGTTTGGCGACCTTCATTATGTTGTCATCATCACCGTCCGTCGCGTGTTTCGCCAGAGTCATATAGATTTGATTTGCCTGTGTTTCACTATTCTCGCATTGTGGGTTCATTTTCGCCCACTCATTCACGAGAACGACATTCTTATGCTCTACAGTATGAATCGCATTCAACAGCTTCTTACTGTGTATTCCTTCCCGCTCCCATTTATTATCATCCTTGATATACAATACTTCACGCTTGCTATCGCTACAGTGAATCGGGCGTTTGGTCACATCCGTCTTCTCGAGATTGTCCATAAATATCTTCGAAATCCCTTTCACAAACCCGCGCTTGCCAACATCCTCCATGTCGTGCGTATCCAATTCGATTGTCTTCACGAAATCCGTCATATTCATCGCGTCTTTACACTCCTCATTCAGGAACATATTGATATTGAATGTCTTATTATTGGAATTATTCGTCATATTCCCGTTCACCGTTAGGTTGTTATTGTTCGTCGTGGAATTACAAATATTCGCGATTTGGTTATTCGTAATCGACGAGCCCGACGCTGCCGACGCGGCCGACGACGCTTGCGGCGAAACAACGAGATTTTGGCCTATCGTTGATAATACCGCCGTGCATAACTGTATCATTTGCGTTTGTTGGATTTGGTTCGTTTTGCTTAGTTCGGCGTTGGATTGGCATAGTTCGGTGATTTTGTCTGAGAACAACTGATACGCCGACTTGTCATTATTCCCACTCGAACAATGCTTTGAGTGCCGCCATAGACTTCGTTGGGCCATATACTTCCGGTCACAATTCGGACAACGATAGCCGTCGGAGGCCTCCGAACCAAAAATGGACATTTTTTTGGACATCACATGTAGCGGTGATCTGTGCTTGTCAGTCTCAATATGTTTGAGAAAATTAAATTTTCGTGATGTATTATAATCACACTTTTCGCAGCGGAATGTCTGCTCTTTCGGCATGTGATGTTTATCACCTGACGCTAAATAAGACGATAAAAACGATGGATGTCTGAAAATCTCCTTATTGAAATGCTAAGAGTGCTACAATCGATCACCTAAACTAGTAATGTCCGTTTTTTATATATAAATGTCCATATTTTAAAACGGCCGTTTGGACGCGGATGGGCCATTTTAAAAATTACAGTGTCAATTTTTGTCGACCGCCGAAAAAAATGAGACGATAAAGTTGAAAATCGCGAAAAAATGTGTTTTAAAATCTCCGGCGCAAATGGCGTTTTGGACATTTATTGGGACATTTTCAAAAGTAGCAGATTTTACTACTTTTGAGGCCTGTGACTGACTTTCCTACTTTGGGGTATGGTAGTAAATAATAAGACTGGTTATGCTCACATTTTTCAATTTTAAACGAAATATTTTCGAGCGAAAAGTGTCCGAACGGACTTTACTCAGTGGTTGAATGTCCAAGGTTTGGATTTATTCATTTTTACTCGTTTTTAAACGAAATATTTTCGGCTGAAAAGTGTCCGAACATAATAATAGACATGGTTTGAATGTCCAAGGTTTGGATTCTGGATTTATTCATTTTTATTGATTTTTAAACGAAATATTTTCGGCTGAAAAGTCTCCGAATGGAATAATAGACAGGGTTTGAATGGCAAGGTTTGTAGTTTTTTCTCGTTTTTAAACGAAATATTTTCGGGTGAAAAGTGTCTGAATGGAATAATAGGCAAGGTTTGAATGTCCAAGGTTTGGATTCTTGATTTATTCATTTTTAAACGAAATATTTTCGGGTGAAAAGTCTCCGAAATGAAAATCGAACGTTGGTTGAATGAAGAGTTTTATAGTAAAGTGAATATAATCTTACAGGGAGATTGTAATATTATATACATTATTGAAGATGTAAAACGAAATCCTTACATATATAATTTGTAATTAACACTACACTTATTTGTATTTCCATTATTTCCGTGCCAATTATCACAGCACCTTTTGCCTAATGCTGAAAAGTCAATGGTAGTTCTATTGCCTTCTTTTTTAGATGAATGTGTAATAGTATGGTAATTTGTATGTTTACAATGATTACAAATTACAACCATTTCAATTACCCCATCATCATAAATAGTTATATGTTGTATAGTTGTTTCCATTTATGAA
>RGCF01000177.1 GCA_009919265.1 Bacteroidota bacterium | reverse complement strand
GCTGCATGCCATGATTCAAGATGAGGAAATTTGATATTCAATACTGCAGCTTGGAGTGCATCGATGCGAAAATTACCACCAACGAATCCATGTTTGTATCGCTCAATCTGACCATGGTTGCGCATTTGTTGTAAATGCACAAAGAGTTCAGAATCATTTGTGGTGATGAGTCCTGCATCGCCAAATGCGCCAAGATTTTTTGTGGGATAAAAAGAAAAGCATCCCATGAGACCAATCGAGCCAACTGGGCGACCATCAGGCATTTGCGTGCCAATAGCTTGAGCGCAATCTTCAATGACAGGAATAGAATGTGCATTAGCAATTTTCATGATTGCATCCATGTCTGCTGCCTGACCATACAGATGCACAGGCATGATAGCTTTTGTCTTTGGAGTAATTGCTTGTTCGATCAATGAGGGATCGATCATGAATGTCACGGGATCGATATCGACAAAAACCGGTGTGGCATGAAGTCTTGACACAACGCCAGCAGTTGCAAAAAATGAATAGGTAGGCAGAATAACTTCATCGCCCGGACCAATATTCAATGCCATGAGTGCCATGAGTAATGCATCCGTTCCACTTGAAACACCTAGCGCATGAGTTGTTTTGCAATATGCGGCAGATATTCGTTCCAATTCCTCAACTTCTTTGCCCAGAATCAATGATTGAGATTCCATCAAAGCCAACATCTTTGGTTCAATCTCATGTTTGAGCGTGGCATATTGAAGTTTGAGGTCAAGCAGAGGTACATTCATGTGTGTAGCATTAAATATTCAAAAAGTATCAAGCAATTTACGGAATATCACAGAAAACAATGAAGCCCCATTCGGGGCTTCTCTTACTTCACAAACAACATCTCTCGATAGTTAGGCATTACTCTTAGTGCATCCGGCAATAATCGTTCAATTTTATCTGCACATGAGCGCACTGCATTCATTGCAGGAATAACATGCTGATGTACATGATGTGCTTTTTCATGAATAGTATCTCCACCTAATTCGGTGTTTGCAGCATGTAATACATTCAAAGATTCATGTAATGTATCGGCCAGTGTTGTTAATTCTTGGATCCCAGACAAAACAGCATTACTATGCAATGAAAGCTGTTGCATGGAAAGTGCCAATGCAGTTTGTTCTTTCAGAACAGACATCGCAGCAGGCAAAATCATTGTTGATGCAATCCACTCTGTGGTCTCGCCTTCAATATTGATGGTTTTGAAATAATGATCAAACATCACCTCTGCGCGAGCTTCCAATTCTCGCTGCGACAATACATGATGCTTTGTAAACAATGCAATATGATGTTCTGAATCCAAATGAGGAATAGCACTCATTGTATCAGGCATATTTAATAATCCTCTTTGCTTTGCTTCTGCTTTCCAATCATCAGAATATCCATCACCATTGAAAATGATGCGCTTATGTTTTGTTATGATATCAGACAATACCGACTTCAATGCACTTGAAAAATCACTCCCTTTCTCCAATTGCGCTTTCAATTCTTGTGTCATGTCAGCAACTGCATCTGCAATGATTGTATTTAGTACCGTAATCGGAAATGACGATGATTGCGATGAACCCACTGCTCTGAATTCAAATTTATTTCCTGTAAAAGCAAATGGGGAAGTGCGATTCCTATCTCCGGCATGACGAGCAAGATGTGGCAGAACGGGAGAACCCAATCCAAGTAAACCTGCTTCTGCTGTTGATCCTGATGTACCAGTCACCAAATGTTCCAAAATACCTGTCAATTGCTCGCCAAGGAAAATTGAAATGATTGCCGGTGGTGCTTCATTTGCACCCAAACGATGATCATTCGCTGCTGATGATACACAAATTCTAAGCAATGCTTGATATTGATCAACTGCTTTTAATACTGCTGAACAGAAAAAGAGGAATATCATGTTTTCTTGAGGTGTATCGCCAGGCTCGAGAAGATTGATACCTGTATCTGTACTCATTGACCAATTGGTATGCTTTCCACTTCCATTCACTCCCGCAAATGGTTTTTCATGCATCATGCATACCAAACCATATTTTCTTGCAGTGTTTTTCATCACTTGCATGAGCAATTGCTGATGATCCGCTGCGATATTTGATTGTTCATATAAAGGGGCTATTTCATATTGTCCGGGAGCAACTTCATTATGTCTTGTTTTAACAGGCACACCAAGTTTATACAACTGAAATTCTGCATCAGCCATATAACTCAATACGCGCTCAGGTATTGATCCGAAATAGTGATCTTCCAATTCCTGACCACGAGGAGGTTTTGCGCCAAATAATGTTCTACCGCATAATGTCAAATCTGGTCGTCGATAAAAGAATTCTTCATCAACCAAAAAATATTCTTGCTCCAATCCAACAGTGGAATATACTTTCTGCGCTTCCAAACCAAACAATGGCAATGCCTGCAATGTGGCTTTATTCAATGCTTCCATGGATCTAAGGAGTGGTGTTTTTTCATCCAATGCCTCGCCAGTCCATGATGCAAATGCAGTGGGAATGCATAATGTTGCACCATTGGAATGTCGCATGATGAATGCAGGAGATGTGGGGTCCCATGCAGTATAACCACGAGCTTCAAATGTTGCACGCAATCCACCACTCGGAAATGATGATGCATCAGGTTCACCTTGTATCAATTCTTTTCCGGAAAATTCCGTAATCGCACCACCGGCAGAATTTGGAGAAATGAAACTATCATGCTTTTCAGCCGTGCTACCTGTTAGTGGCTGAAACCAATGGGTATAATGCGTTGCTCCTTTTTCCAGTGCCCACTCTTTCATGGCAAGTGCGACGATGTCAGCGATATTTCTATCCAGTGGCTCTGCTCTGTCAACAGTTGCAAGAAGAGATTTGAATACCGGTTTAGACAATTTGCTTCTGAACACATCCATTGTTAGAACATCTTCTGCAAATACTTGAGATACATCGGTTGGAATGGAATTAACATTGCCATGGTATTTCCAGTTATTCACCGCGGCAAGAACATCATAGTTGGCTGAGAGTTGCATTGTGCTGTTAATGAGGTAAATGAAAAAATATGATTATTGAGTCAATGGTAAAGTAAGTGATTCGATATGCGTTGAAAGGACTAAATTTGTAATGGTTCTTTTTACACCAGGAATCTGTTGTAGTCGAGAAAGTAATAATTCCAATGATGCAGTGTTGATTGTCCGTATCTTTAGTAAATGCGATGCATTCCCCGTGATTGCATGACATTCCAATAATTCAGGCATTGTCTTGCATACTGTAATGAATTCATCATAATACACGCTGGATTCTATGTCAACAAATACATATGCAGTAAGATCGAATTGGAATGCAGCCGCCTTAAGTTGTGCATGATACCCTTTGATGATGCCCTGCTCTTCAAGCTTTCTCACATGCTCACTTACAGATGCGACCGATAATCCAACTTGCTCTGCTATATGACTCAATTGCATCCTGGCAGATTGCTGCAATAATTCACATATTTTCCGGTCAATTTCTTTGATTTCCATGTCGAAAAGCGCAAAAAGAGTGATATTTACTAGTCGAAACTAAAATTATTTCGGTAAAAATGCAAAAAACTAAAAGATTTTCATTAGGCAGAATCTTCCTTTTTATAGGAAAATTGCTCTTATCGGCAGTGATATTCTCTGTATTGCTGGTGGCAATTTATACTGTTATGCACCCTCCGATTACTCCACTGATGTTACTGAGACCGATTGAAGGAATTTTTTCTGGTGAATTTGTGGGTATAGATCGTGATTGGAAGAATTATGAAGATATCTCGCCACATATCTTTCGAGCAGTGATTGCTTCCGAGGATGGAAAATTCATGAAGCATGATGGCTTTGATTGGAAGGCAATTGAAAGAGCGAAAAGAATCAATGCGATGCGAAAAGGGAAGAGATTGATTGGGGCGAGTACTATTTCTATGCAGACTTCCAAAAATGTGTTTTTATGGCCCGGAAGAAATTATGTCCGTAAAGCACTCGAAGCATATTTCACAGTATTGATTGAAGCAATATGGGGCAAAAGAAGGATACTGGAAATTTATGTCAATTCCATTGAATGGGGAAGTGGTGTCTATGGTGTGGAAGCAGCCGCGCAAAAGTATTTCGATAAATCTGCGGCCGATCTCACGAAACAGGAAGCGGCATTGCTTGCATCCGTGCTACCAAATCCAAGAAAATGGTCACCGGCAAAACCTTCGCCATATATTCGCAAAAGAGCTCGCTCTATTCAAGGAAGAATGGGAGGAGTTGCCATTCCAAAATAAAAAACGGGATCATTCTTGGAATGTCCCGTTTGAAAATCATGAATTTGATTGTCACAATTTTAATGCTTTCTTGACTTCTGACTCAATCTCATTGTACAATGCTTCATTGCCTTCCAAGAGTTTTCTGAATCCGTCTCTTCCTTGCACGCGCTCTTCCTTATAGGTAAGCCATGATCCGCTTTTTGCAACGATGCCATGTTCAATCGCGACATCGAGCAAATCTCCAACTTTGGAAATTCCTTCATTATAGAGAATATCGAATTCTGTCTCACGGAATGGAGGGGCAACTTTATTTTTCACAACTTTTGCTCTAACGCGATTACCGATGATGTCTTGTCCATCTTTGATAACATCTTTTCTTCTGATGTCAATACGAACAGATGCATAATATTTCAATGCATTTCCACCTGTTGTCACTTCAGGATTACCATAAATCACACCGATTTTGCTGCGCAATTGATTGGTGAAAATCACACAGGTATTTGAGCGACCAATTGCAGCATTGAGTTTTCGCATAGCTTGTGACATCAAGCGCGCTTGTGATCCCATTTGTGCTTCGCCCATATCACCTTCGATTTCAACACGGGGTGTTAATGCTGCAACGGAGTCAACAACAATCACATCAATTGCATTGCTTCGAACAAGTGTCTCAACGATTTCAAGTGCTTGCTCACCAAATTCAGGTTGTGATATCAGCAAGTTTCCAAGATCAACTCCAAGTTTCTGCGCATATTGCGTGTCGAGCGCATGTTCAGCATCAACGAATGCTGCAATACCACCATTTTTTTGGGCATTTGCGAGTACATGCAAACAAATGGTTGTTTTTCCTGATGATTCAGGACCATAAATTTCGACGATGCGTCCTTTTGGTACGCCGCCAATTCCAAGACATGCATCGAATGAAATTGAGCCAGTGGAAATTGCATCAATCGCAATAGGTTGGGCATCTGCCAAACGCATGATGGACCCTTTACCGAATTGCTTTTCGATTTGATCAATTGCACTTTCTGCAAGTTTTAATTTTGATGCATCTACCTTAGAGGAAGATTGTTTTTCTGTTGCTTTCTCAGCTTTTGCTTCAGCCATGAGATTCTATCCTTAGTATTATGTTCATAGTTTAAAACGGAGTACATTGGCTTTACTCCAAACCCCACTACAAATTAGCATTTTGCCTAAGCATCAACAAGGTGCTTGGAACAGAACGGGGCAAATTCAGCGAATTTGTGGAAAACTTTCTTTATGATTCAGCTTGCTGCTTTGAACGCTTTGCCGCTCTTTGACGAGAGGTTGTATCCAAAATCTTTTTTCTGATGCGAAGATTCACTGGAGTCACTTCAAGCAATTCATCATCTTCGATGAATTCAATGAATTGTTCAAGACTCATATCGCGTGGTGGATCGAGCTTTACGATTCCATCAGATCCACTTGCACGCATATTGGTCAAGTGTTTTGCTCTGCATGGATTCACGCTGAGATCATCTTCTCTCGAATTTTCACCAACAACCATTCCTTCATAGATTTCTGTTCCCGGCGCTACAAATAATGTACCGCGCTCCTGAATCATCTCAAGTGCATAGGCAGTTGAAGATCCTGATTCCATGGAAACAAGTGCGCCTTTTGTACGACCTGCGAGTTGTCCCTTATGCGCTTGATAATCATGGAATGTATGGTGAATGATTCCCGCCCCACGAGTGGAGGTAAGAAATTCAGTACGAAATCCGATCAGTCCACGAGCAGGAACATAAAACTCTGCACGAATCACATCGGCTGTTGGCATCATGTTGACCATTTCACCTTTTCTGCGTCCCAAGATTTCTATCACGGTTCCAATATGTGTATCAGGAACATCCACGATTACATGTTCAATCGGCTCGAGCAATGTTCCTTTTTCATCTCGCTTGAAAAGAACTTCGGGTTTTGAAACTGCGAATTCAAATCCTTCGCGACGCATTGTTTCGATGAGGATTGCAAGTTGTAATTCGCCGCGACCGGATACTTTGAATGTATCAGGTGAATCAGTTTCAGCAACACGCAATGCAACATTGGTGCGCAATTCACGGAAGAGCCGTTCTTTCAGTTTTGGTGTAGTGACATGTTTTCCTTCACGGCCTGCAAAA
>RGCF01000176.1 GCA_009919265.1 Bacteroidota bacterium | reverse complement strand
TTATATTATTATCTAAATTAAACTATCTACTTGATATATACGAATACATAATAAAAATGAGCAAACAATTTGTTTCGTGGCCGCTTAATTTTAGAACGATGAAAGTCGCAATTCGTTCCACCAAACAATCAACAACACGAAGCGTGTTCCCCGGATATACACGCCCAGCAGAAAACGGCCCATCTACCGAAGGCAATCCTTTAAATGATTTCGGCCGTGATACAAAATGCTGTGAATTTCCACAAACTAAAAATGTCATCAAACGGTCGAGTTTTCGTGCTCGACCGATAAAACACTGGCGTAAAAGTTTAATGCCGACTTCTACGAATAAATCACGCCCTACTATCGGTTTTATCGACCGACCAGGCGGTATTGTTTTTAGAGGAACAGCCTGCGGATGTGATACGCGTGTTGCATCCAAGCAAAACTATGTCACCGAAGATATTCGCCGACCCTTTCTGCGTGAGTGTATGCCATCCGAAATGATACACAATCCCGGTTATAAACAAGTAGGTGTTCCGGGACAGCCTGGGTCGTATCAAATCAATACCGGCATATACGAGACGAAAAATCTCTCGTTCAACCCGAAAAAACGCATCATCCGCAGTGGAAATACGAATGTAAGCCGTGCGTATCATACCAGCACTGCTTCCTATCTTCAGGCGAGATGCCGAACATACCAGCAACAACAGACATTTTCGAAAATGTCGGGAACGCCAAACCAGTATCTTCAGGCGGATGGCACACCAGTGAATCCCAGTGATTCGAAGACCGGTTCTCAGGTATATTATTCAACCAATTGTGGGAATGCCGAGAGAATATACCCGGATGCTACAGACCGTGCAAAATGTAGGACAACGGTTATCCATAAACCGAATAATGCGAAATACGGTGTTCAAGGGGCGGTCACAGCGGGGACGCGTCTCGAGAGATTGAAATTGGACACTATCACGAAAAATGGTGCTTCGTTTAAGTCGGCGTTTGGTGTTGCTGCTGGGAATGCCGGCCAGTATCACGGTTCATCGATGGGTGCTCCCTACTTCATCAAGAACAAAATCTTCAAACCTGACTGTAACTTATACAATCGGGCGGTTAAGAGGCCGCATTTACGGTGCTAAGACCAGATGACACGAGAGAATATAATATTACCAATATATAAGCGTTTGTTGTATATTGGTAGAATGAAACATACTAAAAAATATCGTCACCGAGACCACCACCGCAGTCACACCATTCGGCATCGCACGCATAATGATGACCGTCGCCTTCGCAACGATAACTTTTATTTATGGGCCAATAAGAAGTGGCTGAATGAAGTCCCGAAAACCCTCCCGAGAGAATTGAGGTATATCCGGCCTTTAGACAATTTTAAATTAATACAAGACGAGATGTATAAAAATGTGCTTACGATGGTGCGCGAATATACACGCGACAGTAAGGTCGTATCCCAGCAAATGAAGCATATGTTCGCGTCGTTCCGCGACTTACACCCTGAACCGGTTCTTCGACATATCGCGGATTTTTGTAAACTATACAATGACCTCGTTTGTGAAAACAATCTCTACAAATTTCTAGGTGTTATGAACCAGAACGAAATGATACGATACGCACTTCCAGTGTCGTGGTCAATCTTTCCAGACTCATATACGCCGGGAAAATTGTCGGCTTGCATAAATTCACCATCTCTCTCGTTATACGATTATCGTTTCTACCTCGCCGATACAATTATCGAAAAACAAATGCGAGGGGTGCGATTAAATGTGAGTAATTCCAAAGTAATTCAGTATAACGACGATGCACTTCGCGGCGGTGGCGGTGGCGGTGGCGGCAAAACAAAGTATTCGAATTCTTCCAGCGACGATGGCCCGGAAATGAAAACGGTCGAGTATTTAACATATAAGAAAAAAGTCACGAATGCCTTTTTGAAGTTTATCGATGATGTATTTACGAAATGCCTAGGCCGTGACTATGAAACAACACATCATATCAAGGTCGACGATGTGTATGATGTTGAGTGTAAGATACTTTCCCAAATGAATAACTTAGACTGTCGTTTCGATGAAAGTTACGCCAACATTTACCAGAGTGAGAAACAAAATAACAAACCGCCACATTTATCGCGTGGAGCAAGAGCAAACACATCAAACAGCGTGAAACACGGAAAATATTGCCAATGTGCCGGCAATGGCGGCGGCAATGGCGGAGGCGGCGGCGACGACGACATCACAGAACGCCTGAAACTCCCACATTATAAAAATAATCTGCGGGGCGCAACACGAATTCTCAAAGAAGACGGGATGTCGCTTGTCGGTATCGACTGGCGAGAGATTTCGAAATGGATTGGGTATGGCGAAAAGGAGACGGATATACCGCCATATTTCATCGTAAGCCAGGTCGGGTATTTATCTTCGATAATGGAAATCCTGAAGAAGGAGTGGGCGTCTGACCAGTGGAAAAGCTATTGGTATTTTATTTATCTTCGCCAACTTATCTGCTTTCACGACAAATGGCGAGAGATATACCTCGACTTCAACGATACGCTTATTCGCGGGAAAGAAACGCACTTTCCGAGAGAATATTTCCCGATTTTGGGGATGGCGTATGCTTTTCCGAAGACGATGACGAACGAATTCACTCGCCGCTATAAAAACGAAGAAATGATTTCGAAAGTTCGAGAGATTGGAAATACAATGCTCGAATGCTATAAGGAGCGTATTACACGAAACACATGGATGTCGTCAACGACGAAGAAAGGTGCTCTTAAAAAGTTGAATACGATAAAATTACGAATCGGCGAGACGAATCTCTCGGCACATGACCCTACAAACCTCGACTACGACCCGAAAGATGCGTGGGGTAATCTAATCAAACGCAGTATTCAGCGAACAGAATATATCGCGAGACATCACCAAGATACGAACCGCGATAAATTATCGGCGGATGACCTCGACATTATGAACTGGGGAACAATGAAATTGGCAGGTGTTCAATCGTTCGTCGTCAACGCGTATTATACCGCCAACTCGAATAGTATCTATATCCCGACAGCATATATGCATAGTATGAATGTTCAGTTTGGGCGTGGGTATGAATACGACCTCGCGTCGGTGGGTTTCACATTTGGACACGAAATCTCTCACGCACTTCATGTGAACTCGCGAATATACAATGAAGAAGGGGTGATTAAAAACTGGTGGAGCAAAGAAGACACGAAAATATATGAGCGTAAAATCGCAGCTATCCGCAAACAATACGAGGAAATCTCTCGGAAGGACGGATTTGTAATTGACGGAAACCTCTCGCTCTCTGAAAATTTAGCGGATGTCACCGGGATTGCAGTATGCGAAGACGCACTTCAGAAATATCATCGGCATGTATTCGATAATGTAAGCGATATAACGCGCGACGAGCATGTTCGCACGAGCTCTTTTTTGAATTTTTATACTTACTACGCGATACAAAACCGACAATATGCCAACTTCCGCGAAATACTGGTTCAAGTCCTCACCAATCCTCATTTGAACCTGAAAATACGAACAAATGTGCCGCTTATGCGAAGTAAGACTTTTCGTGATGTTCTCGAAATCAAGAAAGGTGATAAAATGTATAATGACAACTTTGATGTCGTGTTTTAGGCGACTGAGCGAGCGACTGAGCGATGACTCGTTGAAAATAGGTATAAAATAAATAGTTTATTGTATATTATTGTAATAAATGGGAGCAAATCTCTCGATGGATATAAGTGCGGCTTTGCCTTCGACTGCACCCGGTTCGTCGCCTTTACTATTGCCAATGCTTACACCAACACCCGAAATTCACGCCCCATTGTCGATTCAAGACAAAACTCGGCTCGACACATTATTGATTCCGGAAGACCTGGTTGATATTCATATCGAAGGTGCTGCTGCTGCTGCTGCTGTTAGTGAAGCAGCTGAAGGCGCGACTCTAGCAGAGAACGGCAGCGGCGGCGACAATAAACGCCGAAAACGGCACGGAAAGAAAAAACAAAATGAAACTACGACCACCACCGTGCCGATTCAAATCGAACGCACTATCGAACAACGGCGAGAACAAGTGAGGCCGATTATCGACAAACTCACCGAACTACAAATGAATATTTCTTATCCGGCGATTCGCGAGCTATACAAACAACTCAATCAGTTCGTTAAGACCGGTGAAGACTCGAAAATCAAAATACAGTTCCCTGAATTCAGCCGCAGAATTAAGGGCGAACTCACGAATGCCGTGTATAAACCGTGTTGGGTGAAATTGGAGATGATGTAAGTAACAATATATATTATAGTTATAAATATATATACATTTAATAATATTAGATAAACATGCCGGTGGTTGGTGAGATAACAGCCAAAGAACGGATAATTAATAATCCTTCACTTTATATCGACGCATTTGAATCCCTTATTCCGGACGGTGCCCCAAAAAATTTATGGAAATTGTTTACTCCTCCACAAAAAGAGTTTTATATTAAATGGTTTTTTAATGAAAGTGACCCTATTTTAGGAAGAACAGACAAATTAAATGAAGTAGAACTTCTTACTTTTTTAGAATCAAACGGTGTCACAAAAGATATATTTTTAGCACGTTTTCCAGATAACAAATATAATCCTGACAAACCGAACGATGTTACTGCGATTACAGCAGTAAACGTATATGAACAGGCTATGGCTAAACCTACGAGATATGGCGGTTCACGTTGTAGACGTCAACGAACCCGTAAATATAAGAAATCCAAGCGCATATTTAAAAGTAAAAACCGGCAAACGACACGGCGTTAAATTGACGGCATCTGCACGCCATCATTAAAACACAATATTGTCATCAATCCATTTTTTGATGCGAATATTCACTGGCTCTAGAATTTTATTCAACCCTTCTATGTAATTCAAATAATACTGGGTGTCATTTTGGATTTTCAGGAGCGTATGGTAAATAATCGTATAATCTTCTTGTGAATACATTTCTGTGATTTTAATGAATATCAGGTCAATATTCGTGTCGGCAAACGTATCCATCGGAACATTCACGCCGCTGCCGCTGCCGCCGCCTCCACCGCTCGTCATTGGTCGCAATGGGGGCGACGACGACGACGATTTCGACGACACAATTCGTCTGGGAAATTGTAAATCTTCGTCATCGCCGACGCCACTCGTAAGGGTATGGTTCTCTGTAGCTGTAGGAGCAGGAGCAGCAGCAGAAGAAAGGCGTCGTGCCAAATCCGGATTATCGAGCATCCCTTTATACATTTGAAGTGTATGAAGAATATGGATTTTATCGGTTTGATTATATGTTCTTATCAAGTTATTTATTCCAGTCTTGGCAAGTTCATTCAATAATGAAAACAAGGCAGCATTCTCGCCACCGCCGTTGGCAAGCACCGATTTATAGAATTTATTGAACCGAGAGAATACATTGTATAAGTAAAACACGTCCTCTTTCTTGTCATTATTATACCATCTACGAACATTCTGCGTATATCCAGGCAACTGAACCATCAATATATTATTATGTATTGTCAGTTTACTTCCAATCGGATAAAAAGCAAGAAACCCGATTTGAAGTAACGCCTGAAGGGGTTCAAGTATCGTCTCAAATCGTTCTTTCGGTTTTTTCAATTGTCCAGCGATGAATTGTAGTGTGCTTTGCATATTGCTATACTTCATTCTGATATATATTTAGACTGTTTTATGTTCCGATACATCAAATCGTATATTTCCAGACGACATCGACATCGACATGGACATCGACTTATGAAGAAAAATATTCGTAGACTGAAAACAAGTATGTTGTGTATTATGAGGTATGTCGTATTTTTCGCACCACGCGATACATTTCATTACATTCGCCCGCTTATATTGTTCTAACTTTTCAGCATTACGGTGATTTGTTATGATTGACAATGTAGATGTAATATTTTCAATCTGCTGAAAACTCACGATAGCATTCATCTCCTCAATCCGATTTAAAAAATATAGGTCGTGTTCAAATGGTAAAAATGATGAAACACTGTCATCCCCTTCCTCCATAAGCGACGGAAATATACTTTCGAATTGCCTTATAATTTCTCTCGAATCCGTTATTTTGAAACCTTGACATACTACATATTTTTCGGAATTCGCTACACGACTTGTATATGGTTTTACAATCGATACGTCGCATGGCATATACCAAGAAGACAAGGATGCTCCACAGGGGGGCGAACTGGAATCGGCGCGGCTTCATGGTGTCATAGGTCCGGGCGCGCTCAACACAACCTGAGCAGTAGCCCTGGCTTCCGCGCCGAGAACGCATCTTGATAATCAAAGTCTTATCACTCGCGGCCTGATCCCAAACCACTTCGTCATGGCCAAAGACCTTGTGTTTTTCGATGGAATTAAGGATCGG